>NZ_CP133091.1:717500-1050000 GCF_030908385.1 Mangrovimonas sp. YM274
ACACCATATACGTCATAGAGCAATCATTCTTTTGGATGATGAAGGAAATGAAATTATTTTGCCGAAAGAAAAGCAAATTCCTTCAGATTTCTTCCGCAAGGGAGAAAATGTCCGTGGAATTATTGAGAGTGTAGAGTTAAAAGGCAATAAACCGGCTATCATTATGTCAAGAACAGCTCCTGTTTTCTTGGAGAAATTGTTCGAACAAGAGATACCAGAGGTGTTCGATGGCTTGATTACCGTTAAAAATGTTGTTAGAATTCCTGGTGAAAAAGCTAAGGTAGCAGTAGATTCTTATGATGATAGAATAGATCCTGTAGGAGCCTGTGTAGGTATGAAGGGGTCAAGAATTCATGGTATTGTAAGAGAACTTGGAAACGAAAACATTGATGTAATCAATTATACCAACAATATTCAGCTTTATATTACAAGAGCATTAAGTCCAGCAAGGGTAACTTCCATCAAAGTAAATGAAGAGACTAAACATGCAGAAGTATTGCTTAAACCAGAAGAGGTTAGTAAAGCAATTGGTAGAGGTGGCCACAATATTCGCTTAGCTGGTCAATTAACTGGTTATGAGATTGATGTATATAGAGAAGGTGCTGAAGAGGATGTTGAATTAACAGAATTCTCTGATGAGATTGAAGGATGGATTATAGAAGAATTCAGCAAGGCAGGATTGGATACCGCCAAGAGTGTATTGGAAGAGGATGTACAGGACTTGGTGAAGAGAACAGATTTAGAAGAAGAAACAATTCTAGAAGTAATAAGAATTCTTAAAGAAGAATTTGAAGAATAACAGATATAAGTTTATATTACAGGCAATTTATGGCTCAAACAATTAGATTAAATAAAGTATTACGAGAACTCAATATTTCTATTGACCGTGCGGTTGATTTTTTGGAATCAAAAAACGTGGAAATAGAGAAAAGTCCGAATACTAAAATTTCAGAAGAGGTCTACGGGATTCTTTCCAATGAATTTCAAACAGATGCCAGTAAGAAGGTGGCGTCTAAGGAAGTAAGTGAGGCCAAGCAGAAGGAAAAAGAAGAACTTCGTGAAATCCGCGAACGCGAGTTGGAGGAGAAAGCGAAAAAAGCTGAAGCTAGTAGGCAGCAAGTGGTCAAGGCGAGGGTTGAACTGAGTGGTCCAAAACAGGTAGGAAAAATCGACTTGGACACACCTAAGCCTGAAGAGGCCCAAAAAGAGGAGGCACCTAAAGAGGAAGAAGCTCCAAAGGTTGTTGAGGCACCTAAGGAAGAAGCTCCCAAAGTGGAACAACCACCTAAAGAGGAAGAGCAAAAACCAGTTGAAGCAGAAGTGAAGACTCCAGAACCTAAACCAGCACCAGCTCCTAAGCAAGAAGCTCCTAAAAAAGAGGAGAAAATATCCAAACCTGAGCCAAAAAAGGATATTCAACCTAAAAAAGAGCCTGTAAAGGAGAAGAAGCAGGTGCCTGCCGATAAACCAAAAGAGTTTCCAGAAGGCCGTGTGGAAACCAAATATCAAAAACTTACAGGGCCAAAAATTGCCGGTGAAAAAATAGATTTATCTCAGTTTGATAAACCTAAGAAGAAAAAAGAAGATAAAAAGCCAGCTGCTTCTTCAAATGACGCTAATAAGAAAAAGCGTCGTCGTATAAGCAAGACTGGAACTGATAATAGACCTAACTTCCAAAATAATCGCGGAAACCAAAAAGGTGGCGGATATAAAGGAAAAGGAAAGCGACCTACGGTTGTGAAAGAAGAGCCTAGCGAAGCAGAAGTACAAAAACAAGTTCGTGAAACTCTTGAAAAACTTCAAGGTAAATCCAGTAAAGGTAAAGGAGCTAAGTACCGTAGAGAGAAAAGGGAACATCATAGAGAACAGACAGAAAAGAGTCTTGAGCAACAACAAGCTGAAAGTAAAATCCTTAAAGTAACTGAGTTTGTTACTGCGAGTGAAGTTGCTACAATGATGGATGTGTCAGTAACACAGATTATTTCGGCATGTATGTCTCTTGGAATGATGGTAACCATGAATCAGCGTTTGGATGCAGAAACCCTTTCTGTAGTAGCAGATGAATTTGGTTACGAGGTTGAGTTTGTTACTGCTGATATTGAAGAGTCAATAGAAGAAGTAGAAGATAAACCAGAAGACTTGACACCAAGAGCTCCAATCGTTACCGTGATGGGACACGTAGACCACGGTAAAACTTCGCTTTTGGATTACATTCGTAAAGAAAATGTAATTGCAGGAGAGTCTGGTGGAATTACACAGCATATTGGAGCATATGGAGTAACCTTGGATGGAGGTCAGAAAATTGCCTTCTTGGATACTCCGGGTCACGAGGCCTTTACTGCCATGCGTGCGCGCGGTGCTCAAGTAACCGATTTAGCTATTATTGTAATTGCGGCAGATGATGCCATCATGCCACAAACAAAAGAAGCTATCGCTCACGCCCAAGCGGCTAATGTGCCAATTGTATTTGCAATCAACAAAATTGATAAGCCAGGTGCTAACCCTGATAAAGTAAAAGAAGGATTGGCAAATATGAACTTATTGGTGGAAGATTGGGGTGGTAAAATTCAATCTCATGATATTTCAGCCAAAACAGGTCAAGGTGTTAAAGAATTATTAGAAAAGGTATTACTAGAAGCCGAATTATTAGAGCTTAAAGCAAATGCCAATAAATTGGCTAATGGTACTGTAGTTGAAGCGTTTTTGGATAAAGGAAGAGGATATGTTTCAACTATTTTAGTTCAGGCTGGTACTTTAAAAGTTGGTGATTATGTGCTTGCTGGTAAAAACAGCGGTAAGATAAAAGCAATGCACGATGAAAGAGGTAATGACGTTAGTGAAGCAGGACCGTCGACACCAGTTTCTATTTTAGGTTTGGATGGTGCACCTCAGGCAGGAGATAAATTCAATGTATTTGAGGACGAAAGAGAGGCAAAGCAAATTGCTGCGAAACGTACTCAATTACAGCGTGAGCAGTCTGTAAGAACACAACGTCATATTACTCTAGATGAAATTGGACGTCGTATTGCACTTGGAGACTTCCAGGAATTGAACATCATTCTTAAAGGAGATGTGGATGGTTCTGTAGAAGCCTTGACCGATTCGTTTCAGAAATTATCTACCGAAGAGATTCAAGTTAATATCATTCATAAAGGAGTTGGAGCCATTACAGAAAGTGATGTGTTATTGGCAACTGCTTCAGATGCTATCATCATCGGATTTAATGTGCGACCAATGGGTAATGCCAGACAAATTGCTGATAAAGAAGAAATCGATATCAGAATGTACTCCATTATCTATGATGCTATCAATGATCTTAAAGATGCTATGGAAGGCATGTTGTCTCCTGAGCTTAAGGAGGAGATTACGGGGACTGCTGAAATTCGAGAAATATTCAAAGTCTCTAAGATTGGAAGTATTGCAGGGTGTATGGTTACCAATGGTAAGATATTTAGAAACTCTGGAATTAGACTTATTAGAGATGGTGTAGTAGTTTACACTGGGGAATTAGCCTCTTTAAAACGTTTCAAAGATGATGTTAAGGAAGTAGCCAAAGGCTATGATTGTGGTATGCAGATCAAGAACTATAACGACATCAAAGAAGGTGATATTATAGAAGCATTCCAAGAAGTAGAAGTTAAGAAAAAGCTGAAATAACTTTCAGTATCATAATAGGTATAAAAAAGGCGACCAAATGGTCGCCTTTTTGTTTGCTATGATGTCACTTTTATTTGATTTCTGTTTTTGGTTGAAAGATAAAAGCATTGGGGTAATTGGCTTTAATCTTGATAAGCGCTTTGTCAGCTTCTAAACGACTTCTAAAAGTGCCCACTTGTATTTTGTAGTGTGGAGTATCATATTCCATTGCTACCGGCCAATCTTCGTAGGTATCATTGAACTCTGATTGGGCTTTTTCTGCTCCAGAGCGATTTCCTGAAAAAATTTGTATTTTGTACAAAGCAACAGTGTTGATATCCTTTTTAAATTCCAAAAGTTGCGTGATTTCTTTGCTCTTGTCTACCGTTACAATTCCTTGTTGGGCATGTATGTAGGAAACAGCTCCTAAAAATAAGCAGAACCCTAGTAGCGCTTTTTTCGTATTTTTGTGAGTCATGATTCTAAAATGGTTTAAAATGAATGGTTTATTTGGGTGTAAATGATTTAGTATTATGGATTTACTGACGGCTAAAATATGAAAATAATTTCTAGAAATAGGCTGTCATATACATTATTATATATAGGCAAAACGGCTTATTTAGAATGCATATAAATTATCAGTTAACACTTCTGTAACATTTTTAGAATCCACTTTAAATGTTACTTTTGTGCGAGATTTTTATAACTGTATTTTTTTCTTTTTTTGAATGAAAAAATCATACCAAAGTTTGGAAGATAATTCAACTATTAATATGAAACAGGTGATATACCGTAAATTGACCTCTAAGATTATTCGATTAGGGTTTCTTGTTCTACTCACACTTTCAGCCTCTTTAAGGGCGCAAGAAGGAGACCCTGCAAAGGGGAAATCCTTGTTCAATACTAACTGTGCAGCTTGTCATAATTTAGACAAGCAAATGACAGGGCCTGCCTTGAGACACGTTGAAACTAGATTGGCCGATGAGCAAGGTTTGGACCGTGAGTGGCTTAGTGCTTGGATACGTAACAGTGCTGGATTGATTAAGTCTGGCGATGCGTATGCTAATCAAATTTTTGCAGAATTCAACAATACGCCTATGACGGCGTTCGCTACTTTAAGCGATCAAGATATAGCAGATATCTTAGCGTATACCGCGCAAGAGAAGGCTGAACCTAAAGTAGAAGTTGCCACGACGGGTGGTGCTGCTACACAAGCTTCTGGTTCGGGTATTTCAAATGAAATTATTTTAGGGGCTTTAGCATTGTTGTTTGCCTTGTTGGCAATGGCTTTGATTTTGGTGAGACAAACTTTAAACAAGTTTGCTGAAGCTAAGGGTGTTGACATTACTGAAGGCGAAGCTAGATTGCCATTATGGAAGGCGTTTGCTAAAAACCAATTCTTGGTTTTGGTGACTGCTATTTTCTTATTGTTGGCGAGTGCGTACTTTGTGTATGGTTACTTAATGCAGGTAGGGGTTGATCAAGGGTATCAGCCAGTACAGCCAATTCACTTCTCACACAAAATTCACGCAGGTGATAACGGTATCGATTGTAAATACTGTCACTCTTCTGCTCGTGTAAGTAAAACTTCAGGGATTCCATCTTTAAATGTTTGTATGAACTGTCACAAGTCAATCTACGAATATAATGGAGAGACTACTGTAGAGCATAGCAAAGAATTTTACGATGGTGAAATCCAAAAGCTATATGCAGCTGCAGGATGGAGCGATGCTGACCAAAAGTATACAGGAGAATCGCAGCCTGTGAAATGGATAAGAATTCATAATCTACCAGATTTCGCATATTTCAACCACTCACAACACGTTTCTGTTGGAGGGATTCAGTGTCAAACTTGTCACGGTCCAGTTGAAGAAATGGAAATCATGTATCAACATGCTCCACTTACTATGGGATGGTGTATCAACTGTCACAGAGAAACAGAGGTGAAAGTTCAGGATAATGAGTACTATGCTAAGATCCATGAACAATTATCTAAAAAGTACGGAGTAGAAAAGCTTACTGCTGCTCAAATGGGTGGTCTGGAATGTGGTAAGTGTCATTATTAATTTATTAAGAAGTAATTCAATTATATAATATGTCATCAAACAAGAAATACTGGAAAAGTGTTGAAGAGCTTAACGAGAACAGCTCTATTGTTGAGACGCTAAAACAAAACGAATTTGTTGAAGAGATTCCAACTGATGAGTTTTTAGGAGATAAGGCCTCCTTGGAGAGTTCTTCTACAACACGTCGTGATTTCTTAAAATACGTTGGCTTTAGTACAGCTGCTGCTTCTTTGGCAGCCTGTGAAGGGCCGGTAATTAAGTCTATCCCTTACGTAGTGCAACCGGAGGAAATCGTTCCTGGTGTTGCCAACTACTATGCAACGACGATTGCAGATGGATATGACTTTGCAAGCGTTTTAGTTAAAACCCGTGAAGGTCGTCCAATTAAAATCGAAAACAATGCTTTAGCTGCTGTTAATGGTAGTGCCAATGCAAGAGTGAACGCATCTGTTTTAGGATTGTACGATAGTTTAAGGGTGCAAGGACCAATGAAAGGTGATGCTGCGATCACTTGGAATGAATTTGATGCGCAAACAAATCAAAAACTGAATGAGGTTAAGGCTTCTGGAAAACAAATTGTGTTGTTAACTCAAACGTTTGCCAGTCCTTCAACTTCAGCTTTGATTGCTGAGTTTGCTGCCAAGTTTGGAAACGTTAAGCACGTACAATACGATGCGGTTTCTGAATCTGCTGCATTAGATGCTTACCAAGCTAAATACGGTGAAAGAGGTCTTGCTAACTACGATTTTTCCAAAGCGTCAACTATCGTATCGATAGGTGCAGATTTCTTAGGAGATTGGCAAGGAGGCGGATTTGATTCTGGATATGCTAAAGGACGTGTACCTAACCACGGTAAAATGTCTAGACATATTCAATTTGAATCAAACATGTCGTTAACTGGTGCCAACGCCGATAAGCGTGTACCATTAACACCTACACAACAAAAACAAGCTTTAGCAAAACTTTATACATTAGTGGTTGGTGGATCTGTATCTGCAGACTTACCAGAAGCTGTGGCTCAATCAGTTGCAAATGCTGCTGCTCAAATTAAGAGCGCTGGTGCTAATGCTGTAGTTGTAACAGGACTTCAAGATGTAAATGCTCAAACTGTGGTATTGGAAATCAATAGCCACTTGAAGAGTAAAGCATTTTATCCTAAAACAACTATCAAAACTAGACAAGGTAACGATAAGGCTGTAGCTGCTTTGGTAGCAGATATGAAAGCTGGTAAAGTTGGAGCTGTCATCATGAGTGGTGTAAACCCAATGTATACCTTACCTAATGCTGCTGATTTTGCTGAAGGATTAAAACAAACAGATTTGTCAATTGCATTCTCTTTGAAGAAAGATGAAACGTCTGCGTTGACACAATATATCGCTGCAGCACCTCACTATTTGGAGTCTTGGGGTGATGTAGAAATGAAGAAGGGACACTACGGGTTAACACAGCCTACTATTCGTCCTTTGTTCGACACAAGACAATTCCAAGAAGCTTTATTGAAGTGGAATGGAAGTGCAACAACTTATCACGATTATATCAAGCAAACTTGGAATGCTAGTGTATTGGGAGGAGCTTCTTTCAGTCAAGCATTGCATGATGGTGTGTTTACTACTAACCACAGTGTTGTAGTGGAAACTCCAGAAGGTGCTCACCACGAAGACAAAACGTTTGTTGGTGGTATCATTGAAGATGTTGCTGAAGGATTAGGTCTTAAGAAAGAAGAGGAAGGTACTGTAGAAACGACTACAGCTACTTCTGGAGCTGCCGCAGCAAGAGCTTTGGCAGGGGCCACTTCTCAAGGAATGGAATTGGTATTCTATTCTAAAACAGGAATGGGAGATGGTCAACAGGCCAACAACCCTTGGTTGCAAGAATTCCCAGATCCTATTTCTCGTGTGTCTTGGGATAACTACCTAACGGTATCCAAGGCAGATGCAGAAAGCTTAGACTTGAAAAACGTACACGTAGCTACCGGAGCTTTAGATGGTAGTTATGCCGATGTAACCGTAAACGGAACGACCTTGAAGAATGTTCCTGTGTTGATCCAACCAGGGCAGGCTAAAGGAACTGTTGGTTTAGCGTTTGGTTATGGTAGAACTGAAGGATTGAAAGAAGAAATGAAGACGGGTGTTAACGCCTTTACGTTATACCAAGATTTCAATACAGTTCAAAATGTAACGGTGGCTGCTGCTGCCGGAATGCATGAGTTTGCATGTATCCAGTTGCACAATACCTTGATGGGACGTGGAGATATTGTTAAGGAAACTACCTTAGAGATTTTCAATACGAAAGATAAATCTCATTGGAATGCTATTCCTGTAGTGTCTTTGAACCACGAAGAAACGCCTGTAACATCTCCAGATGTTGATTTATGGGATGAGTTCGATCGTTCTATCGGGCATCACTTTAACCTTTCTATCGACTTGAACGCTTGTACAGGTTGTGGGGCTTGTGTAATTGCATGTCACGCTGAAAACAACGTTCCTGTGGTAGGTAAAGAAGAAGTGCGTCGTAGCCGTGATATGCACTGGTTACGTATCGATAGATACTATTCTTCTGAAGACTCTTTCGAAGGGGATAATGAGAAGAAAGACAATATCGCTGGACTTGGAAGTTCATTGACAGGATTTGGAGAAATGGAACATCCAGCCGACAATCCTCAAGTAGCTTTCCAACCAGTAATGTGTCAGCACTGTAACCACGCACCTTGTGAAACTGTATGTCCTGTTGCGGCAACGTCACACGGTCGTCAAGGACAAAACCACATGGCTTATAACCGTTGTGTAGGTACTCGTTACTGTGCAAACAACTGTCCTTATAAAGTACGTCGATTCAACTGGTTCCTTTACAACGGAAACGATGAATTCGATTATCATATGAATGACGATTTAGGTCGTATGGTATTGAACCCAGACGTAGTGGTACGTTCTCGTGGAGTTATGGAAAAATGTTCTATGTGTATCCAAATGACACAAAAAACGGTTCTTGACGCTAAACGTGATGGACGTGTGATTAAGGATGGTGAATTCCAAACAGCATGTTCTGCAGCTTGTAGCAGTGGTGCCATGGTATTTGGAGATATCAATGATAAGGATAGTAAAGTAGCCCACCTTAAGGATGATAACCGTATGTATCACTTGTTAGAGCACATTGGAACAAAACCAAACGTGATCTACCAAACTAAGGTGAGAAACACAACAGAAGCATAATAAAACAAACTAAGAAATAATTATAAAAGGATTATGGCGTCTCATTACGAAGCACCTATTAGAAGACCTTTAGTTACAGGCGAGAAATCATACCACGATGTAACCGTGGATATTGCCAAGCCAATTGAAGGTAAAGCAAACAAACAATGGTGGATAGTTTTTAGTATTTCACTTGTGGCTTTCCTTTGGGGAATCGGGTGTATTTTATATACAGTATCCACAGGTATCGGTACTTGGGGATTAAACAAAACTGTGGGCTGGGCCTGGGATATTACCAACTTCGTTTGGTGGGTAGGTATTGGTCACGCAGGAACTCTGATCTCTGCAGTATTATTGTTATTCCGTCAAAAATGGAGAATGGCCATTAACCGTTCTGCAGAGGCGATGACTATCTTCTCGGTAGTTCAGGCGGGATTGTTCCCAATTATTCACATGGGACGTCCATGGTTAGGATACTGGGTATTGCCAATCCCAAACCAATTTGGATCGCTATGGGTTAACTTTAACTCGCCGCTTCTTTGGGACGTATTCGCGATTTCAACGTATTTATCGGTATCATTGGTATTCTGGTGGACTGGTTTATTACCTGACTTCGCAATGATCCGTGACCGTGCAGTGAAGCCTTTTCAAAAGAAAATTTATTCATTATTAAGTTTTGGATGGACAGGTAGAGCTAAAGACTGGCAACGTTTTGAAGAAGTATCTTTGGTATTGGCTGGTTTGGCAACACCACTTGTACTTTCTGTACACACCATCGTATCGTTTGACTTCGCAACATCGGTGATTCCTGGATGGCACACTACCATCTTCCCTCCGTATTTCGTTGCGGGTGCAATTTTCTCTGGATTCGCGATGGTAAATACCCTTCTTATTATTATGAGAAAGGTATGTAACCTTGAAGATTATATTACTGTACAGCACATCGAATTGATGAACATCGTAATCATGATTACGGGTTCTATCGTAGGTGTGGCTTATATTACTGAGTTATTTATTGCATGGTACTCTGGAGTGGAGTATGAGCAATATGCTTTCTTGAATAGAGCAACTGGTCCTTACGCTTGGGCGTACTGGATGATGATGTCTTGTAACGTATTCTCTCCACAGTTCATGTGGTTCAAGAAACTTAGAACAAGTATCATGTTCTCTTTCTTTATCTCTATTGTGGTGAACATAGGAATGTGGTTTGAGCGTTTCGTAATTATCGTTACCTCATTGCACAGAGATTACCTTCCGTCTTCTTGGACGATGTTCTCACCAACATTTGTGGACATAGGGATCTTTATCGGAACTATTGGATTCTTCTTTGTATTGTTCTTATTGTACTCTAGAACATTCCCAGTAATTGCACAGGCAGAGGTTAAGACAATCATGAAGTCATCTGGTGAGCGTTACAAGAAGATAAGAGAAGCAGGCGAAAGCCTAGTAGGTACAGGAGCAGACGCACGTACTTCTGGAAGTCAAGTTAACAACTCTAAAAACTAATTGCAGCATATGGAATCTTCATCAAAAGTAATTCACGCAATATATACCGACGACGATGTGTTGATGTCGGCAGTGAAGAAGGTAAGAGCTGAGAAACATCATATAGAAGAAGTTTACACGCCATTTCCGGTTCACGGACTAGACAAGGCGATGGGATTGGCACCAACACGTATAGCTATTGCAGCTTTTATTTACGGATGTATTGGTTTAACGGTAGCCATCACCATGATGAACTTCATCATGATCGAAGACTGGCCACAAAACATTGGTGGTAAACCTAGTTTTAGTTATATAGAAAACATGCCTGCATTTGTGCCTATCATGTTTGAGTTGACCGTATTTTTTGCAGCTCACTTAATGGTAATCACGTTTTACCTACGCAGTAGAATGTGGCCATTCAAGAATGCTGAGAACCCGGATCCAAGAACTACAGATGACCATTTCTTAATGGAAATCCCAGTTCACGGTAATGAAGCTGAATTGGAGCAACTACTTAAGGAAACCGGTGCAGTAGAAATTAATATAGTTAACAAAGACGAAGCACATTAATATGAAATGAACAGAGCGTTTTGGAAGTTTCTTAAACGCTTTGTGAGTTGCATCTGAGGACAATAAAAAACAGAAATTTACAGATGAAAGGCTTAATAAAAATAACAGTTTTATCAATTATAGCAGTGGCATTTGTGTCTTGTAAGAAGGATTCAAGACCAAACTACCAGTTTATGCCAAACATGTACGAGTCGGTAGGATATGAGACCTATTCAGAGTCTGATGCCTTTGCAAACGGAGTGGAAGCTCAAGTTCCTGCAGAAGGAACCGTAGCAAGAGGGTACTTACCTTTTGACTTTGACAACACTGCAGAAGGCTATGCGCTAGCAAAAACTAATTTAATGAGTCCTTTGGATTCTACTCAAGTAGATTTGGCTAAAGGAAAAGAACTATACGACATCTACTGCGGGATCTGTCATGGTAACAAAGGAGATGGCCAAGGTAACTTGGTAAAGCGTGAAAAGATATTGGGTATCCCTAGATATGACGATGCTGGACGCGCCATCACAGAAGGTAGTATCTACCATACTATATACTACGGTAAAAATGCGATGGGTTCATATGCCAATCAGTTAAGTGAAGAAGAACGTTGGCATGTGGTTGCATACGTTTTAGACCTAAAAGCGAAATTAGAAAAATAAGATTGATAAAGATTATATAAAGACATGTATACATTCTCAAATAGATTAAAGACATTCTCTATCGCATTAATGATTATCGGAGCGGTAGGTGTTCTTATTGGTTTTATGACATCTCATAAATCTTTTGAAGAGGTAGAAGCCATAGTTGCTGCTGAAAGTGCCCACCACGGTGGAGGACATGATGCTGAAGCAGCTCATGTAGCGCCTGCAGCTTCACATGACACACATGCTGCAGATGGACATGGTGGTGAAGAAGTTAACCATGAAGATGCACATAAAAAGCATATAGAACATGTGCAACACCAAATTGCCAACAGACCTTGGTCTGCGCTTTACGTAGCAGCTTTCTTCTTTATGATGATTGCACTTGGAGCTTTGGCGTTTTATGCTATCCAGTTTGCTGCACAAGCAGGTTGGTCTCCCGTATTGTTTAGAGTAATGGAAGGTATTACAGCCTATGTATTGCCTGGTGCAGTAATCGTAGTATTGATTGGTGTAGCCTCAGGAACTATTGGTCATTACAATCTATTTGTATGGATGGATCCAGAAGTTGTAGCTCATGATAAATTGATCCAAGGTAAAGCAGGATGGTTGAACACTTGGGGCTTCGCTATTAGAGGATTTATCTTTATTGCAGGATGGTTTTTATACCGTCACTTTGCTCGTAAATTTTCTATCGCTCAGGATAGCGCCGATGATAACAAGAACTTTAAAAAGTCATTCCGTATTTCGGCTGCTTTCTTAGTATTCTTCATTTACACTGAATCTATGATGTCTTGGGATTGGATCATGAGTGTTGACCCACACTGGTTCTCTACTTTATTTGGATGGTATGTGTTTGCAAGTATGTTTGTAAGTGCGATTACTGTAATTGCTATGATTACACTTTATCTGAAAAACAAAGGCTTATTGCCATTTGTAAATGATAGCCACTTGCATGACTTAGCTAAATTCATGTTTGGTATTTCTATTTTCTGGACCTACTTATGGTTCTCTCAGTTCATGTTGATTTGGTATTCTAACATTCCAGAGGAGGTAACTTACTTTGTAACGCGTTTGGAGGATTACAAATTGCCATTCTTAGGTATGGTTGCCATGAACTTCTTGTTCCCATTATTATTGTTAATGAACAGTGATTACAAACGTATTCCTTGGTTTGTTGTTATGGCTGGTGTAGTTATCCTTGCAGGTCACTACCTAGATATATTCAACATGATCATGCCTGCCACTGTTGGTGACAGATGGTTCATTGGAATTCCGGAAATTGGTTCAGTATTGTTATTTGGTGGATTGTTCATTTTTGTGGTATTTACCGCCTTGACAAAAGCACCTTTATTGGCCAAAGGAAATCCATACATCAAAGAGAGTGAACATTTCCATTATTAATATAACTAAATAAAGAAGAGAAACGACAATGACTGCTTTTTTAACAATTATAATAGTACTATTTATAGCTATTGCGATTTGGCAAATGGTGAAGATATTTGATTTGGCCCAAGTGGGGACTTCAAATTCTCAAATTGCCGATGATAAGGACAACAAACTTAATGGCTATTTAATGATAGGTTTCTTAGTCTTCATTTATGTTATAACGATTGTAAGTATCGTTAAATGGGGAGACTTACCATTATTGTCCAATTCTGCCTCAGAACACGGACCACAAATCGATAACTTAATGACCATTTCATTGGTAATTATCTTTATCGTACAAACCATTACTCAGTTCTTATTACACTACTTTGCCTTTAAATACAAAGGTGAAAAAGGAAGAAAGGCTTTATTCTATGCCGATAACAACAAATTGGAAGCTATCTGGACTATTATTCCTGTAATTACTTTGGCAGGTTTGATTATCTACGGTTTGTTCACTTGGACAAGCATTATGAATGTAGATGAAGATGCCGATCCTTTAGTAGTTGAATTGTATGCACAACAGTTTAACTGGAAAGCGCGTTACGCTGGTCAAGACAATGTGTTGGGTATGGCTAACGTAAGATTGATTGATAACGACCGTGCTAACATCCTTGGTTTGGACGAAGCTGATCCAAATGCTCAAGACGATGTAATCACTACAGAATTACATTTACCGGTTGGAAAGCCTGTATTGTTTAAAATGCGTTCTCAGGATGTATTGCACTCTGCTTACATGCCACACTTTAGAGCACAAATGAACTGTGTTCCTGGTATGATTACTCAGTTTGCATTCACGCCTACAATCACGACTGCTGAAATGCGTCAAAACCCAGATATCGTTGATAAAGTGAAAAACATCAACGACATTAGAACAGAGAAAAGTAAAGAGTTAGTTGCTGGTGGCGAGGAAGCTTTAGATCCTTATGAATTTGATTATTTGCTATTGTGTAATAAGATTTGTGGAAAATCTCACTACAACATGCAAATGAAGATCATTGTGGAAACACAAGAGGAATATGACGCTTGGATTAAGGAGCAAGCAACTTTTAAGAATACGATAACAGCTAACTAAAAAAAGATAAAAACGATATAAGATTATGTCAGCACACGCAGATACTCACGCTCACGACGATCACGGGCATCATCATAAAGAGACTTTTGTAACTAAGTACATCTTTAGTATGGACCATAAGATGATTGCCAAGCAGTACTTGATTACAGGTACTATCATGGGAATTATCGGAATTGTTATGTCGCTTATGTTCCGTATGCAAATTGCATGGCCGGAAGAACCTAATGTGCTTTTTGAAGCATTATTAGGGAAATGGGCACCTAATGGTGTTATGGATGCCGATATTTATTTGGCTTTGGTTACTATTCACGGAACCATCATGGTATTCTTTGTATTAACTGCTGGTTTGAGTGGTACGTTCAGTAACTTGTTAATTCCCTTGCAAATTGGAGCAAGAGATATGGCCTCAGGATTCCTTAACATGGTATCTTACTGGTTGTTCTTCTTGTCAAGTGTTATCATGGTATTGTCTTTGTTTGTTGAAGCTGGTCCAGCTGCAGCAGGATGGACTATCTACCCGCCACTTTCTGCCTTACCAATGGCACAAGGAGGTTCTGGAGCAGGTATGACACTTTGGTTGGTAGCTATGGCTATTTTCATCGCATCTTCTTTGTTAGGATCTTTGAACTATGTGGTAACTGTTATCAACTTGCGTACAAAAGGAATGTCTATGACACGTTTACCGTTGACTATTTGGGCGTTCTTTGTAACTGCTATCATCGGTATTATTTCATTCCCGGTATTATTATCTGCAGCTTTGTTATTGATCATGGATAGAAGTTTTGGAACATCATTCTTCTTATCAGATATCTTTATTCAAGGTGAAGTATTGCATTACCAAGGAGGGTCTCCTGTATTGTTCGAGCACTTGTTCTGGTTCTTAGGTCACCCTGAGGTATACATCGTATTGTTACCTGCATTGGGGATTACTTCGGAAATTATCTCTACCAACTCACGTAAGCCTATCTTTGGTTACCGTGCCATGGTAGTGTCAATTTTGGCAATTGCATTCTTGTCAACCATCGTATGGGGTCACCACATGTTCGTATCAGGTATGAACCCATTCTTAGGGTCGGTATTTACCTTTACAACATTATTGATTGCAATTCCATCGGCTGTAAAAGCATTCAACTATATCACAACGCTTTGGAAGGGTAACTTGCAAATGAACCCTGCTATGTTGTTTTCTATTGGTTTGGTATCTACGTTCATCACTGGAGGTCTTACCGGAATCATCTTAGGGGATAGTGCTTTGGATATTAACGTTCACGATACATATTTCGTAGTGGCTCACTTCCACTTGGTAATGGGGATCTCTGCATTGTACGGAATGTTCGCTGGTATCTACCACTGGTATCCAAAAATGTTCGGACGCATGATGAACAAAAACTTGGGTTATATCCACTTCTGGATTACTGCTATCTGTGCTTATGGAGTATTCTTCCCAATGCACTTTATCGGGATGGCAGGTTTACCAAGACGTTACTATACGAACTCTAACTTCCCATTGTTTGACGATTTGGCAAACGTAAACGTTGTAATTACTGTGTTTGCTTTAATTGGAGGAGCGTTCCAGTTGGTATTCTTGTACAACTTCTTTAGCAGTATGTTCTTTGGTAAGAAAGCTGAACAAAACCCATGGAAATCCAACACGCTTGAATGGACGACTCCAGTGGAGCACGTTCACGGAAACTGGCCAGGGGAAATTCCTCACGTACACCGTTGGGCTTACGACTATAGCAAGCCAGGTCACGAGGCGGATTTCGTACCTCAAAACGTTCCATTAATGGACGGAGAAGAAGAATTACAACACTAAGAGAATTCATTTCTTATTAATCATATCAAGCCTTTCTGAGTTTTCAGAAAGGCTTTTTGTTTATCTTTGCTTTTGTATGAATGACAATTTAAACCCCTCCAATGAACACTTTTCCCCAGAGGAAATGGATGTTGAAAAGGCCTTGCGCCCCTTGTCCTTTGATGACTTTACAGGACAGGATCAAGTGTTGGAAAACCTCAAGATTTTTGTAAAGGCAGCCAATCTTAGAGGTGATGCTTTAGACCACACCTTGTTTCATGGCCCTCCTGGTTTGGGTAAAACCACCTTGGCTCATATTTTGGCCAATGAACTTGAGGTAAGCATCAAAGTAACTTCTGGGCCTGTTTTGGACAAGCCTGGAGATCTTGCGGGCTTGTTGACCAACTTAGATGAGAGGGATGTATTGTTTATTGATGAAATCCACCGTTTGAGTCCTATTGTGGAAGAGTATCTGTACTCGGCCATGGAGGATTATAAAATTGATATCATGATTGAATCTGGTCCTAATGCCAGAACCGTTCAAATCAACTTAAATCCGTTTACATTGATTGGGGCTACTACACGATCTGGATTATTGACATCGCCCATGCGTGCCCGTTTTGGTATTAGCAGTAGACTTCAATATTATTCTACGGAATTGTTATCTACCATTGTTGAACGTAGTGCCAATATCTTAAATGTGCCAATTTCTATGGAAGCAGCTATAGAGATTGCAGGGAGAAGTAGAGGAACACCTCGTATTGCCAACGCATTGCTGCGTAGGGTACGTGATTTTGCCCAAATAAAGGGAAATGGCAGGATTGATATAGAAATTGCCAAATTCAGCTTAAAAGCGCTTAATGTGGATGCCCACGGACTCGATGAAATGGATAATAAGATCTTGACCACCATTATCGATAAGTTTAAAGGCGGACCTGTTGGAATTACCACTTTGGCAACTGCTGTAAGTGAAAGTGGAGAAACTATTGAAGAGGTCTATGAACCATTTTTGATTCAGCAAGGATTTATCATTCGAACCCCAAGAGGGAGAGAAGTCACCGAATTGGCCTATAAACATCTTGGAAGAGTTAAAGGTGGTATTCAAGGGGGATTATTTTAAATACGTTTAAGTTTCCTCATTACGTTTTATGACTAAGTACACATATCCCAATAAAGTTTCTTTTTTAAAGTTTGTGCTAAAGTCATCCGAAATTGCCAAGAATCCAATTCCATTTCATCGGGAAATGTTTGCCGCTAGTGGAGAATCTTTCAGCATTAAAACGCCTTTCAATCCGCCAATTATCTTGACTAAAGATGCAAAGATCGCCAAGCATATTCTTCAAAAGCAGCACAAACTGTATGAGAAGTCCAAACTGCAAACCCAGTTTTTGTCGAAATATGTGGGGTATGGACTTTTAACGTCTACGGGAAGTTATTGGCTCAAGCAACGTCGGCTAATTCAACCTGCATTCCATAAAGATAAATTAAAACAGTTGGTGGCCATTATTGATACCACCATCAATGAACAGGTTAACAGTTTTCCAACGGATAGGATGGAAGAATTATACCCGTTGATGAATACTTTGGCTTTTGAAGTGGTTGCCAAATCGCTTTTTAATTTTTCTGCCGATCAAAATACCCTAAAGCGACTTCAGTTTATAATTGCCGAACTTCAAAACTTCATTGTTAAGGAAATACGCCAACCCCATAAACGTTTTTGGTATCACTTAAAAGGGGACATGAAATATCACCAGAAGTTGGTTAAAGAGAGTAGGGAGATCATTGAAAATATAATTAACGAACGAAGAGCGTCAAAGGAACAGCATGATGACTTGTTAGACATGTTGTTAAAGGCAGAATACGAAGATGGCTCACATATGAGTAACAACCAACTCATTGATGAAATTTTGATTTTGTTTGTGGCAGGCCATGAAACTACAGCCAATGCCTTGACCTTTACGTTGTTTTTATTGGCTACAAATCCTAAGGAGTTGGTAAAGGCTAAAGCCAATTCATTGCCCATCACGGATGCGACCCAAGCTTTTGATGCCTTGCCAAAACTTACATACATCAAACAATGTGTTGAAGAGGGTATGCGCTTGTATCCATCAGCATGGATTACCGATAGGGTAGCTTTGGAAGACGATACCGTAGGAGAATTTTACATCAAAAAAGGAACTTTGTTGGGAGTTTCCATTTATGAAATGCACCGAAACTCGAACTACTGGAAGGCTCCAGAAATATTCAATCCAGATAGGTTTTCAGAAGATAATAGAAAGTCAACAGCTTTTGCCTATATGCCTTTTGGCGCTGGCCCCCGTTTGTGTATTGGGAACAATTTTGCCATGTTTGAAATGATGCTGGCCATCAATACCATTCTTCAAAAATTTGACATTTCTACGAACAAAACCGAAGTTAAAATCAATCCGCTCATCACTTTAAAACCGGTGGATGTTGCAATGGCGTTTCATCCAATTCATTAAGAAGTTTAAGCACGATTCCATACTGTATTAATGAGTATTGATTTCATTTAATTGATTGAAAATTACAATTTATTGAAGGTTTTTTCATGGTCAATTCTTAATTATGATTGTAATTTTACTTTATAAATTTGATAGTAAAGGTTAGCGGCTTTATCACTATTATTTCTTCCTAAGCATAACATTATTAATCATCACAATATCGGTATTTGCTTTTTTAGCCGATAATGGTTTTGAATCCTATTTAAGGTGTAATTGTTAAGAATCATCATCAAAATAAATCATATAATCAAAAAACGGACAATTATGAAAAAAATCATTATCGGCTTAATATTTTTTGGATTCGCCAACCATATGAATGCTCAATTTGACGTAGGTCTTCACGGTATTCACTTAGAACCTGTTGAAATTAAAATAATTAATTTGGATTATGCTAAAAAGGTCATTGATAAGAATGCCGCTCTTGGAGTAGTCAATTTGCAGAAAGAAGTTGCTAATTTCGATCTTATTGCTTCTGAACTATATGATGAGGAGCGCAATATTTTTCCTTTAAAGTTTGAGTATAAGCACGGAAAAATATATGCCACATTTAATGAAGATGGCATAATTTTAAGATCCTTCGAAAAATTTAAGAACATTGCATTGCCTTTTGCTGTTCGGAGAACAGTAAAGGAATTATATCCCAATTGGTCATTGAGAAAAACATCTTATGAAGTGACCTACTACCTAGATGAAGATGTTGAAAGAACCTATTATGTACAGATCATAAAGGAGAAGCAGAAAAAAGTACTTCGACTGGACACATCTGGAAGATTACTTTAATTTGATCTTAGCTTAAAAATCGCCATGGAAATAAGGCGGTTTTTATTTGTTTAGGAATTACGAAATATGAATCTTCGATATTTCGTATATTTAATAGTTGCCCCTTTAGGTTTGAGAAGATAAAAAAAACTAGGGTATTATGTGGGCAAATAGAGCAGTATTCTTCACAATTTTCTTTCTGTTGATATCTACTTTGGCTACTAGCCAGAACATTCAAAACGATTTTGAAGTAAGCTATTTTGATATTAAAAAAGGGCCTTGGGCCCGGGTTTATGATATGTACAAGGACCACAATAATTTTTTGTGGTTAGCTACTTCTTTGGGACTATATAGGTTTGACGGTAGAGAATATAAACGCTACGCAAAGGATTCCCGTAAAGCCAATACGCTCCCTAACAACCTTATTTATACTGTTTGTGAGGATAATTACAATCGTCTTTGGGTAGCTGGTTTCGATTTTGATCTGGCTTATTTAGATAGAAGTACTGACACTTTTACCGAAGTAGATTTAGATGGCTTTCAGGAATTGGGAGGGCATGTTTTTGACATTATTTTAGGAGCTGAAGACCAATTGCTACTTCTTACTAGAGGGGCTGGCTTAGTGGAGTTTGCTAACTTTGGTAAGCCAAACAATTTATTGAAATATCATTGTAAGGATCTAATTTTTTTCTCAGCCAAGATAGATGGTCACGGGAAGATTTGGCTTGGTACCAATCAAGGGGTATACTCTATTTCAAATCCAAATGATATTGAGGGAACTTTTAAAAAAGAATTGGAATTAGAGGGAGAAATCCATTCGATAGAAATATATAAAAACAAGTTGCTTCTCGGAGCCAACTTAGGTTTTTATATGTACAATTTGGACACTTCAAAGTTGAAAGAAATCGAGTTGCCATTTTATCAAAATAGTCCAGGCATTGTAAGAAATGGTATTGTGCCTGTAGAAGGTAGTAAATTTTGGATTTCCATAGCTTGTAAAATTTTGGAGTTTGATGCAGGTCCTGAAACGTTTAAAGATAATATTACTACTACTAATAATAATTTGCCCTTTGCAGGATATGGTACTTTACTAAATTTTGGAAACAACCAGATAATATCTGTATTTAGAAAAGGCTTGTATTTGTTTGATTTGAATCCATCCACTTTTGGGAATATAGGTATCTACGACCTCAATGATGAAGCTTCGGAATGGGGTGCTGTACTTTCCATATTTGGGGATTCTGGGGATCTGTGGTATGGGAAATTTGAGGGTGGTCTGTGTTTAAGGCGTGATGGCAAGGAGTATTATTATAGCTTAGATGGTGTACATGGCAAACAACAAAAGGGGTATCCTCAAGTGCTGTGTTTTGCCAAGGATTCTATTCGGAATAAAATCTGGTATGGTGGAAATTTTGGATTGGGATATATAGATCTGGATACTTTTGATCCTGAATTTCCAAAACTCAATACCTTTTCTGGGGTAAGTAAAGAATTGTCTTTACTTGGAATAAACAGAATTTCGTGTATTCAAGTAGATACAAATGGAATGGTTTGGATTGGAGCTTCAGGACATGGAATTTATAATATTTTTGAAATGGAAAATGGAAGCTTTGAAGTTAACCATTTAGAGGCCACCTCTCAATCCATAAAAAATAAGCTTACCAATTACCCAACTTCTCTATTATTAAATGGCAAATCTCTTTGGGTAGGGACTGTAGGAGGAGGACTCTTGAGTTTGGAAGTGTCTTCAGATAACAAATCAGCTGAAATGTTAGGGCATTACACAAAAAGCTTGGATCCGCAGTCCATTTGTTCAGATTTTATTTTGGATATTGTTTTGGATAGTCAAGGAGACTTATGGGTTTCAACCTTTGGAGGTCTTAGTGAGTATTTGGGCCATGGTAAGTTCAAGTCCTGGCAGGAAATCCCTAATGTTAGTAACCCTGTCTTCCTAAGTTTGTTGAGTGACAATCAAAATAATATTTGGCTCACCACCTATGGAGAGGGACTTATAAAATATAATCCTAAAACCGATGAATTTCAGCAATATGGAGCCACGGAGGGTATTAAGAATTATGATTGGTCCAAGGGAAGGTTTAAAGGGGAAGATGGACGTTTGTATTTTGCAGGTGATTATGGAGTTACTTATTTTAACCCTGAAGATATAGACGCGTTTATCTCTAAAAAAAGGATTTATTTATCTGATATTAAAGGCAGAAAGAGTGATGAACAATGGGCATCGGGAACAGAACTTTCCCCACAGATTAATCTTATCCATGATCAATTTCCGTTACAGTTGCATTTTTCAACGCTTGGGTATTCAACAGAAGAACTAGAAAATCTTTATTATCGCATCACTCCTGGTAACGATAATTGGAGTAAAATGGTGGGGACGGATTTACAACTGATAGATTTACCTGCTGGCACCTATGCTTTGGAAGTTAATGGAGGCAATTATCAAGGGCTTTGGGATAAAACTCCTTTTGCGGTGCAATTGGATGTTACAGGGCCTTGGTGGAGTTCAAGCTTGGCCAAAATTATCTATTTGTCCCTGATTATTTTTGGAATCTTGTTATTGTATCGGTTTTTACTTTCCAGAAAATTGGCTCTTGAGGAGTCTAGAAGATTAAAGGAAGTGAATGATTCCATGACGCATTTTTATTCTGGAATTACCCATGACTTTAGAACTCCTATAACTGTTATTTTAGGTATTACCAATTATTTAAAGGGAGAAATACCCAAGACGTATAGTCCCAATTTAAGTTTGATAGAGAAGAGTGCCTCAAATTTGGTGCAGATGGTAGATAATATTATTGAATTGTCAAGAAATGAAAAAGGTTTGATGAGTCAACAAATGATTCAAGCCGATATTATTGCTTATATACTTTATCTTTCTTCTAGTTACCAAACTTTAGCAGAATTAAAACACATCAATTTTAACATAGACGTTAAAGAGGAATTCGTGGTTATGGATTTTGATAAAAACCATATAAAAGGTATTCTCGGCAACCTGTTGTCTAATGCCATAAAGTTTACTCCGAATGGAGGAAAGATATCCTTAGTTGTGGGGAGAGAAGTTAGTAATTTGAATATAACAATTACAGATTCTGGGATTGGCGTTCCTTTAGAGGAGCAGAATAGGATTTTCGAAAAATATTACCAATCCAAAAACGCTAGTAAAATATCAGAGAAAGGCTCAGGAATTGGGCTGTCATTAACAAAACAGTATGTTGAAATTTTAAAGGGGACTATCAAATTGGAAAGTTTGCCAGATGTTGGAACAAAGGTTGAGTTGTCAATTCCAATCCATAATAATGCTGAGTATCTTCAAGATTTTTTAGAGTGCAATAGGGAGGTTGATAAGGATAGAAATGAAAACTTAACACAGTTTCAAGAGTTGGACAAACAAAAACCAAACATCTTAGTAATAGAGGATCATGAAGATGTGAGAACGTATCTGAGATTACTTCTAAAAGATATATATGATGTTATAATGGCAACTAATGGAGAGGAAGGAATAGAGTTGGCCAATACCTATGTGCCAGAGCTTATTTTGTGTGATGTTATGCTACCAGATATTGATGGTTTTCAGGTAACGGAAAATCTCAAGTTAGGGAGTAAGACGGACCATATTCCCATTGTAATGTTAACTGCAAAGGCTGGACATGCCAGTAAATTAAATGGCTTTCATAAAGGGGCTGATGCCTATCTCACCAAACCTTTTGATGAGAAAGAATTGTTTGCTGTAATTGAAGGCTTGTTAAAAACTAGAGAATGCTTAGAGAATAAATCTGTTGGATTGACATCATCCATTAAAAATGGACATTTAGAAAATTCGCATCTTCAATTTGTGGAGGAGGTAAATCAAACGTTATTCAGTAATTATCAGGACACCAAATTTGGTCCAAAGGAATTGGCAGAACATCTAGCCATGAGTGATTCACAATTATATCGTAAAATTAAAGCTGCATTCAAGGTGTCTCCGGTTCAGTATATACGTTCCTATAGATTAAAGCAAGCCAAAGCGTTGCTTGGAAATACGAATAAAACAATCACTGAAATCTCTTATGAAGTTGGTTTTAACGATGCGTCATATTTTTCTAAGGTTTTCAAGAGTGAATATGGACAGACCCCTACAAAATTTCAGTAAATAAGATTACAGAAGTAAGTGATTTCATAAGAGGAATTCTTCAACTTGAATGATTCGTTCTAATAATTGAATGAAATTTCCAATTTGACGATTAACGCAAAGTGTACCTTTATAAATAATTACTCCTTAGGGCCACTTGGTACTGATTGATAGCAATAAGTATAACTTAAAAACGTATCATTATGTTAACCAAATGCCTTTCACTAAAAGCTCCAATTGATTTTTTTAACACAAAATTGCTCTCGTCTATCAAGTTCAGCTTTTACTTGGTAAGTTTAGGTTTAGTGTTTTCCTGTAGTTCTAATGAGATAACAGATTTAGAACCTGAATCCGTTATGTCTGCTTCGTCAGCAAAAGCGGCTTCCAGTCCTGGAACTCCCCAAATGATGTATGAGGGAATTATGGGAGGAGCAGGAAGTACCATTGGACCCGGTGGCGATTTATTTGTCACAGAAACCCAAACTGGAGAAATCTCTCGATTTAATTTAAAAACCTGGGAAAAAACAACATTTGCCAGTGGCTTGCCCACCATGATTCCAGACGTTGGAATAGGAGGTGCCATGGACATTGCTTTTATTGGAGGAACGGGATATGTGATAGTATCTTTAGTAGGGCCTTTTTTCGGGACTCCTGATGTGGTTGGAATTTACAGAATCGATGGTCCAAGCAGTTTTACGGTGATTGCAGATCTTGGTGCATTTTCTGAGGCAAATCCTCCAAATACAAGCTACTTTTTGCCTATGGGTGTTCAATATGCTATCGACACTTATCAAGGAGGGCTTTTAGTAACGGATGGTCACCATAACCGCGTATTGCATGTCACTACCGATGGAGAGATTACAGAAATGCGTGCCTTCCCAAATATTGTACCCACAGGATTAGCGATTTCAGGGAACAAAATTTTTATGGCCGAAGCAGGACCTATTCCCCATGATCCAGAAGATGGAAAGGTGGTCTATTTTACGGAAAATTCAACCTATGCGCCACCCGTGGCCTCAGGAGCTTCTTTATTGGTGGACGTTGAATTTGGTCGTGGCCAAAGTTTGTTTGCGATTTCTCAGGGAACATGGAATGGAATTGCAGAAGGTTCCGAAGCTTTTGAAAATACGGGAGCTTTGGTTAAGGCCAATCAAAATGGAACGTTCACTGAAATAGCCACAGGTTTAGATAGACCAACATCTCTAGAGATTGTAAAAAACACCGCTTACGTCGTAACACGTGATGGTGAAATTTGGGCCGTTGAGAATATTGCGAATGGCTCTTTTGGGAACTAGAAGGAATTTCCAGTTTTAAAAGATATTTTAACACTAATTAATATCGCCGGCTTAGGTCGGCTTTATTGTTTAGTTTTTTCGCTGTACATTGGCCACATGAAATCCACACAGACCTATACCCAACGAATCAAAACTGAAGCCAAGCGACTTGGCTTTTTGTCTTGTGGTATCAGTGAGGCTGGATTTTTGGAGGCCGAGGCTCCTAGATTGGAACAATGGCTCCAAAACAATATGCATGGAGAAATGCGTTATATGGAAAACCATTTTGACAAGCGTTTGGACCCAACAAAATTGGTGGAGGGTAGTAAAAGTGTCATTTCGTTGTTGCTGAATTATTACCCTGAAAAAACACAGGAGGCTACCAACTATAAACTATCAAAATATGCCTATGGAGCAGATTATCATTTTGTTATCAAAGATAAATTAAAGCAATTACTTGAGTTTATAAATGAAGATGTTGGCGAAGTCAATGGACGTGCCTTTGTAGATTCAGCACCGGTACTCGATAAGGCCTGGGCTGCTAAATCTGGTCTTGGGTGGATTGGAAAAAACAGTAACTTGCTAACCAAACAATTGGGTTCTTTCTATTTTATTGCAGAATTGATTGTTGATCTGGAACTGGAATATGACACGCCTACAACGGACCACTGCGGAAGTTGTACGGCCTGTATAGATGCCTGCCCTACGGAGGCCATTACAAGCGCTTATGTGGTAGATGGTAGTAAATGTATTTCCTATTTTACAATTGAATTAAAAGAGAATATTCCAACAGAATTCAAAGGGAAATTTGATAATTGGATGTTTGGCTGCGATGTTTGTCAAGACGTATGCCCTTGGAACCGATTTTCAAAACCACATAATGAGCCCTTGTTTAACCCTCATCCCGACTTGCTTTCAATGAGCAAAACAGATTGGGAAGAAATCACCGAGGAAACCTTTAATAAAGTCTTCAAAAAGTCGGCAGTAAAGCGCACTAAATGGTCTGGATTAAAAAGAAACATTCAGTTTCTAAAAGATTAGAGTTTAAGACTAAGGATTATTACATTTGTAATTCATATTAATCCAAATTTTATATGAGCAAACAAAGCAAACGCCGTGAAGCTTTGGTGTATCACGCCAAACCAACTCCTGGGAAAATTCAAGTAGTCCCTACCAAAAAATATGCAAGTCAAAGAGATTTGTCTTTGGCCTATTCTCCTGGAGTAGCGGAACCATGTTTAGAGATCGCTAAAAAAACAGATAACGTTTATAAATATACCGCCAAAGGAAATTTGGTGGCCGTAATTTCCAACGGAACAGCCGTTTTGGGACTTGGTAATATTGGTCCGGAAGCTTCCAAACCCGTGATGGAAGGAAAAGGATTGTTATTTAAAATATTTGCAGATATCGATGTGTTCGATATTGAAGTAAATACCGAAAATATTGATGAATTTATCCAAACGGTAAAAAACATAGCGCCTACTTTTGGAGGGATAAACCTTGAAGACATCAAAGCACCAGAAGCTTTTGAAATAGAGCGTCGCCTAAAGGAAGAGTTGGACATCCCTGTAATGCACGACGACCAACACGGAACGGCCATTATTTCTGCAGCCGCCTTAATTAATGCCTTGGAACTGGCAGAAAAGAATATAGAAGACGTAAAGATTGTAATAAGTGGAGCTGGTGCAGCAGCTATTTCCTGTTCTAGGCTATATCAGGCCTGTGGAGCCAAATTGGAAAACATGGTGATGCTAGATAGTAAAGGTGTCATAAGAAAGGACCGTTCAAATTTAACTCCTGAAAAGGCCGAATTTGCAACACATAGAGCCATTGATACTCTTGATGAAGCTATGGTAGATGCCGACGTATTTATTGGACTTTCTACTGCCGATATTGTGTCGCCAGAGATGTTGAAGTCAATGTCAAGTAATCCTATTGTGTTTGCCATGTCCAATCCAGATCCAGAAATAGCTTATGACTTGGCTATCGACACAAGGGACGATATCATTATGGCTACGGGCCGTAGTGACCATCCAAACCAAGTAAACAATGTGTTAGGATTTCCTTTTATCTTCAGAGGGGCTCTGGATGTACGTGCTACCAAGATAAACGAAGAAATGAAAATGGCTGCGGTAGAAGCTTTGGCCAAATTGGCTAAAGAGCCTGTGCCAGAACAAGTAAATATAGCCTACGGAGAAACCCGTTTAACTTTTGGGAGAGATTATATCATTCCTAAGCCATTTGATCCAAGATTAATTGCAGAAGTGCCTCCAGCGGTGGCCAAAGCAGCCATGGATAGTGGAGTTGCCAAAGAACCTATTGTTGACTGGGAAAAATATAGAGATTCCTTAATGGAGCGTTTAGGATCAGATAACAAGGTGGTGCGATTATTATTGAATCGCGCTAAAATGGATCCGAAGCGCGTTGTCTTTGCTGAAGCAGATCAATTGGATGTGTTAAAGGCTGCCCAGATAGCCTATGAAGAAGGCATTGCGTTTCCAATACTTTTAGGCCGTAAAGATGAAATTGAAAAATTAAAAGAAGAAATAGATTTTGATGCCGATGTACCAATTATAGATCCGAAATCGGATGAGGAATTGGAGCGCTTGAACAAATATGCAGAAGTGTATTGGAAACAACGCAAGCGTCGAGGTGTAACCCTATATTCAGCTCAAAAAGTGATGCGTCAAAGGAATTATTTTGCCGCAATGATGGTAAATGAGGGGGATGCTGATGCGCTTATTTCGGGGTATTCGCAAAGCTATCCTTCCGTAGTAAAACCAATGCTTGAGCTTATAGGTATGGCAAAAGGCGCAACCCGTGTAGCGACTACCAATTTGATGATGACCAGACGTGGCCCTATGTTTTTAAGTGATACGGCCATTAATATCGATCCGTCAGAAAAGGATTTGGCCAAGATTGCACAAATGACAGCCAAAACAGTGAAGATGTTTGGAATGGAGCCTGTTATGGCCATGATTTCATATGCCAATTTTGGGTCCTCAACAAATGAACGCACCAACAAGGTAAGGAATGCAGTATCCTATTTGCATAGATACTATCCAGATTTGATTGTGGATGGTGAATTGCAAACAGACTTTGCTCTGAACAGTGAGATGTTGCAGGATATTTTCCCATTTTCAAAATTGGCGGGTAAAAAGGTGAATACGCTTATTTTTCCAAATCTTGATGCGGCCAATATTACTTATAAACTCTTGAAAGAGCTTAATCAAGCAGATTCTATTGGGCCTATCATGATGGGGATGAGAAAACCAGTGCATATCTTACAATTGGAGGCCAGTGTGGATGAAATTGTAAATATGACAGCCATTGCAGTAATTGATGCCCAACAAAAAGAAAAAAGGGAGCAAGAACTCAAGGCGTCTATGGAAAAGTAACCCCCTTTCATTGTAAATAATTTTATTACATTTGAGAGGTTTAAATGAGGCTATTTAATGATTACACATATTCAGGGGAAACTTGTTGAGAAAAATCCAACCGAAGTTACCATAGATTGTAATGGAGTGGGCTACCTACTCCATATTTCTTTGCATACTTTCTCCAAAATTCCAGATCAAGAAAATTTAAAGTTATATACCCATCTTCAGGTAAGGGAAGATTCCCATACCTTATTTGGGTTTTCTTCTATGTCCGAAAGGGACATTTTTCGTTTGTTGATATCGGTAAGTGGTATTGGTGCAAATACGGCAAGGACCATGTTGTCCTCCTTAACGCCAAAGCAGGTTAGGGAAGGAATAGCAACTGGCGATGTGGCTTTAATACAGTCCATAAAGGGGATTGGAGCCAAAACAGCACAACGAGTTATTTTGGACTTAAAAGATAAAATTTTGAAAGTCTATGATATTGATGAACTTTCGGCCCCTCAAAGCAATACCAACAAGGATGAAGCGTTATCTGCTTTAGAAGTTCTAGGATTTAATAAAAAGCAGGCAGAGAAGGTGGTGGACAAGATTTTATCAGATCAGGCAGATGCAAGTGTGGAATCCCTTATCAAGGAGGCTTTAAAAAAATTATAAGAGAGATTTGAGTACAAATAACCCAATTTATACTAATTCAACCCGATCGTACCTACTTTTTAGTATTGTCATGTTTTTTGGTCTGCTCGGTTTTGGACAACAACAACAAGAGGAGGAGCAGGATAGTACCAAAACAGGGTTTACCATGGGAAGGATGACCATGCCCAACCCAAACAGCATTGTTTCAAAATATACCTATGACCCCGTTACGGATCGTTATATCTACACAGAAAAGGTTGGGGAATTCAACATCAATTACCCTATTATTTTAACGCCTGCAGAATATTATAAATTGGTATTGCAGGAACAGCAAAAGGGATATTATAAGCAAAAGATCGATGCTGCTGAGGGTAAAAAAGAAGGTAGCGAGGAGGAACAAAAAAATCTCTTGCCAGAATTTTATGTGAATTCAGGCTTTTTTGAATCGGTGTTTGGAGGGAATACTATTGAAGTAGTACCTCAGGGATCGGTGGAAATGGATTTGGGTGTACTTTATACAAAACAAGATAACCCAACATTTTCGCCAAGAAATAGAAGTAACTTCACCTTTGATTTTGACCAAAGAATTAGTCTAAGTTTATTGGGGAAAGTAGGAACTAGGCTTCAGGTTACGGCCAATTATGATACGGAATCGACCTTTGATTTTCAGAACTTAATAAAATTGGAATACACGCCTACTGAAGATGATATTATCAGAAAAATCGAGGTGGGTAATGTAAGTATGCCCCTAAATAGTTCCTTGATTACCGGAGCACAGAGTTTGTTTGGGGTGAAAACGGAGTTGCAGTTTGGTAAAACTACGGTAACTGCTGTGTTTTCAGAGCAAAAGTCGCAATCTCAATCTGTGGTAGCACAAGGGGGAGGAACCCTGGAAGAATTTGAATTCTTTGCTAGGGATTATGACGAAAATAGACACTTTTTCCTGTCTCAATATTTTAGAGAACATTATGATGAAGCCTTAAGTAGGTATCCTTACATCAACAATAATATTCAAATTACAAGGATAGAAGTTTGGGTTACCAACCGAAGTAATCAAACGGATAATGTTAGGAATGTTGTGGCATTTCAGGATTTAGGAGAATCTGATGTAATTGGGCTTGCTTCCCCGCCAGCGGGGTTTGTAAATGTGCCTGGAGGGGCATATCCGGATAACGGGAACAACGATTTTGATCCTTTAAATATTGGAGGACCGGGGTCGCAGTTAACGGACGCCGTAAGAGATATTACAACGGTAGAACAAGGTATTTTGGTTCCTGCCAACGAAGGTTTCGATTTTGGTAAATTGGAAAATGCGAAGAAACTTCAGGAAGGGTCGGATTATATCTTAAATACACAGTTGGGATATATCTCCCTTAATCAACGATTGCTTAACGACGAAGTACTAGCAGTTGCCTACCAATACACCGTAGGAGGAGAAGTGTATCAGGTTGGAGAGTTTGCCAATGATGGCGTTGAGGCAACCGATGTAAGTCAGGATGTTAATAATTCTGAAAACCAAATTGTGAACAACAATAGTTTGGTTTTAAAAATGCTGAAGAGTGCAATAACAAGTGTCGATCAGCCTATTTGGGATTTGATGATGAAAAACATCTATGATACAGGTGCTTTTCAATTGAGTCAGGAAGATTTTAAACTGAATATTTTTTACACAGAGGCCTCTCCTGTAAACTACATTTTACCAGTTGAAGGAACCTCTTTTCCGCCATTCGATAATAATACCACAGATCCAACAGATGATACTGCTATTAGTGAAACACCATTAATCAGGTTATTTCATTTAGATCGACTTAATTATAATAACGACCCTCAGGTTGATGGGGATGGGTTCTTCGATTTTGTCCCAGGGCTTACAGTATTGACCCAGAACGGGAAAATTATATTTACCAAGGTGGAGCCTTTTGGTCGCTATCTATTTGATGTTCTAGACGACGATGGTAACCCCAATAATAATGATACGGATTATGAATCGGATACCTATGCTAACCCTAACCAGGAAAAGTATGTATACGATATTCTATATAAGCAAACCAAGACGGCGGCCTTGGATGAGTCTGAAAAGAATAAATTCCAACTTAAAGGACGTTTCAAGTCTTCTGGGGGAGACGGTATTCCTTTGGGAGCGTTTAACGTGCCAAGAGGATCGGTGGTAGTAACTGCTGGAGGACGTGTTTTGGTTGAAGGAATTGACTATACGGTGAATTACCAATTGGGGCGTGTGCAAATTTTGGATGAAGCTTTGAAGGCTTCCAACACACCTATCAATGTGTCTGTTGAAAATAATGCTGTATTCGGTCAACAAACAAGACGTTTTGCAGGGGTAAATGTAGAGCACCAATTCAATGAAAATTTTGTGTTAGGTGGGACTTTCCTAAACTTAAGCGAACGACCAATCACACAAAAGGCCAATTACAATACGGAGCCTATCAATAATACTATTTTAGGATTGAATGGAAACTATTCAACGGAAGTTCCATTTTTGACGAGAATGGTTAACAAGTTGCCAAACATCGATACCGATGTACCGTCCAACATGTCTGTGAGAGGGGAGTTTGCCTATTTGTTGCCGGGAGCTCCAAAAGGAACCGATTTTAATAATGAAGCGACCTCTTATGTTGATGATTTTGAAGGGACACAGGGGGCCATAGATTTATTGTCTCCTTTAACTTGGTACCTGTCGAGTAGACCTGTTGGTTTGGGACGTAATTATCCTGGTTTTGCTGGAGAAGATGATAATGGTTTGCAAAATGGTTTTGACCGTGCCTTTTTGAACTGGTATACCATTGACCCAATTTTCTACAGCACCCAAAGACCTACCGGGATTAACGATGATGATATTTCCAATCTTTATACCAGAAGGGTGTTTATTGATGAGGTATTCCCTCAAGTAGACCTCGTGCAGGGGCAAAGTACCATAATATATACATTGGATTTGGCTTATTACCCTTCGGAACGAGGACCATATAACTTTGAATCTTCTGCGGCAGATGGTGAATTGGACAATCCTATAGATTCTTGGGCGGGGATTACCAGACAGATTACGTCTACCGATTTTGAACAGGCCAATGTTGAATATATTGAATTTTGGGTTCAGGATCCGTTTTTGGACAACCCTTCAAACCCTGGGGGAACTTTAAGTATCAACCTTGGGAATATTTCAGAGGATATTCTTAAGGATGGTAAAAAGCAATTTGAAAATGGCTTGCCCGAAGATGGAAATATAGATTTTCTTCAGAATAACTTGTCTGTTGATAAACCGTATGTAGTCCCTCAAAACCAATCCTTGATTTACACATTTGCCACAACAGGCCAGGAACGTACCAATCAAGATGTTGGGTATGATGGATATGATGATATTGAGGAAGCGCAAATGTTAACTGAATTGGGTGTAACCGGAAACTTTGGGGAAGACCCAGCTAAGGATAATTACACTTATTTCTTGAATACTGAAGGAAACATTTTTGAACGCTATAAAAAATATAACGGTACGGAAGGAAACTCTCCAGAGACTTTTACAGATACCAATAGAGGGTCAACCACTCAGCCGGATGTAGAAGACATCAATAGGGATAATACAATGAACACTATCAATAGTTATTTTGAATATAACATTGATATAAAGCCTTCTACCTTAAACGAGAACAACGAAAAAATTAATGATATCAAAACCCGCGAAGTAACCTTGCCCAATGGTGAAACTAGAGAAGTGGTTTGGTATCAGTTTAGAATTCCTATCAATGCGTCAGACAGGGTTGCAGTAGGAGGAATTACCGATATTAGATCTGTGCGATTTGCTCGTATGTATTTAAAGGAATTTACGCAACCAACGGTATTACGTTTTGCAACATTGGATTTGGTGCGTAGTGATTGGCGTCGTTTTACGGGCGATTTGGATAACGATCCTACCAATGAGAGTCCAAACTTAGAATTCAGTACTGGGGTTGTGGGACTTCAGGAGAATGAAGGGAATTATGTGTTGCCTCCGGGAGTGCAGTTGGAAGAGTTGAACAATAACAACAATATTGTTCGCCAAAATGAGCAATCGCTTGTAGTAAAGACCTGCCAGTTGGAGGCTACAGATTCCAAAGGAGTATTTAAAAATATTAACATAGATATGCGTCAGTACAAAAAGCTACGAATGTTTATGCATGCCGAAAATGGTGAATCAGGAACCTTGAACGATAACGACTTGGTTGGATTTATAAGGATGGGTAACGACTTTACGGATAACTTCTATCAAATTGAAGTGCCATTACAAGTGTCATCTGGGGGAATATCTCCTTCTGAGGTGTGGCCCGAAGCTAATGAGATTAACTTGCCATTGGAATTGTTGCAACAAATCAAATCTAAAGGGATTTTTGATGGTTCCTTAAGTAATGACGACCCAACTTTCTATGATGTTGTTAACGGTGAAGTGAGTGAAAACCCTGTGCCTGAATTCTCTCAATATATAGAAGGGCAACAGCGTATCGCCATTAAAGGAAATCCAAACTTTGGGGATATTAGAGTGTTAATGGTGGGGCTTAAAAATATCTCGTCCGCTCAAGTAGGAGGGTCTGGATATGATGTTTGTGGAGAAGTATGGTTTAATGAGCTTCGTCTTTCCGATTTACATAACGAAGGTGGTTGGGCTGCCGTTGTAGGAGTTGATGGTAACGTGGCCGATTTTGCTAATGTAAGTGCAACAGGAAGACAAAGTACATCTGGTTTTGGGTCGGTAGAACAAAGACCTAATGAGCGCAGTAGGGAAGATGTGCAACAGTACAATGTGGTTACTAATGTGAATTTAGGTCAATTATTGCCTAAAAAGTGGGGAATTCAAGTGCCATTCAATTACGGACAGGAAGAAGAAATGATTACTCCCAAATACGATCAATATTATAATGACCTTACTTTGGATTCTCGATTGGACGCAGCCAATTCTGAAGAAGAAAGGGAGCAGATACGCGTTCAGTCTGAAGATTATACAAAGCGTAAGAGTATCAATTTTATTGGCGTTAAAAAGCAAAGGGCAGCAGAGGCGAAGCCGCATGTATATGATCCGGAAAACTTAACTTTTAATTACTCCTACAACAAGGTAGAGCACCGCGATTTTGAAATAGAAAATTCCTTAGATCAAAGAGTAAGAGCTGGCGTTAATTATAATTATAATTTTACTCCTAAAAAGGTAGAGCCTTTTAGAAAGAATGATTCCTTATTTACTGGTAAGTATTGGAAAATATTTAAAGACTTCAATGTAAATATACTGCCAACAAGTTTCTCTGTAAATACTGATATTATTCGTCAGTTCAATAGGCAGAAGTTTAGAGAGGTTGAACTTACCGGAAACAATATTGGGCTTGAGGAATTATATAGACGAAATTATACTTTCGATTTCCAGTATGCTTTAAATTATAACGTTACCGATAATTTGAGCTTCAGTTTCAATGCGTCTAACAATAATATTGTAAGGAATTATTTTGTCAATGATCAGATTAACGGAAGACAGGATCCTAGTTTGAATGTTTGGGATGGTTTCTTTGATTTGGGAGATCCTAACATTCAAAACCAACAGTTCCAGTTGAATTATGAAATTCCATTGAACAAGATTCCAACATTGAGTTTCTTGAACGCGACCTATTCTTATACAGGCGATTTTCAGTGGCAAAAAGGGTCCGACTTAAATACTAATTTTGAGTATACCAATGAAGATGGAGTGACCAACTATTATAATTTAGGAAACTCAATACAGAATGCCAATACCCACGCTATTAATTCATCCCTAAATATGGAGAAACTTTATAGCTACTTAGGATTGGTTAAAAAGCGATCTAGAAGAACTTCAAGACAACCTCAAACAAGAGGAAGGGATGGTAAACGTGTTGTAAATGGAGCCGATGCCCGTAGCCAATCCGATAAAAAGCAAAGCAAAGTAGTTGGAGCCGCAGTAGATGTGCTAACTATGGTAAAAAGGGTTCAGATAAATTATTCTGAAAATAACGGAACTTACTTGCCTGGTTATACAAGAACTCCTGGCTTTATTGGGACAACAAAGCCAACATTTGGCTATACTTTTGGAAGCCAAAGAGACATTAGGGATATGGTAGCCCGAAATGGTTGGTTAACAGTGTTCCCTAACTTTAACCAGCAGTATACCGAATTGAATAATCAAACTTTGGATTATTCAGCCAATATTGAATTAATCAAAGATTTGAAGATTGATATCACGGGAGGAAGACTTTATTCTGAAAACATGACCGAAAACTTTAGAGTTGAGGATATGGACGCCGATGGCGAGTTGGATTATAATTCTTTAATCCAAAATTCATTTGGAAACTTCAATATTTCTACGGCCTTAATTAAAACAGCTTTTAGTACCAGTAACGAAACCCAATCTGATGCCTTTAACGACTTTAGGTCTAACCGTATGGTGGTTGCACACAGGTTGGCAAGAGAGTTTTATGGGAATGGCAACTATGCCTTGGATACTGAAGGTTATCCTTTAGGCTTTGGTAAAAATAGTCAAGCGGTATTATTGCCTGCATTCTTGTCGGCCTATACAGGATCTAATCCAGATAATGTAAAATTATCGGCATTTAGGGATTTTCCAATCCCAAACTGGCAGTTAAAATATACTGGGTTTATGAAGATGAAGTGGTTTAAAAAGAACTTCAAGCGTTTTTCAATTACCCATGGTTACCGTTCTAGCTATACAATTAACCAGTTCCGAACCAATTTGGATTATGTGGCTGCCAATCCAACTTTGGATTATGACAACCAAGATCCAGATGTACTTAATCAGTCCGGTAATTATAAAAGCAGAACACTTTTCAGCAATATAAACCTAGAGGAACAATTTAGTCCTTTGGTTCGTGTGGATTTTGAAATGAAGAACTCGGTAAAGATTTTGGGTGAAATCAAGAAGGATCGAATCCTGTCTCTTAGTTTTGACAATAACTTGATGACCGAAATCCAAGGTCAGGAATATGTAGTTGGTTTGGGGTATCGATTTAAGGATGTTCGCATTCGTTCTAAGCTTGCAGGCCCACAACAAATTATTAAGAGTGACCTAAACATGTCGTTGGATGTGTCTGTAAGAGATAACAAGACGATTATAAGGTATCTGGATTTGGATAATAATCAAGTAACATCTGGGCAGACCTTATGGGGAGTGAAGTACAAGGCAGATTACGCCTTTAGTAAATATCTTACTGGAATTTTCTATTTTGATTATTCGTTCTCAGACTATGCTATTTCAACAGCATTCCCACAAACTACGATTAGGTCTGGGATAACCTTAAGGTATAATTTCGGTAATTAACCCGGCAAAGCCGCTTTCTATTGAAAAAAAATAGAGAAAATTAGGTGATTCAGGTTTTAAAAAATTATTTTTGTGCCAATTAATTATTACACACAAAATGAATATACCGGCAGATTTAAAGTACACTAAAGACCACGAATGGGTTAAAGTAGATGGCGATGTTATTACTGTAGGAATTACAGATTTCGCACAAGGCGAATTAGGAGATATTGTCTATGTTGAAGTTGAAACATTAGATGAAACTTTGGAAGCGGAAGAAGTTTTTGGAACAGTGGAAGCCGTTAAAACCGTATCTGATTTGTTTTTACCAGTATCTGGTGAAATCATCGAATTTAACGAAGCCTTGGAAGATGCTCCTGAGTTAGTAAACAGTGATGCTTATGGAGAAGGTTGGATGATTAAAGTAAAGTGTTCGGACCTTTCTCAATTGGATGGGTTGATGACTGCAGAAGACTATAAAGCACTTATCGGTGCCTAAGTCTTTGGCGTTAATACTACTGCTTGCTTATGTGGTAGCATTAACTTTTTTGAGTCTAATGAACATTCATAAAATGCCAAGTTTAGGCTCGTCTTTTGATGATAAACTGTACCACCTTGGTGCGTATACGGTTTTTATGTTGTTGGGGTTCAATTTTTTTAGGCAAACCCAAATAAGATATAAAATTATTGCATCAGGGGCAATAATTGTGCTTTATGGCATTATTATTGAGGTATTACAACAAACACTTTCAACTACAAGAACCTTAGATGCCTACGATATGTTGGCTAATTTTATAGGTGTTCTGGTTGGAGTAATCATCATAAAGCTTACGGGAAACCTTAAGTTAAATTAAAATAATCGCTTGCTTTTTTAACTATTAATTGGTTATTTTAGCATTCTTAAATGTTTTAAGATATGGAACCGAAAAAAAATACCAAGGCCGACGTAGGTAGAAATAGCTCGATCTATTTCGCAGTGGGCTTGGCTTTAATGTTGTTGCTAACAAATTTGGCAATTAACTACAAAACGTACGACAAGGCTGCAATTGACATAGGTCAATTAACCATGGATGAGGAATTGGATGAGGAAATTCCAATTACTGATCAGCTTAAAACACCGCCACCACCACCGCCACCACCACCAGCAGCTCCCGAAGTTATTGAAGTGGTAGAAGATGAAGTGGAGGTTGAGGAAACTGTAATTGAATCTTCAGAGTCAAGTCAGGAGGAAGAAATTGTAGAAGTAGAAGAAGTTGTTGTAGAAGAAGTAGAAGAAGATATTGAGGTTCCTTTTGCAGTAATTGAAAACGTACCTGTATTCCCAGGATGTGAAAACGAAAAGGGAAACAATGCCAAAAAAGCTTGTATGTCTGAAAAGATTAGCAAGTTTGTAAATAAAAAGTTTAACACAGATTTAGCTAGTGAATTAGGTCTTTCAGGAAGACAGCGTATTAACGTTATCTTTAAGATCGACAAAAACGGTGAGATTACCAACATCATGGCTAGAGCACCGCACCCAGGTTTAGAAAAAGAAGCAAAGCGCGTAATTGGTTTGCTTCCAAAAATGAAGCCAGGAATGCAAAGAGGTAAGGCAGTAACGGTACCATATTCGCTGCCTATCTTATTCCAAGTACAGGATTAAGGAGCCTTAGTTTTAAAATATTAAAAAAACCCGTCTAAGTTTTAGGCGGGTTTTTTGTTTTTTGGTATGCTTATTGTGTTTTGGCATAATATTAACATCTTAAATTCAATATTATGAAAAATTTTAACAAAGAACGCAGTAATGCTGGCCAGAGCACTACTACTGTTGCAAAATCACAAAAGCATGATGTAAATTTACAAAAAAACTCCACCTTATATTTTCAAATAGGGTTAATTCTCTGCCTTTTGGTAGTGTATGGACTTTTTGAAATGGAATTTGAAACAAAGGTTCCTAAGTATGAATATGCGAAGGTTGAAGATGAGGGTTTTAATGAATTTGTTATGCAGGAATTTAAAGTATATGAAGAACCTGCTCCTCAAAAGAAAGTTCAACCAAAGGCTTCTAAAAAGCTGCTCATTAAAGAGCCCAAAATTGTTCATGATAATTTTGAAGACCTAGAAGCGCAAAATATTATTACTTCAAATCAAAACCTTACTAATGATATTTTAGATGCAGGTGATATTGATGTTGTGAAAATTGAGGAACCGGTTTTTATCTCAATTAATGGAGTAGAAAATGTACCTATCTATCCGGGGTGTGAAAAGGCTAAAGGAAATAAGGCTCGAAAAAAGTGCATGTCTGATAAAATAGCAAAATTGGTAAACAGAAAATTTTCAGCGGATATTGCCAGTGATTTGGGGCTCCAGGGCGTTCAAAAAATTTATGTAGAATTTAAAATTGGGAAATCAGGGGAGGTTAAGGACATTAAAGCTCGTGCGCCTCATTCTGGTTTGGAAAGGGAAGCAAAAAGGGTTATTAATAAAATTCCAGTAATGACTCCTGGGATGCAGCGAGACAAACCTGTAGATGTTTTGTATTCTCTCCCCATTATTTTTCAAGTCAAAAATTAAATAGTTGTTATTTGTTATTCAACCGTTACTCTTTGTGGGGTAACGGTTTTTTAATGGGCTTTTTTTGAAAAAGTAGTATATTTCGGCCATCAAAGGCCGACCGAATTTTATGAAGCGTATTGCACTAAGTTTTTTTATGCTGTTGAGTATTTATGGATTATCCCAAAGTACCGAAGCCTATCAAAAATCTCCTGTTTTTCCTGGATGTGAAACGGAACCGATAGACAATCTCAAGGTTTGTTTCAACAATAAGATCAATCAGTATATCTTCGATACTTTTAAAGTACCAGAAATAGTTAATGAGGAGGATTACCAAGGTGATATTAAAATTCTATTTGAAGTAGACGCAACCGGGACTTTTAAAGTACTATATGTGGATGCTGTATACGATAGTCTGGAAGATGAGGTGAAAAGGATATTTGGGGAATTGCCTAAAATAGCGCCAGGAACTTATAACGGCAATCCCACCTATTTTCAATATTCCATATCTGTAAAAATTCCTTTGGTCAATCCTCAAGAAATTTCTAATGAGGCTTATTCTCCGGCTGAACTGGCGCATAGCATTACCGATTTAAATGAAACCATTTCCAAAGAATACGATAGCATAAATAATGATATTGTTCCCTACGAAAAGTTGGAATACAACAGTCAGTTAAACATTCCTTTTACGCATACCTATTATGCCCGTTTTGATGGCCAAATGAATGTATTGGGGACTAACAGTCATACGGCAGCGAAGCCATTTGTGTATGCCGAGGTGGCTCCTTATTACGACTTTAAAGCTGAAAAAGAGTCGTTAGCTAAAGGAAGTGACGGTTGGTGGGGCCGAAAATTATGGGATGAGCATTTGGTGCAGGTACAGGGAAAGGACTATTGGTTCACTATCGACCCTATTTTTGACTTGCAAGTAGGTAAAGATACTGAGGCCGATTTTAGTTCAACTTATAACAATACACGTGGATTAATAGTGCAAGGTGGCTTAGGAAAGAAATTTAACTTTTCAACCTCTGTATATGAAAGCCAAGGTAGGTTTGCGCAATATTTCAATGACTATGCCGAAAGTCTTAAGGCTTTTGGTCCGGATCCGGCAATCGTGCCAGGAAGAGGAATTGGAAAGGCCTTTAAGGATAGGGGGTACGACTATCCTGTGGCAGAGGCCTATTTGTCCTATGCCCCAGCTAAGTTCATAAATGTGCAATTTGGACATGGAAAGAATTTTATTGGAGACGGATATCGCTCGCTTTTTCAAGGAGATGCTGCAAGTCCGCACACCTTTTTTAAATTGAATACGAAGTTCTGGAAAATTAAGTATACCAATACCTGGATGTGGCTCAAGGATGTGCGTCCGGAAATTGTTGAAGACAAATCTTTTTTAACCAAATATATGGCTAACCATTATTTGAGTTGGAACGTATCCAAACGACTGAATATTGGTTTTTTTGAATCTGTTTTGTGGACCGATACCAATGGCCGGGGATTTGATATTAATTATTTAAATCCCATCATCTTTTTTAGAGCACTTGAATTTGAAGCAGGTCAGGGCGCGGGGAATGCCATTGTAGGGGCCTCGGCAAAATATAAATGGAATAATAAGGTAAACCTTTACGGGCAGTTTATTTTAGACGAGTTCTCCTTGGGAGACGTTAAAGGCGGAAATAAAAGCTGGAAGAACAAGTTTGGATATCAGATTGGGATGAAATATTTCAACGCCTTCAAAGTGGATAATTTAATGCTGCAGTTGGAGTATAATAGAGTTCGACCTTATACCTATTCACATAATACCATAGTGTTAAACTATGGTCATAACAACCAATCCATGGCCCACCTTTGGGGAGCCAATTTTAGTGAGCTTGTCATCATAGGTCGTTATAACTACAGACGTTGGTTTGCCGATGCCAAATTCATCATTGGAAAGCGTGGATTCGATTACAATACCGAGGAAGACAGCTTTAGCTATGGTGGCGACATCTATCGCAATTACAATGAACGGCCGTTTGATACGGGCGTAGAAGTAGGGCAAGGAATTACAACCAATACTTTTAATGCCGAATTACAAACAGGCTACATTATTAATCCAGTGAGCAATTTGAAGTTGTTTACCAATATTAGTTTTAGAAACTTTAATCCAGAAACCAATTCGGCAGACTTGGCCAATAGGGATACCTTTTGGTTTAGTTTAGGCGTGAGAACAGATTTGTTCAATTGGTATTACGATTTCTAATTTTTTTTTTGTATCCTTGAAAAATTAATTTTATTCTCTTATGATAAAACTAACCAACGCTTCCTCCTCAACACTGAAAAAGCTAATTTTCGGCGTCGTTATGTTTAATATGCTTGTGGTGTCTCCTTCCAATTTTTCAGAAGGCAATTCAAAGCTCATCATTTCGTTTCTGTCTTTAGTATTTGTATTGGGTATTTCTGCGCTTCTGATAAAGCGAGGTGAGCTCCCTAAAGCTAGATTGAAGCCAATGCTTGTTTTTGTTGGTTTTTCTTTTGTGTTGATGATGACAAAAATGTGGTTATAGAACTTTCCGATTCCCCATTCTAAAGGCTTCAAAATAAACCAAAGAACGGCATTGTCCAATAAGAATTAATAAAGTATCTTTGCCCACGCAAAAATTACAGCGACAAATTTTACGGGTTTGAGTATTAAAAATTCTTCAGTTTCAATAAGTTCAGTATTTTCTGATTTTAAGGAAATCACTAAAATAAGACTTTCGGTTAGTGTTGTTTTTTCTTCCATAGCAGGGTACTTGTTGGGTGCCGAAAGTATAGAATTGACCACTTTGATACTTCTGGCCTTTGGCGGGTATTTTATGGTGGGAGCTTCCAATGCATTCAACCAGATTATTGAGCGCGATTTGGACGCCAAAATGGACCGTACCAAAAACAGACCTATTCCTGCTGGGCGCATGTCGGTAAACACTGGATTTGCAATTGCAGTGTTGTTTACCATTTTGGGGATTATCACTTTATATATAATTAACCCAAGAACGGCCATGTATGGAGCCATTTCCATTTTCTTGTATACGAGTGTTTATACCCCATTAAAGACTAAAACACCATTGTCTGTGTTTGTTGGGGCCATTCCAGGGGCTATTCCGTTTATGTTGGGATGGGTGGCTGCAAGAAATGACTTTGGAATTGAGCCAGGAACCTTATTTGCTTTACAATTTTTTTGGCAGTTTCCGCACTTTTGGGCTATTGGCTGGTTTTTGTTTGATGACTACAAAAAAGGAGGTTTTTTTATGTTGCCAACAGGAAAGCGAGATAAGGGAACAGCTGTACAAATTATCATGTACACCATTTGGACCATTTTAGTGTCTATTATTCCGGTGTTTGGATTTACAGGTGATTTGAAACTTTCCATAGTTGCTGCAATTATTGTATTCCTATTAGGATGTGTGATGTTGTATTATGCCTTGGATTTATTTAAGAAACGAACTGCCCAAGCGGCCAGACAGTTGATGTTGGCCAGTGTATCATACATTACGTTGTTACAGATAGTATACGTTATAGACAAATTTTTGAGATAAATGGATTTAACCGAAGGAACCTTTCAAGAGAAAAATGCAAGAGCCAAAAAAATGATGCTATGGTTTGGCATCATTTCATTATTTATGTCTTTTGCTGGTTTAACAAGTGCTGTAATTGTTAGTAAGAGCCGCCCCGATTGGCTTAACGATTTTCAATTGCCAAGTGCCTTTGTTGTGAGCACCGTAATTATTGTGTTAAGTAGTGTCTCCTTTATTTTTGCAAAACGAGCGTTAAAGCAAGATAATAGAAGTTTGGCCACCTTGATGTTATGCTTAACTTTTGTGTTGGGAGTAATTTTTATATACAGTCAAGTTTTAGGGTTTTCTCAAATTATTGATTTAGGGTATAACTTTACGGGGCCTACCAGTAATGTAACCATGAGCTTTGTTTACATTATTGCTGCGGCACATATTGCCCACGTGGTTGCGGGGCTACTTTCCATTTTGGTAGTAATTTATAACCATTTTAAACAAAAGTATACTTCAACGGAAATGCTGGGAGTAGAACTGTCTGCAACCTTCTGGCATTTTGTGGATATCTTGTGGATATTCCTCTTTTTGTTTTTAAATTTTATAGGATAGTATATATTTGATTTTTTATTTGGTCTAAAGAAAAGCCTTTCGTAATCGCTTATTTGTTTTGAAAATATGGAAAGCGAAGTTTCTTTAGATGGATAAAATGATTATTTTTGTGCAAATTTTAACAAATAAACGCTTAATATGAATACTACAGTAGTGAATACTGGTACAGAAGGCAAAACTTGGGGAGGTGGAAATGAGCCTCTTAAGGCAAGTTACGGTAAAATGATGATGTGGTTTTTCATCGTTTCGGATGCTTTAACTTTTTCTGGATTTTTGGCAGCTTACGGATTTTCTAGATTCAAATTTATTGGAACTTGGCCTATAGCGGATGAGGTTTTTACTCACGTTCCGTTTTTACATGGTCAAGAATTGCCAATGATTTATGTTGCTTTTATGACCTTTGTTTTGATTATGTCTTCCGTAACTATGGTATTGGCTGTAGATGCAGGTCACCATATGAAAAAGTCTAAAGTGACTATTTATATGTTCTTGACCATTATTGGAGGTTTGATCTTCGTTGGATCTCAAGCTTGGGAATGGGCTACCTTTATTCAAGGTGACTATGGAGCTGTGCAAACTAAAGGAGGAAATATTCTTCAGTTTGTAAATACAGAAGGAGAACGTGTAGCATTGCGTGACTTTGTGGTGGCAGAACACTCTGAGCGTACAACTCATGAAAATAAAAACGGACTTTGGTTTGTTGGAGAATCTTCGTTGCCGACCTATACTGTAGAAGAAGTCGTAAAAGGATTGGAGTCTCACAGTGATATTTTGGTGAGAACCCAAACACTTGATGAACACGGGCACAAGACAGTGTTGACAAGAGAAGCGTCTTTAAAAGCACTTAAAACAAATGGTAAAATGGTGGTTGAAGGTGCTAACTTGCACGTAAATGAGTACGGATCACCTTTATTTGCTGATTTCTTCTTCTTCATTACTGGATTCCACGGTTTCCACGTATTCTCTGGAGTTGTACTTAACATCATTATTTTCTTCAATGTTATATTGGGAACTTATGAAAGAAGAGGAAGCTACGAAATGGTTGAGAAAGTTGGACTTTACTGGCACTTTGTAGATTTGGTTTGGGTATTTGTATTTACATTCTTCTACCTAGTTTAATTTATATAAAATAGTAACAATGGCACACGCACATAAATTAGAGATATTAAGAGGATTGGTTAAGTTTAAATCCAATACTCAAAAGATTTGGGGAGTATTGATATTGCTTTCCATTATTACAGCAGTAGAAGTTGTTTTGGGTATCTATAAGCCAGAAGCTTTAATGGCAAAGGTAATTGGGATGAAACTGCTAAACTGGATATTCATCATTCTTACCCTTGTTAAGGCTTATTACATTACTTGGGATTTCATGCACATGAGAGATGAAACGTCTGGTTTAAGAAGAGCTGTGGTTTGGACAGGAGTATTCTTAATCTGTTACCTTGCCTTCATTCTTTTAACCGAAGGTGATTACATTCAAAGTGTATATTCATCAGGTTACATTAAAAATGATTTTTAAAACGTTACTTAACGTTAAATAGATATAAAAAAGACGGTTATTCAACCGTCTTTTTTATTTTTGCACCCATGAAAAACAATCAAGTAAAGCGTAATCTGGTATTAGGAATTCTTTTCTTGCTTCCAGTGATGTTTGTTCTTGTTTTATCGCTTTCAAACGATAATTACAACACTTTGGAAATCGTGCATGAGAATGTTCAAGATTTACCTCAAAGAAGCGATTCCGATATCCAACTGAAAGATCATTTAACGGTTTTGGGATTCTTTGGAAAGCATCCCAAGGAACAATCTACGCCAGCCTTAAACCTTAAGGAGTTAATCTATGATAAATTCAAGGGGTTTAAAAAGTTCCAAATAGTTATTTTGGTGACACCAGAATCCAAAACTGAAGCAGAGGAATTGTTCAAGGAAATTGCCAGTTATGAAGATATGCGCTTTTGGCATTTTGTAACACTTGATGAATCGAGCATTCAAAAGGTGTTTCAAAGTTTGAAATCTGATATGCAGTTGAATGAAAACCTATCTACAGAACAAGTGTTCATTGTGGATACCGATTTGAAGCAACGCGGTAGGACAGATGATCGCGAAGATTGGGAAAAGAAAAAGAATTTGGATCCTTATCCGTTGTATTCATACAGTGCTATTGAAGTTGCTGAGTTGAAAAACAAGTTAAGTGCCGAAGATTTACGAATTTTGTTTACTGAATACCGTGAACGCCGCAAGGGAAATTATGATTCAACCCAAAGGCGTGCTAACGATTTAAAAGACCATAGCGATGAGCAATAAAACAAACTATTCATACGTAGGGATTGCCTTCATTATCTTGGTTTTTGGAATCATTTTTGTTCCAAAAATTGTGGATAGAATTAGCAATGAAGATATCACTAGAAAGGAAAGTAGAAGCGATCAAGCCAAAACCAAAAATGAAGAAGTTGAAGCTACTGAATTGGCTTTTTTAAACATTAATGGCGAACCAAAAAAAGTGCCGGATTTCAGTTTTGTAGATCAAAATGGAAATCAAATTACCAATAAGGACTATAAAGGTAAAGTGTACGTTGTGGAGTTTTTCTTTACAACATGTCCTTCGATATGTCCTAAAATGAACAAGAATTTGGTTCAGATTCAAAATGAATTCAAGGAATTTAAAGATTTTGGTGTGGCATCGTTTACCATTAATCCAGAACACGATACTCCAGAAGTTTTAAAAACCTATGCCGATAATTATGGCATCACAAATCCTAACTGGCATTTAATGACAGGCGATAAGGATGCTATTTACGATTTGGCCAATATTGGGTTCAACCTGTATACCGGCGAAAATGAAGAAGTGGCTGGTGGTTTTGAGCATTCAGGGAATTTTGCCTTAATAGACAAAAATGGCTACATCCGTTCAAGAGTGGTTGCTGGAAATCCTTTGATTTTTTACAATGGGATAATTTCGGAAGCAGAACAAAAGGACGATGAGGGCCAAGAACAGCAAATAACAATGCTCAAGGAAGACATTGCACAACTATTGCAAGAATAATAAATAACGACCATTCAAGATATGAGTAATCAACAACTACTGGAGGAAAAGAAATATAACAAATGGATTGTAATTTTATCGATTGCAATTCCTTTGGCAGTGGCAGCTCTTTTTGGAGTGAATCTAAGAAGAATGGGCTTCGATGTTGAGCCATTAACCTTTTTGCCTCCTATTTATGCGGCTATCAATGCTGTTACGGCATTTGTGTTGGTATTGGCGTTTTTCGCTATCAAGAATAAAAAGATTAGTCTCCATGAACGATTAATGAAATTCGCAATTTTCCTTTCGGTAATGTTTCTTGTAATGTATGTGGCCTATCACATGACGAGCGATTCTACCAACTTTGGTGGTGAAGGGGCCATAGCCTATGTGTATTATTTTATTTTGATAACTCATATCGTACTTTCTGTAGTGATTATTCCTTTTGTTTTAATCACTTATGTAAGGGCAATTACCAAAAACTTTGCAAGGCATAAAAAAATAGCCAAAATAACCTTTCCCCTTTGGTTGTATGTGGCCATTACTGGTGTTGTGGTGTATTTAATGATTTCACCTTATTACGTATAGTCATGAAATCTAAATGGATAATCTTTTGTATTGGCTTTTTACTATCCCTAAACTCTTTTGCGCAATGTGCTATGTGCCGTGCTGTTTTGGAGAGTGAGGAAGGACAATCGGCAGCAGAGGGTGTCAATAATGGGATTGTATATCTTATGGCTATACCATATATCTTGATAGGTGGCCTTGGATTTATAATCTATTACAAATTCTTTCGGACCCAAAAATCAAAATAGTTTCATTTTACTGTAACATATTTTCATTATTTCAGTCTTAATAGTGTACCCTGTTAAGTAATTCTTAACAATTTGTTAGTATAAAAGGTGTTAACTTTTATGTAACATTGTATAGGTGATAACTATCTGTTTATGATTGAAATAAATAATATTCACAAGTCTTACCATATGGGGAGCAATAGCCTTCATGTGTTAAAGGGAATCAATTTTAATGTAAAGGAAGGCGAACTGGTTTCCATTATGGGATCATCGGGGTCTGGGAAGTCTACATTATTGAACATTTTGGGCATGCTTGACGAAGCGGATTCAGGTGAATACCGTTTGGATGGATTTCCTATTAACAATCTAAACGAAAAAATTGCCGCTAAGTATAGAAATGAATTTCTAGGATTTATTTTCCAATCCTTTAACTTAATTAATTACAAAACAGCCTTAGATAATGTCGCGCTCCCATTGTATTATCAGGGTGTTAAAAGAAGGGAGCGTGTGGATAAGGCAAGGCATTATTTGGAAAAAGTGGGCCTTGGGCCTTGGGCCAACCATTTGCCAAGTGAACTTTCAGGTGGGCAAAAGCAAAGGGTTGCCATTGCAAGGGCATTAGCCAGCGACCCAAAGGTTTTATTGGCCGATGAGCCGACAGGTGCTTTGGATACAACAACATCCTATGAGGTTATGGAGTTGATTCAGGGGATTAATGATGAAGGCAAGACTATTTTGGTGGTGACTCACGAACACGATATCGCCAATATGACCAAACGAATTGTAAACCTCAAGGACGGCGTAATTATTGATGATAGTTTGGTAGAACAAGTTAGAGCTTCTCAATATGTTTGATATTGAACGATGGCAGGAAATCTTTGAAACGCTACGAAAAAATAAACTTCGAACGTTTTTAACCGGGCTTTCGGTGGCCTCGGGGATATTTATACTTGTTATTTTGCTAGGGTTCAGTAAAGGCATAGAAAATGGTGTGACGTCGCAGTTCCAAAGGGATGCTACTAACATGATAACGGTTTGGACCAATAGAACTACTAAGGAATACAAAGGCCTAAACCCTGGTCGATACGTCCAACTAAAGAATGGTGATTTTGATATGGTTTCTACCAAGTACAAAGATTACTTGGAGTATAAGTCATCTCTTCATGGTATGTGGGGAGTGACCATGACTTATGGAAATGAAAGTGGAAGTTACCGTATCAGAGGCGTGATGCCTGAACATCAATTTATTGAAAATGCCGACATCTTAAAAGGACGTTTTATAAATCAAGCGGATCTTGATGAGGCCAAAAAGGTAGCTGTTATTGGCAACAAGCTTAAACGAGATTTATTTAAGGATGAAGATGCCATAGATAAGAATATCTTAATGTATGGTATGAATTTTAAGGTTATTGGAGTATTCACTGATCCAGGTGGGGATCGGGAAGAAGATCAAGCTTATATACCGATATCTACGTCGCAAAAAGTATTTAATATAGGGGATAACATTCGGAACATGTTGTTCACGGTAGAGATGTCCGATAATTTTTCTGATGCGGTTGCCTTATCTCAAAACATTTCCACGGAAATAGAATCCCAAATCAAGCAAATGCATACGGTAGCTCCAGATGATACTGGAGCAGTTAGGGTTTATAACACGCTTGAAGAAGCCAAGAAAATATACAAGCTAATAGATACCATTAAGGCTGTGTTTTGGTTTGTGGGAATAGGGACAATTATTGCGGGAATAGTAGGCGTGGGAAACATCATGCTTATAATTGTAAAAGAACGTACCAAAGAAATAGGTATTCGAAAAGCTTTAGGCGCTTTGCCCTGGTCAATAATTGGTATGATTATTCAGGAGGCAGTTTTTGTAACCATGTTTTCTGGACTCTTCGGGTTGATTTTTGGTTTAGGATTATTGGAAGCCGTGGGGCCTCAGGTGGAAAGTGATTTTATAAAGTATCCACAAGTAGATTTTAATATAGCCATAACCACTGTGTTTATTTTGGTGTTTGCGGGAGCATTGGCTGGGTTTATTCCAGCATATCGGGCAGCAAAAATTAAGCCTATTGAGGCATTAAGGGACGAATAATATGTTTAATAAAGATCGTTGGGACGAAATATTACAGGCGCTTGCCACTAATAAATTCAGAACGTTTTTAACCGCTTTTGGCGTTTTTTGGGGTATCTTTATACTAGTATTATTGTTGGCTCTAACCAATGGACTGAAAAATGGTGTCACTGCAGATTTTGGTGACTTTGCCACTAATTCCATGTTTATGTGGACCCAAAGAACTTCTGTTCCTTACAAAGGAATGCCCAAAGGGCGAAACTTCAATTATAAATTGGATGATGTAGAGGCTATTAAAGCTCAGGTGCCCAATTTAAAATATGTGTCTCCCCGAAATCAGTTGGGTGGGTTTAGGGGATCCAACAATGTTACTAGAGGAACCAAAACTGGAGCTTTTGAAATCTACGGTGATTACCCGGAATACATTAATCAGCAACCTATGGATATTCTGCAGGGTAGATTTATTAGCTATTCCGATATCAATACCAAACGGAAGGTGTGTGTTATTGGAACTGATGTTGTCAAGGGACTTTATGATAAGGGAGAGGAAGTCATGGGGTCTTATATCAAGATTAATGGTGTAAATTTTATGGTAGTGGGCACTTTTAAGATGAGCAACAGTCAAGGTGATCGCGAACAGGATGCCAATACTGTATATATTCCATTTACAACGTTTGGTCATGCCTTTAATCGTGGAGATAATGTTGGTTGGATGGCCATTACAGCAGTTGATGATATAACGATAACATCTGTAAAGCAGCAAGTCTTCGATTTAATGAAAGCTCGACATAAAGTGGCTCCAGAAGATGACAGGGCCATTGGTCACTGGGATTTATCCGAGCAGTTTGAGCGTATAAATGGGCTTTTTACCATCTTGACTATTGTTGGTTATTTTGTAGGGGCCTTGGTACTTATGTCTGGAATTATCGGGATTAGCAATATCATGCTCATTGTGGTGAAAGAACGAACTAAGGAGATAGGAGTACGTAGAGCTTTGGGAGCAAGTCCTTGGACTATAAAGGGGCAAATACTTCAGGAAAGTCTTCTTTTAACGATTCTGTCTGGAATGGTAGGGATTTCCTTTTCGGCTTTCATGATTTGGCTGCTCAATTACTTGTTGGATAGTAGTGGCCCCGTTGAAAATTTTGCGAACCCAAGTGTTAACATGACCGTGGTGTTTACGGCGTTAATAATATTGGTGGTATCTGGATTGTTAGCAGGATTGATACCAGCCAATAGTGCCACCAAAATGAAACCTGTTGATGCCCTGCGAATAGAATAAAACTTGAAACATCCTAACAAACCAAATAAATAGCATTACCGATGAAAAGAACAAAAACCGTTATTATTCTCATGTTTATAGTGATTGCGTTTTCTGCAGCGCTATACTATTTATGGCAAAAAAATCAGGAGAATCCTATTAAATATACTACCGAAGCACCTAGCGAGCAAACTATTGTAGTAAAAACGGTGGCAACAGGGAGTATTGTTCCAAAGGAAGAAGTATTGATAAAGCCAAATATTTCCGGAGTAATAGAAGAGATTTTTATTGAAGCGGGAGAATATGTAAATTCGGGAGATCTCATTGCCCAGATTCGAGTGATTCCAAATGTATCTTCATTAACAAGTGCTAAAAATAGTATCGCAAGCAGTCAAACGGCATTGCAAACAGCACAAATTAATTTGGAAACGCAGCAGGCAAATTATGACAGACAGAAAGCTTTGTTTGATAAAGGGGTGATTTCTGCTAATGATTTTGAAAGCATAAAAAACACCTATTTACAAACCAAGCAAAGTGTAGAGCAGGCAAAGATTAACCTGACTTCAGCCAAACAGAATTTTGATATTATTAAAACCGGAACCACGAGCGGTTTGGGAAATATTGCACAAACCCAAGTAAGAGCAACGGTTTCGGGGATGGTTTTGGACGTACCGGTTAAAGTGGGAAATCAAGTGATTGAAGCCAATAACTTTAATGAAGGAACATCCATCGCATCGCTGGCAGATGTTAAAAAAATGATATTTGAAGGAAAGGTAGATGAGAGTGAGGTTGGAAAAATAAAGGAAGGTTTGCCATTAGAAATTACTGTAGGAGCTATCGAGAACAAAGAGTTTGATGCGGTCTTGGATTATATTGCTCCAAAAGGTGTGGAGGAAAATGGGGCTATTCAATTTGAAATAAAAGGAACCCTTACCAAAATGGATACCACCTTTATAAGGGCTGGTTTGAGTGCCAATGCAGCCATTATTTTGGATAAAGCAGAAAAGGTGTTGGCTATTAAGGAAGCCTTGGTGCAATACGATAAAGAAACAAAATTACCTTTTGTCGAGATTGAAAAAGGCGATCAGGATTTTGAACGTAAAGATGTTGAGTTGGGGATTAGTGACGGGATATATGTTGAGGTGAAAAAGGGTGTAACAAAAGATGATAAAATTAAGGTGTGGAACCAGCTACAGGGAGCACCTCAGTATGCTCAAAATTAATTCGTGAATTTTGTAACACTTTAACATTTACACAGACTTATAAACCGATTATGAAAAAACAATTTTTCCTATTTATAGCGCTTATTTCCTTTGCTGCTCAAGCCCAAGAAAAAAAATGGACCCTAGAAGAATGTGTAGAATACGCTTTGGAACATAATATTTCCATCCAGCAATCCGCACTAGATTCAGAGTTGGCAGATATTGACAAAAATCAGGCAGTTTCAAATTTTTTCCCAAATTTAAGCGCCTCGGCATCCTACAATATAAACACTGGGGCCAATATTAACCCAGCCACCAACCAGTTCGAAAATGAGACTTTTAAATCGGCTTCTGGAGGAGTTAGCTCAGGTGTTAATATTTTTGCGGGGTTAAGAAACTGGAAAAGCCTTCAAAGAGCAAAATTGAATCAATTATCATCTCAGTATGCTTTAGACAAGATGAAAGATGATATCTCATTGTTTGTCGCAAATTCATTTTTGCAAATTTTATTCAATAAGGAACAGCTTAAAGTACTTCAAGCTCAAAATGTAATTACTCAAGAAAATTTGCAGCGAACTCAAGAAATGGTCAATGCAGGAACCTTGCCTGAAGGAGATCTTTTGGAAATTAAAGCAACCGATGCTACCCAAAAACAAGAAATCATTGCAGCAGAAAATACATTGTTTATATCAAAACTTGGCTTAGCACAATTGTTACAGATAAAGGACTATCAAAATTTTGATATTGTAGATGATGAATATGATATTATCTCGGAAAATATTTTGAATGAAAATGCGCAAACTATAGCTGATAAGGCAAAGGTTGAATTGAATGATATTAATATTGCTGAAACAAGTTTGTTAATTGCAGAAAAGGACTTGTCTTTGGCACGTTCAAACTATTTTCCAACACTATCTGGTTTTTTAAGTTACAACACGCGTTGGTCTAGTACGCAAATAGACCCATTTACTGGAGAAGAAATCGTATTTTTGGACCAGTTGTATATATTCGATGGTACAGCAATAGGATTTCAATTGAATGTTCCTATTTTTAATCGGTTTACAACCAGGAATAGTGTAAATAGAAGTAAGGTAAATGTTGAAAGAGCGAAATACCAATTGGAGCAAGCTGAGTTGGATCTAGAATCTAATGTATATCAAGCATACAATGATGCCAAGAATGCTAAGAAAGCCTATGAAGCTGCGGTTCAAACTGAAGAAGCAAGGCAGTTGGCTTTTGAGTATTCAAAGGAGCGTTATAATGTGGGATTGTCTAATGCGTTTGATTTTAACCAATCGCGCACGCAATATGAAAATTCGCAATCGCAAGTTATTAGAACCAAATACGATTACATATTTAAACTCAAAGTTTTGGAGTTCTATTTTGGAATTCCAATCACCCAAATTAATTAGATTTTATGAGTAAAAAAGGACTCATTGCTCTTCTCGCAATCATAACTTTAGCTATTGTTTTAGTTGTAGGTAAAAAAATAGGCTGGTTTGGTAAGCAAGGGAATTTTAAGGTTGTAGAAACTCAAGAAATTGCCTTAATGGATATTGTGGAAACCGTTTCTGCTACAGGAAAAATCCAGCCGGAAATAGAAGTGAAATTATCCAGTGAGGTTTCTGGAGAAATTATTGAGCTGCCAATTGTGGAAGGGCAGCAAGTTAAAAAAGGGGATCTTTTGGTGCGTGTTAATCCGGATATTTATCAGTCCAATTTAAACCGTTCTCAAGCTACTTTACAAAATTCCAGAGCGGGCTTAAGTCAGGCAGAGGCTTCTTTGAAAGAAGCAAAAGCTAATTATGATAGAAACAAGATTCTGTTTGAAAAAGGCATTATTTCCAAGTCCGATTGGGATAAGGCCATTTCTTCTTATGAAGTGGCACAAGCCAGTAAGGAGTCTGCCTATTTTAATGTGCAGAGTGCGGCTGCAACCGTAAATGAGTCAAGGGACAATCTTAGCAGAACAACTATTTATGCTCCCATGAGTGGAACAATTTCCAAATTGGATGTGGAGTTAGGTGAGCGAGTTGTAGGAACCCAACAAATGGCTGGTACCGAGATTATGAGAGTGGCCAACCTGAGTAATATGGAAGTAGAGGTTGATGTGAACGAGAATGACATTGTAAAGGTGCAAATTGGTGATTCTGCAATCGTTGAAGTGGATGCCTATCTTAAAAAGGAATTTAGAGGAATTGTAACCGAAATAGCTAATTCAGCAGAAGGAAATTTAACAGCAGATCAGGTTACCAATTTTAAAGTAAAAGTTAGAATTTTAGATGAATCCTATAAAGATTTAACCGAAGGTAAACCTGAACATTTTTCTCCCTTTAGACCAGGAATGACGGCTACGGTTGACATAATTACAACGACAAAAAATAGTGTAGTTGGAGTGCCTATTAGCGCTATTGTAATAAAAACGGATACAAGTTCAGGCAAGCCATCTGGAGCTCCCAAAATGGGAGGTGGCATCTTAGATGAAAAATTTGAGTGCGTATTTGTCAGAAATAATGATGAAGCCAAGTTGAAAGTGGTAAAAACGGGAATTCAAGATGATGCCAATATTGAGATAGTTTCAGGGCTTTCCGAAGGTGAAGAAATTATTACCGGGCCATACAATGTTGTTTCTAAAACCTTGAAACCTGGTGATAAAATAGAAATACAATCAGAAGAAAGTAAGCAGGAGGAGATTTAGTTTAGGGTTGCAATTATGGCGTTGATATTAAGTATAGAGACAACTACCACCAATTGTTCGGTGGCAATTTCTGAGGAAGGAAAAACAATTGTTTTAAAGGAAGATAATGGAAATGGGTATTCTCATGCAGAATCTTTGCATGTGTTTATCGATGAGGTTATAAAATCTGCCAATATACAGGGTGCAGAATTGGATGCTATTGCAATCAGTAAAGGACCTGGATCATATACGGGGTTAAGAATTGGGGTGTCCGCAGCGAAGGGATTATGCTTTTCGCTGGATAAACCATTGATTTCGGTATCTACTTTAGAGGCTTTGGCATGTCAAGTAAATGCTTTTGATGGAGTCATAGTTCCCATGTTGGATGCTCGAAGACTAGAGGTGTATTCTGCTATTTTTGACAACAATTATAAAGCAATAAGAGAAGTTCAAGCCGAAGTATTGGATGCGGATTCCTATGCTAAGTATTTAGAAAATGGTTCAGTTCACTTTGTAGGTAACGGAGTAGAAAAAACAAAGGGGCTGATTTCGCACCCCAATGCCATTTTTGTGGAAGGAAAGTTGCCATCGGCAAAAGAAATGGGAGCTTTGGCTTATGATAAGTTCAAAAAAAACGACATCGAAGATGTCGCTTATTTTGAACCTTTTTATTTGAAAGACTTCATTGCATTAAAGCCTAAGTCTTAATTAGCCTTCTTTGTGAATTTCCACACTGTGTGGGTAAGGAATTTCAATACCTGCAGCATCAAGTGCTTCTTTGGTACTTTCCATAACATCAAAGTATACAGTCCAGTAATCTTCAGTTTTACACCATGGTCTTACGGCAAAGTTTACCGAGCTATCGGCTAATTCCAAAACGGTTACCGATGGCGCCGGATCTTTTAATACTTTAGGGTGAGATGTCAATTGCTGCATGAGGACTTCTTTAGTGGCTTTGATATCGGCATCGTAGCTCACACCAAAAACGAAATCTACACGTCTAGTACCTAATGAAGTATAGTTGATGATGTTTCCGTTGGATAAAGAACCATTTGGAATAATAATTTCCTTGTTGGATAGTCCTGTTAATTTGGTAGTGAAGATTTCAATTTCCTTAACAACACCCATTTCTCCTTGGGCTTCAATTAAATCTCCAATTTTGATAGGTTTGAAAATCATGATTAAAACACCTCCAGCAAAATTCGCTAATGACCCTTGAAGAGCCAATCCAACTGCCAAACCTGCTGCGGCAATAATGGCTGCAAAAGAGGTGGTTTCAACCCCAACAGTTCCTAGAACAACAATTATCAGAACTATTTTTAAGGCCCAATTTAGGAGGTTTAAAAGAAATTTTTTGAGACTGATATCATAATCTCCTTTGTCTAAAATTTTCTTAGTAGTGTTGAACAATATTTTAATGACCCAGGACCCAATGATCCAAATTGCAATGGCTCCAAGAACCTTTGGTCCAAAATTTACAATTAAGTCATATCCTTTGTCTACCCATTTTTGTAGTTCCATATAAGTGTGTTTTAAATTATTAATCAAATGTAGGGATAATCATTTAAAACTGAAAGTGTTAATACGTAAGTAACAGAAATTTAAAATTTAGGAGGCATTACAAATTTTCACTTCAAAATCATTTCCAGGGCTTTGTCTGTTTCAGTCACAGGAAGTTGGCAAGTTTTGTTCACACAAACATAAATCATTGTTTTGTTGTCAAGGTAGCGATCCTTTAATAATGGTGATTCTTTTGCTGAGGTACTGCCAGCAATGAGCTTGTTGGGAATATAAAATTCGTTGATTTCCGAAAGTTTGTTAGAGGCATTTTTGCCCACCACCACAACTTCATAAAATGGATTGGTGTAATTAAGCATTAAATCTAACCAATTTGAAAACCCAGAACCATAAGCCTTCATTTCTTCTTGAACATTATTCAGCAGGGTAGTTGCTGTTTTTTGGTAATAGTCGTTATCAAAATAATGAGATAATTTGAAAAGGTTTTTGGCCATTACTGAATTTGATGAAGGAATCACATTGTCTCTATATTCAATGTTTCTAGTCACCAAACTCGGGTCTTCGTTGGAGGTGAAAAAGAACATGCCGTTTTGGCTATCATAAAAATGATCTAGTGCATAATTGGTGAAATCTCTTGAATAATTTAACCATTGTTCATCCAAGGTGTTTTCGTATAAACTGATAAATGCGTCTGTAGTTAGGGCGTAATCTTCTAAAAAGCCATTAATGGAACTATGGCCATTTTTGTAGTTGTGGAATAAGCCTCCATCTTTTTTTAACTGTTGTTGAAGAATAAAATTAGCATTGTATTTTGCTATATCAAGATATTTTTCGTCCCGCAAGACTCTGTAGGCATCAACATACGCCTTGAGCATAATGGCGTTCCAAGAAGTGAGTGTTTTGTCATCCAGTCGAGGGTGCTCTCTCAAAGCTCTGGCTTTTAGCAAAGCTTGATGCCATTTATTTTTTTTCGAGTCAAGTTCATCTTGGTGTAAGTCAAATTTTTTACAGAACTCAACATCGTCAAGTGTCCTTATTAGCACATAATTATTGCCTTCCCAATGGCCGTATTGATTAACATTGTAATATTCTGCAAATAATGTGAAGTCGTTGGAAAGTAAGGTTTTTAATTCTTCTTTGGTCCAAACATAATAAGCGCCTTCTTCCAAATGTCCTTGGGTGTTATTGCTGTCGGCATCCAAGGCAGACATAAAAGCCCCTTCGGGAGTGGTGAGTTCTGTTTCAATAAAGTGTAACGTTTCGGTTATTACGTTTTTGTAAAGATCCTTTTTGGTGAGAAGATAAGCGTCTGCATACAGACTTACTAATTGCCCGTTGTCATAAAGCATTTTTTCGAAGTGAGGCACATGCCATTTATCGTCAACTGAATATCTGGAAAAGCCCCCGCCAATTTGATCAAAAATACCACCATAGGCCATTTGGGTCAAAGTAAGGTTGACAAAATCTAGTAAAGATTTGTCATTGGTTTGATAGGCATACCGCAATAAAAACTGATAGTTATTGGGCATCATGAATTTTGGAGCTCTTTTTAGGCCTCCGTTTACATGGTCAAAAGATTGTGACCACTCAGCAACAATACTATCTATTTGAGTAAGATTAAAATCAGGTGTTTCCTTGTTGAGGGTAACCAGGTTCATAGATTTGAGTCCTTTTTCCAACTGGTCTGCATAATTATAGAGCTGTTCTGGCTGTTCTTGAAACAGTTTGGAAATTTGTGACAGAGCACTCATCCATTGCTCCCTTTTAAAATAGGTGCCGCCCCAAACTGGCCTACCATCGGGGAGTGCAACAATATTCAGGGGCCAACCTCCGCTTCCAGTCATTAGCTGTACGGCATCCATATAGACTTGGTCTATATCGGGGCGTTCTTCACGGTCTACCTTTATGCTGATGTAGTTAGCGTTCATAACCTCGGCAACCTTTTCGTCTTCGAAACTTTCATGTTCCATAACATGGCACCAATGACAGGCCGAATAACCAACACTAATGATTATTAGTTTATTTTCCTCTTTGGCAAGTTGAAGGGTATTGTCGCTCCAAGGTTTCCAGTCAACAGGATTATGAGCATGTTGAAGTAGGTAGGGACTTGTTTCGTGTATAAGGTCGTTTGTAAATTGATGTGTCATGGGTTTGGAAGATTGACCGTTGCAACTAAATAATAAGATAATAAGAAAGAAAATCAGGTATCTCATAATTCAAATGTAGTGAAAAGCCATAAAAAAAGCGCCCGATGATTAGGCGCTTTAAGTCTTTAAGAGCAATGCTAATCAACCTCAAACGTAATTTTTACATTCACTCTGAATTCGGTGATTTCATCTCCTTCTACAACGGCACTGTGCGAATGCACAAATACAGATTTGATATTTTTAATGGTTTTGGAAGCGTGTTTCACTGCTGATTTTGCTGCGGCTTCCCAACTTTTATCGGAGTTTGCTAAAACTTCTATAACTTTTAAAACGGCCATAATAAGTAACTTTAAATGGTTAATAATAAGTGATGTATAAAGGTACAAATTATATAGGCGATTTTTTGGTTTTTACGTGGTGAATATTAGGTTAATTTAGTGATTTTCAATTAATTGAATATGCTATCCGTTAATTGCTTCAACCGTTTGAACTTTGTCTTTTAGCATTTCTCTCAACATATTTTCAATACCATTTTTTAAGGTGAATGTTGAAGATGGACAACCGCTACAAGCACCTTGCAAGATAACTTTAACCGTTTTGGTGTCTTCATTATAAGATTCAAATTGAATGTTACCCCCATCACTAGCTACTGCAGGTTTTACGTATTCTTCCAATATGTTGATGATTTCCTTGGAAGTGTCATCTAAAGATTCAAAATTGGCATCCAATTGTTCTTGAGTTTTTTCTAAAACCACATTGGCATTTGGAGCAACAATCTCTTTTCCATTTTCAATATAGCTTCGAATAAATTCTCTTAGTTCCATCGTGATGTCATTCCACTCGGCAATATCGTATTTACTTATGGAGACATAATTTTCGTCTATAAACACATTTTTCACAAATGGGAAATGGAACAGTTCCGTAGCTAAAGGAGAAAGTTTTGCCTCATCAATTGAAGGAAACTCAAAAGTTGCCGTTACCAATTTTTTATTGGCAACGAACTTCATTACTGAAGGATTCGGAGTGCTTTCTGCGTAAACAGTTACAGGAACTTTCTTGGAAGGGGCAGAGGCTTCAATGATAATGCCGCCAGAATTAAGGTATTCCTGGATTTGATTCGCAACTTCTTCTTGCACATCGGCCCATTCAACAATATTGTAGCGCTCAACGGCAATAAAATTACCAGAGATGTAAACTTTTTTTACAAAAGGAAGGTAAAACAATTGTTGTGCCAAAGGAGATGGTTTGGCTTCATCAATATTATTGAATTCAAAACTTTGATGTTGGGTTAAAAACGTATCGGCTTCAAATTTTATGATGCTAGGGTTATTGGTGGCTTGTATTTTGATTGTTATATTTTCCATGGAAATTATTTTTTGCAAAAATACTAAAAGCATTTGGCAAAGAAATATTAAATAAACCTAAAATTTTGAATGGAAAATCAATGAAATGACTAATTACTGCAGGATTATTTGGATAGGTTAATAAACATTTAACTTTATTTTAAAATATTAGGTCATATTTGACAAATTTTCTTATTTTTCGCCCCACTTTTAAAGCCCTTTGTTTTACTTCGAAACACATAAAATCCATTTTATTTTGTTTTGGTAGAGGCTTTTAGAGGTTATGTAGGCTATTAGATCATAATTTTTAAGGAAAGTTTCCCGTTAGGTAAGTTAGGAATTTACCCTAGATGACTGTTATATGTATAAATCTGATAGTTAAAATTTTGTAGCATTATGAAGAAAATTTACGCATTACTTACATTTTTAATATCTCTTAATGTTTTTGCCCAAGATATTCTCATGGAAAATGGGACATTCAATCGGTGTGAACCTGATATGTTTTATGACTCTGGAGGGGCTGGTGGAAATTATGCCAGTGGCGAGAGTTATGTAACTACAATTTGCGCTGTGGATAGTGAGGATTTCGCAATTGTAAATTTTATTTCTTTTGCTACCCAGTTAAATGCAGATACTTTAACAATCTATGATGGGCCGGATACAGCTTCGCCTATTATTGGTGTGTTTTCTGGAGCTAATAATCCAGGACAAGTCGAAGCTGGCCCAGACAATGCCAGTGGTTGTTTGACTTTTGAATTTGTGTCCAATGATTCTGGAGTAACAACGGGTTGGGAAGCTGAAATTTTATGTGCTTCTCCATGTCAAACAATTACACCATCTATTGCAGCGGTTCCTGCTGTGGATACTTCAAACACCATTAATGTATTGCCAAATGAGACCATTGAATTTTCAGGTAGTGCATTGTTTTCCGAAGATGGTACAGGTGCTACATATACTTGGGTTTTTGGAAATGGAGATACGGCAACAGGAGAAAATGTGAGCTATGCATACCCTAATTTTGGAACCTTTACGGTGACCTTGGTGGTAGAGGATACGAATCCACAGGGATGTAACGCTATAGTCCAAGTTACAGTTTTCGTTCTAGGACCAAATTTGGTGATCGATGAAGATACCTATACCATAGAAGAATTAGTTACCGATGTCCTTATAGATAGTCCGTGTGCAGATGTATCTAATATTAGCTATTCAACCGGGACTAACTTTGGGGATGCTAATGGTATAGCCTATTTCTATGGTGACGGACAGGCTTTCCCGTTTGAGGATGGAATCCTTATGATGTCAGGAGATGTTACAAATGCTGGTGGTCCTAATAATAATGCTTTAAGTGGAGGTAACTGGCCAGGGGATGCTGATTTGGATGAGATCGTAATAAATGGTACTGAAACAGTAAACTCAAATGATGCTAGTGTAATAGAATTCGACTTTGTTCCTATCGCTGATAGTATCAGCTTTAACTTTTTGATGGCTTCAGAGGAATATAATGGAAGTACAGGAGGGACCTACGAGTGTACGTTCTCTGATGCTTTTGCCTTTTTGTTAACTGATGAAGCGGGAAACACTACGAACCTCGCGGTGCTTCCTGGGACTACTACGCCAATTTTGGTGACCAATATTCATCCGGATAACCCTGGTTGTGATGCCATAAATGAACAATATTTTGGAGGTTATACAGGTAATGGGCAGCCGCCAATGTCGTTTGATGGAAGAACTACTGTGTTTACAGCGTCATCTGCTGTAAATCCAGGTGAAAATTATCATATTAAATTAGTAATTGCAGATCATAATGATCACGCTTTAAACTCGGGTGTATTTTTACAAGCGGGTAGTTTTAGTTTAGGAGGGTCTTTAGGAGACGATATAACTATCGCTGCAGAAAACACAACCTGTGGAGGAGGAATAATCACTTTAGATACCAATGCACCGACTGCTACTCATACTTGGTATCAAGATGGAGTTGTAATCGAAGGAGAGACTTCTTCAGTTTTAGATGTTACAGAGAATGGTGAGTATACCGTGGATGTTGTATTTTCTGAGGATTGTCAAGCTACAGATTCAATTATTATTGAGTTTTATCCATTCCCAGAAATTCAAGAGATACAGGATTTAAGTGATTGTACGCCTGCAACAACTGCCGATTTCGATTTAACAGTAAATACACCATTGATTCTGGGAACTCAAAATCCAGATGATTTTTCGGTAACATATTATGAAACAGAAGTAGATGCAGAAGCCCAGACTAACCCAATTGCGGACCCAGTAACTTATACCGCAACAAATGGACAGATTTTATATGTAAGAATTCAAGATGTATATTCTGAAAGCTGTTATACTGTAGGTCAATTTTCAATAGCTATAGGAAACCCAAGCATTAATTCTGTTCTTGATTTGGAATTATGTGATGATGACAGTAATGATGGTTTCGAAGCATTTGATCTGACCACTCAAGATGCGGGAATATTAGGCGCTCAGTCAAATACCGAATTTGCTATTACCTATTATACCAACTATGCGGATGCAGAAGCAGGAATTGGAGCCTTGACAAGTCCGTATACCAATACGGTTAATCCACAGCCTATTTACGTTAGAATAGAAAATGTAGATGATGAAACCTGTTATGAAGTACTGCCTGATCCTGTCTTCAATTTGGTAGTAAATTATAGGGCACAAGCCTTGGAAGTATCTGGTTTATCACTATGTGATGACATTTCGGATGATGGCACAGAAATATTCGACCTAACTGTTCAGGACAGTTTTATCCTGGGGGCTCAGGACCCATCGGTATACAATGTAGGCTATTATACCAGCCTTTCGGATGCCGAATTGGCACAGGGAGCAATCACCACGCCATCGGCCTATGGAAACACGACAAACCCACAGACCATTTATGTAAGGGTAGAGGACCCGGCCTATCCGGACTGTTACGGGACCACAAGTTTCCAGCTTGAGGTGAACCCACTGCCAAGTTATGTGGCGCCAACCCCATTGGAGGTATGTGACGACAACGTTCCTGACGGAATGACTGACATTGACCTTACGATAAAGAATACGGAGATCAACGGAAACAACCCTGCCTATGCGGTGAGCTACCATGGCTCCCTGGCCGATGCCGAGTCTGGAGCCAATGCCCTTGCAATCCCTTATTTCGGGACCACGGGAGAGACGGTTTTCGTACGCATAGAAGATATCCAAACGGGCTGTTACAGCACGACGACCTTGGACCTTGTAGTGGAACAGGCCCCAGAGGCGAACATTCCAGATCCATTGGAGTACTGTGATGCGGACAGCGACGGTTTTGGCGTGTTCGACCTGTCTGATGCGGATGCCGGGATCACGGGAGGTACGACGGGACTGGTACTTACCTACCACGAGACCCAGGCGGATGCGGACAACGGCGTGAACGCCCTGTCGAGCCCTTACAACAATATTGTGGCCAATACCCAGACGCTCTATGTGCGTGTTGAGAGCGCAACGATCGCAACGGACTGTGCGACGATCGTGGAGCTTGTGCTTGTGGTGCACCCAACCCCACAGTTGGAGGAGCCAACGGCCCTTGAGGTCTGCGACGACGCCTCCGGCGACGGCTATGCACAGTTCAATTTGACGCTCAAGGACGCGGAGGTACTTGACGGGCTTGACCCGGTACAGTACGGCGTATCCTATTACCTGACTGAGGACGATGCCGAATCGGGCACCTCTGCCATTCCCAATCCATTGAGCTTTACCAATACGGTACCGTTTGCACAGCAGGTGTGGGTACGCGTTGAGGACAGTGCCAACGGCTGCCACAAGGTCGTGCCATTGGAGCTTATCGTGAACGCCCTACCGGTATTGATGCAGCCGCTGCCATTGGAGCTTTGTGACTACAACAACCCGGGCGACGAGCAGGAGTCCTTTGTACTTGAGGAGAGTACCGACGGGATCCTTGGCGGACAGGTGGGTATTGTACTGAGCTACCACCTTACGCTGGCAGATGCCGAAAACGGCGACAATGCCCTTGTGAGCCCCTATACGAACATTGCCAACCCACAGACGATCTTCGTGAGAGCGGAGAACAGCAATACGGGCTGCTACAGCACGGTGATCCTGGACCTGAGGGTGAACCCGATCCCGTCACCGGAGGCAGACCCGACGCCATTGGAGGAATGTGACGGTGACAACGACGGCTATGCGAGCTTCGATTTGGAGGAGCGCACGCAGGAGATCATCAACGGTGAGCTGGACATTGCCATCACCTACCATGAGACGATATCGGATGCCGAGAGCGGGGACAATGTGCTCTTGAGCCCTTATGACAATATAGTGGCCAATGCCCAGGTGGTATATGCCAGAGCGGAGAACATGGTAACGGGCTGCCACAGCGTGGTTGGCCTACAGCTTAACGTACTGCCGTCACCGGTAGTGCCAACGGCCATCGAGGACTATGTAATCTGCGATACGAACACGGACGGCTATGCAAGCTTCGATTTGACCGGTATGGATGCCGAGATCCTCGGTGCGCAGGACCCATCGCAGTTCGAGCTTAGCTACCACCTTACCATGGCGGACGCAGAGTCCGGAGCGGCACCGATCGCCAATCCATGGGGCTATGTGAACCAGACCAACCCACAGATGATATACGTAAGGCTGGAGAGCCTTGACAACGGCTGTGTGAGCACGGGCGAGTTTGAGATCCGTGTGGAACTGCCACCGGTAGCGGTGCAGCCAACGCCGCTGCAGCTTTGCGACGACGATGTTGCGGATGAGCTGACGGTGTTCGACCTTACGGTAAAGGACGGGGAGATCACGGGCAATGAGGGGAGCTGGAGCGTAAGCTACTACGAGACCCAGGCTGATGCCGATGCGGGGACCAATGCGATCCCGGACCCAACGGCCTATGTGAACACTTCGGTTAACGGAGTGGCGGCGAACCCACAGACCCTATATGTGGTGGTTACCGATACGGACACGGGCTGTACGGACCAGACGACCTTGACCATCCGCGTATTGCCGAACCCTACCCCGAGCCAGGACCCATCTGATATTGCACTGTGCGACGATGAGAACACGGGAGACGAGGTGGAGCTGTTCGACCTTACGGAGAACGAGACCTATATCATCAACGGAGAGGCCGGTGTATCGGCGAGCTACCACGAGAGCCTTTTTGATGCGGAACAGGATACCAATGCAATCCCTGACCCAACGGCCTATGGGAACATTTCCAGCCCACAGACCATCTATGTGCGCGTGGCCAACGACATCACGGACTGTTATACGATCGTGGACTTTGATATCTTGGTGAACCCACTGCCGGAGGCAGTTGCCGTAACGGACATCGTGGCCTGTGAGAACAACACGGAAGGGGCCTATGCCTTCGACCTGTCTCAGAAGGACGAAGAGGTGCTGGGCGGACAGGACCCTGCGCTCTATGGGGTGAGCTACCACGTATCGCAGTTGGATGCGGACAATGGGGACAACGACCTTGTGAGCCCGTTCACCAACACCGTGAACCCGCAGCAGATCTTTGTGGCGATCACCAATCTGGATACAGGCTGTTCGATAAGTACTCAGAGCTTCTTTGTGGAGGTACAGGAAGCGGCGGAGGCCAATCCGGACATGGAGGCCATCCTCTATGAGCTTTGTGATGACAATATGGAAGTGGACGGAGATCCGACCGACGACAGCGTGCAGTTCGACCTGTCTGCCATGGACGCGGAACTGTTGGACGGACAGGACCCAGCAAACTATACGGTGAGCTACTATGCCAGCGAGGCGGATGCCGAAGCGGGTACAAGCCCATTGCCGACCCTTTATGAGAACGTGGTCAACCCACAGGTGATCTATGCCCGTGTGGACAACGATACCACACCGGACTCCATCTGTTACGCGGTGGCAGAGCTGACCCTTCAGGTGAACCCACAGCCGGTGTTCGACCTTTACGACAGCTATGTGCTGTGTCTGGATACCAACGGAACCGAGGCGATCGACCCACCGGTATTGGAGACAGGGCTAACGGAACCTGACTATCTGTTCATCTGGTACTTCAACGGTCAGGAGATTGCGGGGGCTACCGGCGGTAGCTATGAACCGACAGAAGCGGGAATCTACAGTGTAACGGTAATCGACGTATCGACTTCTACGGTGACCATGTGCGAGCGCACGGACACCACTGAGGTGATCGAGAGCGCACCGCCGAGCATTGTAGCGGAAGTGGTGACCGAGGCCTTTGCAGACAACCATGTCGTGGTGGCCACGGCCAGCGGAGACAGCAGCTATGAGTACAGTCTGGACGACGGACCATGGCAGGAGAGCGGTGTGTTCGAGAACGTGCCATGGGGAGAGCATACAGTAACTGCTAGAGATATTTTGGGCTGCGGAGAGGCCAGTGTGACAATAAGTGTACTGGATTATCCGTTATTCTTTACGCCTAACGGTGACGGTTACAACGACACTTGGAACATTGTTGGATTTAGTAGTCAAACTAACACTAAAATTTATATATTTGACAGGCTCGGAAAATTGCTCAAACAGATCTCTCCATCTGGCGAAGGATGGGACGGAACGTACAACGGAGCAGCGATGCCGAGCAGTGACTACTGGTTTGTTGTGGAGTACGTGGAACCGTCGACGGGACAGAGCAAGGAGTTTAAAGCCCATTTTACTTTGAAAAGATAGAATTTATGAATTTAAAAAAGTATTGTTTAATAGCAATTGTAGCATTATTTACAAAATTAGGAACAGCGCAAGAAGGCCTTCCAATCTATTCAGATTACTTAACCGATAATTATTATTTGATTCATCCCTCCATGGCAGGTGTAGCCAACTGTGCCAAAGTGAGATTGACTGCACGGATGCAGTGGTTTGGCCAAGACGATGCTCCGGCATTACAAACATTGAGTGTTAATAGTAGAATTGGAGAATCGCAATCGGCAATTGGAGCGATTGTATATAATGATAAGAATGGGTACCATTCGCAAACGGGTGCTTATGTAACTTATGCACACCACTTGATGTTTTCAAGAAATGAAATTGATTTGAACATGTTGTCTTTTGGTTTAAGTGTTGGGGCTATTCAATATCGTTTGGATGAAACCGCTTTTATCAATGAACCTTTTGATCCTATTATTGCGGGCGTGGAACAAAGTGCCACTAACTTTAATGTGGATTTCGGGTTTTCATATCATTTCTTGGATTTCTATGCCCATGCTACCGTTAAAAACCTATTGAACAATGATGGTGTCAATTTTAATGAGCAAGGATTGAGTTATGAGAATTTAAGAACCTATTTGGTGTCTGTTGGAAATGTATTCCAAAAATATGGGAGTGATTGGACCTTTGAACCTTCGGTTATGTTCATGTACAGGGATGCCACTGAGGAATCTTCATTCGACTTAAACATTAAGACTTATAGAGAGATGGATTTCGGAAAAGTTTGGGGAGGATTGTCCTACAGAAGAAGTTTAGATGGTGCTGAATATTTGGACGGTTCAGGTGTGAGCAATCAAAAACTTCAGTATTTTACACCTTTTGTTGGGGTAGATTACAATAATTTTGTGTTCGCTTATACATATTCGTACCAAGCAAATTCAGTAGTATTTGACAATGGTGGCTTCCACCAAATTACTTTGGGATATAACTTTAACTGTAGAAAAGAGAAATACCACTGTAATTGTCCTGCAATTAATTAATAGAATATCATATATATCTAAAAAACGTCCCGATTTCGGGACGTTTTTTATTTGAAGACAACTTATCCTCTTCTACCATTGGTAGTTTTTCCTTTTGGCTTGTGTTTTTATCGCAGAGAGCATGGCTTCTTCCAAATTTTGATCCTCTTCAGTTTTGTTTGCTTCAATGAAGTGCAGTCGCTTTTTGTTGAGTTGCTGTATTTTTTCTTGTATAGCTTTACGCTCCTTTTCCTTTGCAGCGACATAGGCCTTAATTTCTGATGGAGACTTGCCCTGCAATTCTTCTGACAGTTCGGAGGATTCTAAATCTTCAAGTTTTAATTCTTCATTTGAGACAGCGTCCACCAAATCCCAGTTGGAATTTGTATAGAGGTGAGTGCTTTTGCTTACGGTGCGACTTACGCGACTTGCTTCCCCTAAAGCAGCCGCATTGGTGTCTTGAATTTTCTGTTCCATTATTTTCTCTTTACCAATATTTCCATAAGCCACATAAGTTCCATTCAGTTTTTGATTGAGTTGAAGGATTTCACTATCATATGGAGTGGCTATATAAACAGTTTGTTGGTTGTGGTCAATAGCCATATAATTGCCATGGCCAACATCCGCACCTTCTTTCCAATAGGTATTTATTCCTAGGTTGTAATCGCCGCAGAAAATGGTATTCACTGTAATATGTTTTTCTACGGCCAATTCAGACGCTTTTTTGTAATTAATTGGCCCTTGTGTAAAAGGTTCGTTTCCTGCAATAAAAATGAGCTTTAAATCATCTTGATTGTTGCCCCATTGCAGTTCGCTAAGAGACGTTTGAATAACTTGACCACAATATTCTTGACCTCCATTAGTGCTGAGTGAAAACAATTGCTTGGAAATGTCATCCAAATCGTCACTAAAGGGAAGAATTTGCCTTATATATCCATCATCTGCATTCAGGTTATCATTGCCATATTCATAAAGCGCAATTTGAAGTTTTGGGCTGTTGCCGTTGCATTTGGCATAGGAGAGTTCGTTGACAATTTTCCATAATTGCGCTTTAGCCTGGTCAATGAGGCCATCCATACTGTTGCTTGTATCCAATAACAAGGCTACTTTAATGTATTGTTCTTGATTATGGGGTGCGGTATCGTGAATTACGGTTGCTAAATCGGTTGTCATTGGTTTTGAATTGTTGGCATTACAGGAGCACATAACAGCAACACTTGTAGCCAATAGGAAAGGTTTGAGAAGTGGTTTCATAATCTTGTTGTTTTTTGATTTGAACTTTAAAGCTATAATGACCTTATTTCTTATTAAACCTAGAATTAGTGAATTATCAGGTTGAATGAGTGAATGGGGAATGCTGTTGAGTGAGGCTGTCTAAAGGCTTGGTCTTTGGATAGTTTTTTGATTTTTTCAGTTTTAAAATGCCAATTAAAGTGATTATGTTTATACATTCAATATTCTTAAATGGCTGCAATTTTTAAATACAATTTTATACTGCTGTTTTGTTTGGCTACCTTCTTTGCAGTTGGCCAAAATCAAATACTACAGGAGGCACAGACCTTTATCGTTAAAGGTAAGGTAGAAGAAAAGAGGACTTACCAACCCATTCCAAAAGTGAATATTGAGGTAAATGGTGGAGGCTATACTAAGACCGATAGTAACGGGGAGTTTAGAATCCAAGTGAAAATAGGTGATGAATTGGCCATTCGACACAAAGATTTTGAAACAGTCTATTACACCATCGTGAGTCAAGATCGTATCTTGGTGCAGGTAGAACCTGTAAGTCCTTCTTTGGTTAGCAATCGTTATCAAAAAAGAGATTTTAAAGCCTTTAAGCAGTTGATTGATTCTGCTAATGTGTATGCTAAACAGGATGCCGAAAAGGCCATTCAGTTTGTCACCGAGGCACTCAAGGAAAGTTATTCGGTCAACCAAAGTGCCGAAGCCTATGAAACCTTGGCAGATATTTACAAAGCTTGGAAGCAGTACGATTTAGCTGTTAGCAATTATAGGATTAGTCTCCAAAATCAAATGTCCAATGAGGTTCAGTTAAAATTAGGAGATGCCTATAGATTGAACAAAAACTATCAGGAAAGTTTGGATGTCTATGGAACTATCGATTTGGGGAGTTTACAGGCGTTTCAGAAAGTAGTTTATTATGAAGGTTTGGGAGATACCTATTATGGAACAAAAGCTTACACAAAAGCTATAGAGAATTACAAAAAGGGCCTAGGGGAAGCACAAACGCATTTAATCACTCCAAAGGTTACGGACTTGAGTTCCAAAATTGCACAGGCTTATAATTCGCAAGGGGAAGTAGAAAAGGCTAAAAAATTATTTGATAATTCATTAAATCTGGCTTCTAAGGAGAATAAGAAAAGAGCTGTGGAAGAGAAAATCACCGTAGCGGAATTTAATAGTGAAAACCAAAACTATTCCGATGAAATTAAGTTAAGAAAGGAGGCCTTGGATGATATTTCGGATATTCAACTTCATGATTCCATAATAGACAATGAAAGTGCGCTTACACCGCAAAAGCAGAATTATAAGATAGGAAATGCCTATTTTCTTCAGAAGGATTTTGACAGTGCTATTTCCTATTTGGAAAGAAGTATTAAGGAGGCTGATGATAAGGAAGATTTGGTGGTGAAAAAGGATGCCACCCGTAAATTGTCTGATGTATATGCCGATGCTGGAGATTTTGACAAAGCAAGGAAGACTTTTGAAGAGTACACCGCAGCGGTTGATGAACTTTATATTAAAAAGGAGCAAGAGATTTCGCAGTTGGCGCGTTTCAACAGGAGTATTATTGAAAAGCAAAATAGGATCAATAGTTTGGAAAGTGACCGACAATTATCTGAAAGTAAATACCAGCTTTCCAACGAGCGCAACAAGCGACAACAATTGATTATTTATTCCTTGGTGTTTGGAGTTGTATTGCTTTTGGTTACCGCCTATTTCATGTTTAAATATATCAAGCAGCAACGTTTGGCCAATAATTTGCTGGCATTGAAATCATTGAGGAGTCAAATGAATCCGCATTTTATTTTTAATGCTTTGAACTCGGTAAACAGTTTTATAGCGCTGAATGATGAGCGTACCGCAAACAAGTATTTAAGTGATTTTTCCTATTTGATGCGGGCCGTTCTGGAAAACAGTGAGGAAGACTTTATTCCGCTGCAAAAGGAAATTGAGTTATTGGAGCTTTATACCAAATTGGAGCATTTTAGGTTCAAGGACAAGTTTGATTATAGCATTACCGTGGATGACCGAATAAATGTTGGGGATTATAAAATTCCGCCCATGTTGTTACAGCCTTATATTGAAAATGCAGTATGGCACGGTTTGCGCTATAAAAATGAAAAAGGTCATTTATCTATTGCTATAGACAAGGTAAACGAGGATGAAATATGTATTACCATTGCAGATGATGGTATAGGGAGGGAGCGTTCCAAAGCCTTGAAAACTGAACGACAACAGCAACAAAAAAGTAAAGGGATGGACAATATCAAAAAGCGAATTTCCATTCTAAACGACATGTACAAGGATAAAATTGATGTAAGGATTGAGGACTTTCAGCAGGAAGAAGATTCAGGTACTAAAGTGGTAGTTACCCTGAAAAAGGATTAGGACGATTAAAGTACATCTCATAAGATATAAAAACAACCAAAATCTAGCATTATGAAACTAAGAGCCATTATCGTTGAGGACGAAGAAACCAGCAGAGAGATTTTAAAGAATTATCTAAAAAAATACTGTCCCAATGTGGAAGTTTTAGGTGAGGCAGCTAATGTTGAGGAAGCCTTGGTGTTGCTAAGAAATCAAGCTTTGGACTTGGTGTTTTTGGATGTTGAAATGCCGTATGGAAATGCCTTTGATTTATTGGATAGGGTAGGAGATATTAATTTTGAAACGGTATTTGTAACCGCTTATAACCATTATGCCATCGACGCCTTGAATGCTCATGCGTCTTATTATTTGATGAAACCGGTTTCTATAGACGAACTCATCAAAGCCGTGGACTATGTTACCGAAGTGAAAACTAAGGAAAATGCGCTTCAAGATCAGGTGTTGGTTCCTAAAACCAATGGGATTAATGGGAAGATTACAATACCCCAACAGGATGGGTTTGAAGTTTTAAATACAGCCGATATTTTGTACTGCAAAGCCGATGACAATTACACCGAAATATTTTTAGGAAATAACCGAAAAAAACTGGTAAGTAAAACACTAAAATACTTTGAGGAAGCCCTAATAGGTAGTAGTTTTGTAAGAGTCCATAAAAGCTATTTAGTGAATATCAATGAAGTCACTAAATATGTAAAAGGGAAGGGAGGGAGCGTTGTGTTGAGCAACGGTAAGGAAATCATGGTTTCGGCCTCCAAAAAATCAGATCTGCTATCTTATTTTAAATAATTCTACGTTTTTTAAACGTCATCAAATAAAAGATTATGCCAGTTATTAAACCTGTTAACGGAAAGTTCCCTCAGATTCCTGAGGATTGTTTTGTGGCCGAAAATGCCACAATTGTTGGAGAGGTGAGCATGGGCTCGCAATGTAGTGTTTGGTTCAATGCCGTGATTCGCGGAGATGTTCATTTTATAAAAATGGGGGATAAGGTAAACATCCAGGATGGCGCCGTCATTCATGCGACTTATCAAAAGTCTCCTACCACTATTGGTAACAATGTGTCCATTGGGCATAACGCTATTGTACATGGTTGTACTGTTCACGATAATGTGTTGATTGGTATGGGAAGCATTGTGATGGATGATTGTGTGATTGAAAGTAACAGTATCATTGCTGCTGGCGCAGTGGTGACCAAGAATACGGTAGTGGAATCGGGGAGTATTTATGCTGGTGTTCCCGCTAAAAAAGTTAAGGATATCAGCGAGGAATTAATTTCCGGAGAAATTGATAGAATTGCCAATAACTACGTGAAATACTCTAGCTGGTTTCAGGAAGCCTAAAGTGAAATGTGTTGGACTTTGTAGTCTTCTCCTAGCAGTGATTCCATGACTTGCGGTGTTCCTGTTGTGTAGAAATCGTAGGACGTTTTTGAAGGTTCAGTATTTAATAAATGGTGCTGGTGCAGGATGGCTTTGGTTTGTCTTGCGACAGCTGCTCCCGAATCGATGATTTTAACCGATTTAGGAAGGATTTGAAGCAACAAAGGCATCAAATAGGGGTAATGGGTGCAACCTAGCACCAAATAGTCTATATTGGCATCTATCATAGGTTGCAAATATCCTTTCAATAAGGCTTCCATTTCTTCAGAATGGATCTTTCCACTTTCAATCAATTCAACAATGCCATCTCCAACTTGTTCAATAACATTAATACCATTGCTATATAGATTGGTAGTGGTATGAAAAAGTTCGCTTGAAAGTGTTCCCTTGGTTGCCAAAATACCAACCGCTTTGGTGTAGGTGTTTAATGACGCTGGTTTAATAGCAGGCTCAATGCCTATAAAAGGCACATCAAAAGTACTACGAAGCATTTTAATGGCATTGGTTGTAGCAGTGTTGCAGGCCACCACAATGAGTTTACTGCCTTTGTTTAATAAGAATTGGGTGTTCCTAATACTTAGATCAATGATCTGTTGTTTGGTTTTGGTACCATAGGGTGCGTTGCTGCTATCCGCAAGATAGATGGTGTTTTCATTGGGTAAGAGCAACTGGATCTCTTTCCAAATAGAAGTTCCGCCAACACCGGAATCGAATATACCTATGGGTTGTTTACTCATCGCTACAAAAATAAAAAAGCCGCTTGTGTAAAGCGGCTTTTTTTAATTTTTTTGTGAATGGATTAGAAACCTAATTCTTTCTTAACGTCTGGTAAAAGGTCTTTACCGTCAGCAACCAATACGCCTCCACCTTGAGTAGAATCCAATACGTAGTTGAAGCCTTGAGCTTTTGCTACCTTTTGGATTGCAGCTTTTGCTTTATCGAAAATTGGTTTCAATAATTCAGCTTCTTTCTTTTGAAGGTCTTGTTGTGCTTGAGCTTGATATTGACGAATGCTTTGCTCCATAGTTTGAACTTCTTGGGCTCTTTTAGCATTCTCTTCGTCTGTTTTTGTATCTACTTCAGCTTGGTATTGCTTCATTTTGTTTTGAAGCTCATTAGCCATCTCTTTAATTTGAGCCTCGTAAGTCTTAGTTAGTTTTTCAATTTCTGATTGTGCAGTTTTCATTTCTGGCATCGCCTCAACTAACTCAGTTGTGTTAATATGAGCAACTTTACTTTGTGCAACTGTGAAACTGGTAGCTCCAACAAAAAGTGCCGCTGCAAATAAAAGGGTCTTAAATTGTTTCATTTTTAAAGTATTACGTGTTTAAATATTAATGTTATAGTGGTTAATTTCCTGTACTATCTTTTTCTTTATTTTGTGCTTCGCGTTCCTTCTTTGCCTTTTCTCGCTCGGCCAGAATGCGTTGACGTCGTTCTTCAAGCTCTTTTTGGCGAGCTTCCCGTTCTTTTAATTTTTGTTGTCTTCTTTCTTCTGCTATTTGTTCTGGAGTTTTTTCCTCCGTTTTACTAGCTTGATTTACATTATCATTATCGCCATCCTTTTTGGCGTCAGCATCATCTTTTTCATTGGTCTTACCCGATTTTGCGGCTCTAATACTGTCTCTTTCGGCTTTAGCTTTTGCTCTTTCTTCCAAGATTTTTTGTCTTCTAGCTTCGGCAGCTGCTTCCAAAGAATCACGACGTTTTTGTTGAGCCGCTTTACGATCTTCAATGGCTTTGGCTCGAGCATCTTGCTTGGCTTGCAAGGCAGCTTCGCGCTCTTCCAATTCCTCATTGATTTCTGGTACGACTTCTTCATCCTCGGCTGCTCTACGTTCAGCTCTGTTTTGAGCTTGGGTACGTTTGGAAGCTCTTGTAATGCTTCGGATTACCAATTCGCTAATATCATACCTTTCGGAAGAATATAGCATTACCAAATCTGCAGATTTATCAAAAACAAAATCATATTTTTTGTTCGCCGCAATTTCTTGAACAGCAGAAAATATTTGATCTTGGATTGGTTGGATCAATTGGCGCTTTTGTGTGATTAAATCGCCTTCTGGTCCAAAACGTTTTTGTTGATAGTCTAATATTTGCTGTTCTTCAAATGCAATGTCTTCCAAGCGCTCTTCGTAAAGTTCTTTAGTAAGAAGTACGCGCTCGTTGTCCAGTTGGTTCTTTTTTTGGTCTACCACGCTCAAACGTTGCTCGATTTCTGCTTTCCAGTCTTGAGCCTTTTTTTCCAATTGGTTTGAAGCTTCTTGGTACTCGGGTACGTTTTCTAAGATGTATTCGGTATCTATGTAAGCAACGCGAACGCCTCTTTGGGCATTGGAGACCAAGCTACTTAGACCTATCATTATCATTAAAAAAAGAACTCTATACTTCATCTGTTACTGTTTTGTGATTTATTGATCTTTTCTTTAAACCTTAGGAATGACAGATTTTGTGTTGTTTCCGCCATTTGAATTTAACTTTTCCAAATTAACGAAATATATTCTGAAAAATTTTAACACCTACGCTAAATCCTTCTAGCATATATGAGAAAATATCATGCCAAACTTAAAATTGTTGACCAATAATAAAATGCGTTTCCCAACCATTGCTTCCAGTTGATCCTGGCACTGGGTCAAACCCGTAACCAAAATCAATTCCTAACAATCCAAAGGCCGGCATAAAGATACGTAATCCTGCCCCCGCCGAACGATTAAGTTGGAATGGGTTATAACTTTGGAATTCACTAAATGCAGCCCCGCCTTCAGCAAACATAAGTGCAAAGATTTTGGCTTGTGCACCTAAAGTTATAGGGTAACGTAATTCTAATGAAAACTTGTTATAGATTGATGCACCATCGTCTGTAATAGAACCATCTTCTTCAACAGGACGAATGGATTGGTTTGGATATCCTCTTAATTGTACAATCTCTCTACCATCTAAGGAGTAGTTGCCTAAACCATCTCCTCCAAGGAAGAAACGCTCAAAAGGAATAATTCCTCTGTCTTGGTTGTAGGCACCTAAGAAACCAAATTCCATTCCAGAGCGCAATACCAATTTATCTACGATACGGGTATACCAATCTCCTTTAAATTTGATTTTGTAATACTCTAACCAATTGAAACGTTTTTGATCGATTTCCGCAATACGGGCAGCATCATCCTCATTGGTTGGGTCTAAGGCGTCACGTTCGTCCTTAAGAGCACCATAATCAACATTGTTGAACAAAGAATAAGGAGGTGACAATTTAGCCGAGATGGAAAAGTTAGAACCTCCCATGGGATAAATTGGATCTGTATAGGTGTTGTTACGTGTTAAACCAATGGTATAAGCTAAACTGTTAGAGTAACCATCCCCAAAGGTAAATAGACCAGTATTGTAGTTCTTTAAGTTGTAATGTTGAAAGCTCAATGCTTGCGACAGGAAGAAGAAGTCATCTGGCACAGTTAAGCGCTTAGAAAGACCTACAGATACACCAGTGATGTTAAAACGTCTGTCCTTATCAGCATCTCTTGTTTGATAATTATATAAGAACTGTTTAGTATGGGAAATAGAGGTCGATAATTGCAATGGACGTTTTCCTCCTAACCAAGGCTCAGAAAAAGAAAAGCTATAGGTTTGGAAAAATCTACTGGCTTGCAAACGTAAGGCCAAGCTTTGTCCATCACCCATCGGTACTGGTTTATAAGCGTCTTTATTAAAGATGTTTCTCATGGAGAAATTGTTGAAGGATAACCCTAAAGTTCCAATAAAGCCACCGCCACCGTAACCTCCTTGAAGTTCAATTTGGCTGGAACCTTTTTCCACAACTTGGTATTCAATATCAACAGTACCGTCTACAGTATTGAAATTTTTCATGTTTGGAGTAAGCTGCTGCGCATCGAAGAAGCCCAATTGTCCAAGTTCACGAATAGTTCTAATAACATTTTCTTTGCTGTACAACTGCCCAGGCTTGGTGCGCAGTTCTCTGTAGATTACACGGTCATTTGTTTTATCGTTCCCAGATACGGATACCTCATTGAAATAGGCCGGTTTTCCTTCTGAAATACGAATTTCCATATCAATAACGTTACCATCGGCACTAACCTCTACAGGGTTAATAGTTGAGAACAAATAACCATTGTTTTGATATTGGTTTGTTAAATCGATAGCGTCTGGTTTTGTGTCGTCAGCAATACGCTTTCTAAGTTCTACACCATTATAGGTGTCTCCTTCTTTAATGCGGAGGATGCTGTGAAGTTGTTCATCGGTATATACACTGTTCCCTACGAAGGTAATTTTACCAAATTTGTACTGTTCACCTTCTTCCAAGTCTACCAATAAAGAAATAGTTTTGTCGTTATTGTATATAATGGAATCGGAAATGATCCTAGCATCTCTATACCCATTTTCCTTGTATTTATCGATAACGCTTACGAGGTCCTCTTTGTAATCGGCTTCAATATATTTGGAGCGTTTTAAAACTCTTAGAAAGTTCTTTTGTTTGGTATTTTTCATTGCCTTTCTAAGCTTCTCGTCGGCTATTTTTTCATTACCTGTAAATTCAATGCTTTTAACCTTAACCTTTTGGCCCTTATCAATATTCACGGCCATATCTACCCGGCTTTTTTGTATGGAATCCTGTACTTCTTTAGTGATTACATTTACCTTGGTATTTAAATAACCGTCTTTTTTATACTTGGATGTAAGGTAGTTTCTAGTTGTAGTAATAAGGTTTTCGGTAACTTTTACTCCTTTGGTGAGCTTATTTTCGTTGATAATCTCTTCCTTTTTGGACTTTTTAACACCGTTAATAACTACCTCGTTAAGTTCTGGTAAATCCACCAAATGAATCTCTAAATAGGCCAAATTCCCTTCGGTTTTTACCAAGTAGATGTCAATGGTGCTAAAGAGGTTGGAGTCCCATAGCTTTTTAATCGCTTTACTTATGGATTCTCCTGGAATAGTAACTTCCTCTCCTTTTCTAAGTCCAGAATAAGAGATAACAGTATTGGCACTAAAGTTTGTGTTGCCAGTTACGGTAATGTCTTCAATTATATAGTTGGTACCAGTATTGTAGTTGGTGTTTTGGGCAATATTTACACTTGAACAGAAAAGAAATAGTGCAATAAGAATTGAATTTAGGTATGTTTTCAAAAGTATTTTCTTAGCTAAGTTGTTCACTGGTTTTTCCAAATCGTCGTTCTCTGTTTTGATAATTGATCAAAGCGTCATATAAATCTTCCTTTCTAAAATCAGGCCACAATATATCGGTAAAATATAATTCGGCATAGGCAATTTGCCACAAAAGGAAATTGCTTATTCGCTGCTCCCCACTGGTTCTGATAAGTAGGTCTACATCGGGCAAATTTTGCGTGTAAAGATGCTTATTTATAATTGATTCATCAATAGTTTCGGGAGAAATTATATTATTTTTAACGTTATCCGCTATTTTTTTTACTACACTCACCAATTCTTCCCTGGCACCATAGCTTAAGGCCAGTGTTAGGGTCATTCTGGAGTTTTCTTTGGTGCGTTCCATTACTTCCAACAGTTCAGAATGAGCATTGCCTGGAAGATCATTGAGGTTGCCAATGGCGTTAAGACGGATGTTGTTATCTTGAAGGGTTTTGATCTCTTTTTTCAGGGATTTTACCAGGAGTTTCATTAAGGTTTGTACCTCCAACTTTGGGCGATTCCAATTTTCCGTAGAAAAGGCATAAAGCGTTAGGTTTTCAATGCCCAGTTCTGCACTTGCTTCTACAATTTGCCGCACAGATTTGGTGCCGTTTTCGTGGCCTACGACTCTTAAAAGTCCCTGTTGCTTTGCCCATCGGCCATTACCATCCATGATAATAGCTACGTGTTTGGGTAGTTTGTTGGTGTTTATTTGGTCTTTTCTACTCATTTTAAAAATTACAATAACAAGGTTTTTGCCCAAACGTATAGGTAAGGGTTATTCCTGAAAATACATACCAATCGTTACTGTTTGTGTTTCCAAATCCTAATGTGCTATCGTTGTCAAAATCTGGAACACTACCATCCAATTCATCTGAAAAGGTATAGCGAGCACCAACTTCCAAAGCTAAAATAAAGCTACTGGTTATATTGGTTTTGATACCTAATGTAATTGGAATTCCAAAGGCCCAACTGCTCGTGCCTTCTTCAACAATATCCCCATTGGACAAAAAGTAAAAATTGTCATGTTTTGCTACACTTACACCAGAGTAGAGGTATGGGGTAAAGTGTGTGCCACTTTCGTGTAGGTTGAAATCAAAAAAGGTAAACTCCATTCCAGCAGAGGCTTCCAAGAGTCCGTTGGAAAAGGCAAAGGCTCTTTCTTTTCGCCTTGGGTCGTCCGATTTTCTATCGTCAGCCTCAAGATCTGTATAAATCAGTGAAAATCTAAAGGAGTGTCTTGGGCTTCGGTTCCACTTTAAAATACCTCCAAAAGCGGGTGCATTTGGGGATATGTAGTTGGTAGCTCCAACGTCTCCAATAAAATTACTGCCTCCCGCAAATACCCCAACCTCATAAATTTGAGCGGTTAAGGATTGTGAAAGGAACATGCTTAAAAAAAAGAGAATTAAGTACCTCATTGGTTTTTCAAAGTTTGCAAATATAATAAATATGATTAGCCTATAACAATTTGAAACAAATTGTCTTACAGTTAAACAGTATTTAAGGGGATTTATTGCCTAATTTCTTTTGTCTTCACCCCAAAGTAATTTTTTCCTCAAGGTGTCTATAAAGCTTTCGTGTACAAGCTCTACCATCTTTATGGAAAAGGGTGCCTTTTTGATGGAAACTAGAGTAGAATTGTGCAAGGTTGTTATTCGAGAATCCAGAGAAATTAAATAGTGGTCTTCTCTTCCATTTACCTTTAGTTGTATGTCTGTGTCGTCCGGAATTACAAACGGCCTGGCATTGAGATTGTGTGGTGCAATGGGGGTAATGACTAAATTATGAGCACCTGGCATTATTACCGGTCCACCGCAGCTCAATGAGTAGCCCGTGGATCCTGTTGGTGTAGAAATAATTAGTCCATCCGACCAGTAGGAGGTTAGGTATTCATTATTTAGGTGGGTTTCGACCGTAATCATGGACGTGGTATTCTTTCGGCTTACAGCTACCTCGTTTAATGCAAAATTAGTTTCTACCAAATCGCTGTTTTCTGGTTTTGTGGTAACGCTCAATAAAATGCGTTCAGATATTTTGTAGTTGCCTTTTAAAATATCGGTTAAGGCCTGTTCTATCTCCTCGATTTGTATGGTTGCCAAAAAACCCAGTCTGCCGGTATTGATGCCTACTATAGGGATATCGCAATCCCGCACATGGGTAATAGCTCTTAAAATGGTACCATCTCCACCAATACTTATCAGTAGGTCATAGCTACTGTCAAGGGTAGAAAATGTATCGCATTGGTTGATGCCCATGTTGTGCTCATTGCAAAGCATGTCAAAAAAGCTTTTTTCAACATAAACCTCGGCTTGCTGTTGTTTTAAAAATTCAAGTAAGGTAGTGATGCAAAAGGAACTATTGCTGTTATAAAACTGACCGTAAATGGCTATTTTCATGCCTTAAATGTTAAGGTATTTCTTTAAGTATTCAGAACGGTCCTTTAGGTTTTCGATATAGGTGTCTTCTTCATGTCCTGAAATAATGTTGTAACTGTATCTTCTGAAGGTATGCATGATGTTATGGAGGTTACCATGCCCAACCTTTAGGGTTATTTGGACCATGTCGTTGTCCATTTTGGAAATGAAAGCGCCTAAGAGTTTCGAGTCGTTTGATTCAACAATTTGGCTTATTTCGCTAAAAGAATAATCTTGAATCCCCTTTTCAATAATCAAAATGCCGCCAGCCTCCGAGAAAAATGGGGTTTCGTTGAAAAGATTGATGATGTCATTGAGTTCATAATAGCCCAGATAAGTATTGTTTTGATCTAAAACAGGCATGATATTGCAGTCATTCTGAGCAAACATTTCTAAAACATCTAGCCAATTGGTATGCGTACGTACAAAAAAGCCTTCAATGGCATATTTAACTTCCGAAATCAATTTGGAACCTTCAAAGCAATGCGCATCAGTCTCAGATATACATCCTAAATATACCGTGTCATCTTCTACAGGAATATGGGAATAGGTGAGCTCGTTAAACAATAATTTCAGGTCACTGATTTTATCATTCAAACTTAAAGGTTTAATATCATTGATTATGTACTGTTCTAAAGGCATATCTCTAAAGTATACTATTGCAAATTAATTAAAAATAACTACAAAAAGCGTTAAGGACTTTGTATTTTTGTTGGTCAAATGAAAAGTTGATGACAAAATTAAGTGTAAATATAAATAAGATTGCCACCTTAAGAAATTCTAGAGGAGGCGATGTGCCTAATGTAGTGCAATTTGCAAAAGACGTTCAAGAGTTTGGGGCTCAAGGGGTGACGATACACCCAAGGCCGGATGAACGTCATATTCGCTACCAGGATGTTTACGATCTGAAACCTGTAGTTTATACGGAGTACAATATTGAAGGTAATCCAATAAAACAGTTTGTGGATATGGTTTTGGAAGTAAAGCCAACCCAAGTAACATTAGTGCCAGATGCTGAAGATGCCATTACCTCCAATGCGGGTTGGGATACATTGAAGCATAAAGACTTTTTGGTGGATGTTATTGCTGAATTTCAACGAAATGGCATTAGGACTTCAATTTTTGTAGATCCTGTTATGGCGCAAATTGAAGGTGCCAAAGCTACGGGAACCGACAGGATTGAACTGTATACCGAAGCTTACGCCCATCAATATACTTTGGGAAATAAAGACGCTATAAAGCCTTATAATGAATGTGCTGTGTTGGCCCATGACCTTGGTTTGGGCATCAATGCTGGTCACGATTTGTCATTGGACAATATCAAATTTTTTAAAGATAATATCCCTGGGTTATTAGAGGTATCGATTGGGCATGCATTAATCTCCGAAAGTTTGTATTTGGGAGTTGAAAATGTCATCCAAATGTATTTACAGCGCTTAAAATAATCCAAACATATTATTCAAGAAAACGATTCAAAATGCAGTTACATTCAAATATCATTGGTGCCGGTAAACCTTTTATTATCCTACATGGTTTTTTAGGGATGGGGGATAACTGGAAGACTCTGGGGAAGAAATTTAGTGAAGAAGGCTATGAAGTGCATTTGGTAGACCAGCGTAACCATGGCCGTAGTCCTCATAGTGACACTTTCGACTATGAAGTGCTTACTGATGATTTGAAAGCATACATTACATCGCACCAACTTTCCGAAGTTGTATTGTTAGGGCATTCCATGGGCGGGAAAACAGCTATGTTGTTTGCTGCAAAACATCCTGAGCTGGTATCCAAATTGATTGTGGCCGATATTTCCCCGCGTTTTTATCCTGTACATCACGATACCATTCTGGAAGGTTTGAGCCAATTGGATTTTTCTGCTATAGCCAATAGAGGTGAGGCCGATGAGGCCTTGTCGCGTTACATAACAGATTTTGGGATCCGTCAGTTTTTGTTGAAGAATTTGTATTGGAAAGAAAAAGGGCAGTTGGCCCTAAGGTTGAATTTGGAAGCATTGAAAGCCAATGTGGCGGAAGTTGGCGAAGCACTTCCTGTGCATGCTAAATTTGAAAAGGATACCTTGTTTTTGCGAGGAGACAGATCGGAATATATTGCATTGCAGGATGAGACTTTAATCAAGGCGCATTTTCCTAAAGCCCAAATAGAAACGGTAACCAATGCAGGGCATTGGCTGCATGCAGAAAACCCAAAAGAGTTTTTTGAGGATGTCATAAAATTCCTAACATAAAATTCGTATTTTTATTTAAAATACGATCTTATGAAACTAGTTATCAGAATTTTATTGTCGGCTGTGGCCGTTGTTATTTTGGCAAAATTATTGCCAGGGGTTGAAGTGGTTGGATTTACCTCTGCCATCATCGTCGCGATAGTATTGGCTTTGCTCAATGCCATTGTAAAGCCCATCTTAGTTATTTTAACGCTCCCCATTACTATTGTTACCCTTGGTTTGTTTTTGTTGATAATCAACGCGTTGATTGTGCTTATGGCCAGTAGCTTTATCGATGGTTTTGGAGTGAGCAGTATTTGGACGGCCATTTTATTCAGTGTTCTCCTGTCCATACTGGAATCCATATTGTACTCTGTTTTAAAAGACGATAATTAAAGCAGATAAGACTAAAAAAGCCTCTAAAATATAAAAATAAAGGGGCTTGGAATAGTTGTGTTTAACAGTCAATAAGTCTTCCGCAGACTTTAACATTGGCTCTGTTTCTTTTAATTCTAATGTCTATGCATTTGCCGTTTTCTAATGATTCTGCTAGTTCCGAGGCAGCGGTTGCCGTAGCTTGTTTTGCACAATTTTCGGTGTAACAAGTGTCAAATAGTTCCCAGCCATCGCCACTTTGACCACGGCAATCTTCGTCGTCTCCATGGGGAGTTGGGTTCACTGGGCCGGTAATTGGAGTTATGGTAACTAGCTCGCCCTTAATGAGGAAGTTGATAGCCAAAAACTCATGTTCGTTTAATTCTTCCGAATATAAGTCGTTAACGGTTGTCTCGATAATAGTTGATAAATCAATTTGAGTTAAATTGTAGGTTGTTTGAAACATCCTTGCCGTAAATTCAAACTCAATGTTATCTAAGTTAAAGTTTTCTAAGCTTTCATCTTGATTATTTATGGAATCTTCTTCTTCTTTTTGACATGATACAAAAAAGGCAAGGCTGAATAAAAGAACTGCTAATGATAGAATGTTTTTCATAATTTTTGGTTGATTTTTAAATTTAATTTTCTTATTGAGTTATCATTTGCGCAAATAATCTAAACAATATTACTTTTTTTTACAAGTTTTATTGAAAGAAAAACCTTATTTTTTATATATCACTAAATTAATTGCTCCAAATTTCAATGATATGTCTACTATTATTAAACTTTTTCTTTTGTATTTCATTAAGTCATTTATGGGTTTAAGAGTAAGAAGAAATACCATCCTATAATTGTATGTCTTATTTTTTTCTTAACTCCCCTAAATACAATACCTTGAAAACTTTGCCGAGTTGCAAAAAATATGTACTTTTGCAACCCAATTTTTATACGATTCGATAATGAATATTACAAGAGAAAACATTGACGCATTAAATGCTGTTGTTAAAGTAGATATCTCAAAAGAGGACTACAGCGATAAAGTGGAGAAAATCCTTTCAGATTACCGTAAATCGGCTAACATTCCTGGTTTTAGAAAAGGACATGTGCCAATGACCATGGTAAAGAGACAATATGGTAAGGCTGTCTTGGTAGATGAGGTAAACAAACTGTTGCAGGATGCCTTGAACAAATACCTTACAGAAGAGAAGCTTGATGTTTTAGGAAACCCATTGCCAAAGCCTCAGGACGATTTGGATTGGGATGCCGATAATTTTTCTTTTGAATTCGAATTAGGATTGGCTCCTGAGTTTGACGTAGAGTTGAAATCGAAAAAAGCAATTACGCAATACCAAATTGTTGCCGATGATAAGATGTTGGATGACCAAGTAGAACATATCCGTAAGCAATATGGTAAATTGGTGTCTCAGGAAACCGCGTCTAAAGATGATGAAATTACGGGTGTATTCGCTAACGAAGAAAAGGAAATCAACAACACAGCTACAATTACTTTAGATAAAATTAAAGGTAAAACCAACGAGAAGAAATTTGTTGGGGCAAAGGTTGGAGATGTTATCACTTTAAAGACGAAAGGATTGTTTAACGACGATCACGACTTAATGCACTTCTTGAAAGTATCTCATGACGATGCACACGGATTGGACGTTGAAGTAACCTTTACGGTTACAGAAATCAACACAAGAGAGTTGGCAGATTTAGATCAAGAATTGTTTGATAAATTGTTTGGTAAGGGAGTGGTAACTTCTGTAACGGAATTGAAAGAGAAAATCAAAGTAGATTCTGAAAAGCAATTTGCACAGCAAGGTGATCAAAAATTGTTGAACGATGTAACTGAGTACCTTGTAGAGAATACTAAGTTTGATTTACCTGCGGCATTCTTGCAAAAGTGGATTCAAACAGCAGGAGAAGAGCAATTGGATGCAGACCAAGCTAAAGAAGAGTATGAGAAGTCTGAAAAGAGCATGCGTTACCAATTGATTGAAGGAAAATTGATTCAAGATCACAACCTTCAGGTAACTTTTGATGATTTGAAAGCTCACGCTAAGGAAATGATTAAAGCGCAAATGGCGCAATTTGGACAAATGGACCCTGCGGAGGAAGAATTGGACAATATTGCTGCTAGAATTTTATCTAACCAAGACGAAGTGAAGCGTTTGTCTGAGCAATTGATGAGTCAAAAACTATTGGATCTTTACAAAGCAGAAGGAAATCTTAAAGTAAAAGAGATTACTTATGACGATTTTGTAAAAGAGTTTTACAGTTAATTGTTACAGAATAAATGATTATATTTAGAGCGTAAAACTATCGGGTTTTACGCTTTTTTTTGACCGTCAAAAATCCAGGTCATTTACTACCTGTAAACGCCTCAGGTTTTATCAATTATTAACAACAATTAGACATATGAATTTCGGAAAAGAATTTGAAAAGTTTGCAATAAAAGATCAAGGAGTTAGCAGTACATATTACAACAAAATTATGAGTAGTATGTATCCAACAAACTTAACCCCAAATATTATTGAAGAGCGCCAAATGAATGCTGTGGCAATGGACGTGTTTTCCCGTTTAATGATGGATCGTATCATTTTTATGGGAACAGGAATCAATGATCAAGTGGCCAATATTATCCAGGCGCAGTTGTTGTTTTTGGAAAGCACCGATGCATCCAAAGACATTCAAATATATATCAACTCTCCAGGTGGTAGTGTGTATGCCGGGTTGGGAATTTACGACACCATGCAGCTAATCAAGCCAGATGTAGCAACAATCTGTACTGGTATGGCGGCGTCCATGGCAGCAGTGTTGTTGTGCGCCGGAACTAAAGGAAAGCGCAGCGGCTTGACCCACTCCAGAGTAATGATCCACCAACCATTGGGAGGAGCGCAAGGACAAGCTAGCGATATTGAAATCACAGCTCGTGAAATATTAACCTTGAAAGAGGAACTTTATAAAATAATTAGTAAACATTCGGGACAGGACTACGACAAAGTATATGCAGACAGTGATAGAGATTACTGGATGAAAGCAGAAAAGGCTTTGGAGTATGGAATGATTGATGAAGTTTTATCCCGTAACGTATAAATATCCAGTAGATATTTAAATTGAATTTTTGAATTTATGGCAAAGGAAGAATTAGAATGTTCGTTTTGTGGTAGGAAAAAGCCAGAAACCAATCTGCTTATAGCAGGCTTGGATGCCCATATCTGTGACCGCTGTATTGAGCAGGCGCATGGTATTGTATTGGAAGAGTCGAAGCAAAGTGACAACTCCGAACTATCGACAGAGTTAATGCTTAGAAAGCCACAGCAAATCAAAGGCTTTTTGGATGAGTACATCATCGGTCAGGAGTACACAAAAAAAGTGATGTCCGTAGCGGTATACAATCACTATAAGCGCTTGTTGCAACCTGCAAGTGAAGATGATATTGAAATCCAAAAGAGTAATATCATTATGGTGGGGCAAACCGGTACAGGTAAAACCTTGATGGCAAAAACCATCGCCAAAATGCTAAATGTGCCATTGGCCATTGTGGATGCTACAGTGTTAACCGAGGCAGGTTATGTTGGGGAAGATGTGGAAAGCATTTTGACCCGTTTGTTGCAAGCTGCCGATTATAACTTGGAGAAGGCTGAAAAAGGCATCGTGTTTATTGATGAAATTGACAAGATTGCCAGAAAAAGTGATAACCCATCAATCACTAGAGATGTTTCCGGAGAAGGGGTGCAACAAGCGTTGTTGAAGTTGTTAGAGGGTACAGTGGTTAATGTGCCGCCAAAAGGAGGTCGTAAGCACCCAGACCAAAAATTTATAGAAGTAAATACAGAGCACATCCTGTTTATTGCGGGAGGAGCTTTTGATGGTATCGAACGCATCATTTCAAAGCGTCTCAATATGGCTGCTATAGGCTATAAAGCTGCTCATGAAGATGCTCAAGTAGATACTAATAATTTGCTTCAATATATCATTCCAAAGGATTTAAAGGATTTTGGATTGATTCCGGAAATTATTGGTCGTTTGCCTGTACTTACCTATATGGATCCGTTGGATGCGGCAACTTTGCGCGCTATTTTAACGCAGCCCAAAAATGCAATAATCAAGCAGTACAAAAAGCTGTTTGAAATGGATGATATTGAGTTTACTATCACCGATGACGCTTTGGATTATATAGTTGAAAAGGCTATTGAATACAAACTTGGTGCTAGAGGATTACGTTCTTTATGTGAAGAAATCCTTACCGATGCTATGTTTGAAATGCCTAGCAGCGATGATAACAAGTTGAAGGTTACAAGGAGTTATGCGGAGGATAAACTGAATAAAACGGCGCTAAAAAAGCTTAAAGCTGTATCCTAATCATTACATCGATAGATTAAAAAAAAAGCCACTCAATTTGAGTGGCTTTTTTGCTATTTGGATCAATAATTAATATTCTGCAATACTATATTTTGAAAAGGACAAGCCTTTTATATGTTCTAAAATTGCATTGGAATAATGACAATGTTAAGGGAGGATTGTCAACATTATTAATGTAAATATAGTGGCATTTGTGTAAGATAAAAATGACGTAGTAGTTTATTGGACAAATGCATTTAAATAATCGTTATGCGGATTTTAGACAAGACGTTAATCGGATTTTTCAGCAGGTTTTAAATTTTAAAAATTCAATTTCAATAATTCATCCATGTACTCTCGGTTATTCGATAAACGAGGAACTTTGTGTTGGCCTCCCAATTTGTTATGCTGTTTCAACCAATCATAAAATAAATGCTCCCTAGCAATATTAATTTTGGGCATGTTCAAGGTCATATTGTTGTAGCGTTTGGCTTCGTAGTCGGAGTTTAATGATTTAAGAGCATTGTCAAAAAGTTCTCCAAATTGGTTTACATCTTTAGGAGGTGTTTTAAATTCAATGAGCCATTCATGCGACCCCTTATCGTGCCCGTTCATAAAAATAGGTGCGGCGGTATACTCTACAATTTCAGAAGCCGTTTTTCTACATACTTCTTTAAGCGCATCCTCGGCATTTTCAATAATCAATTCTTCTCCAAAAACATTGATATGGTGTTTGGTGCGGCCAGAAACCTTCACGCGGTATGGGTGTAGTGAGGTAAACCTTATCGTATCCCCAATTTTATAGCGCCACAAACCAGCATTGGTGGTTATAACTACTGCGTAATTTTTGTCCTTTTCAACTTCGCTCAGTGGGATAACTTTTTCTTCAGGAGTGCCATAAGTGTCCATAGGAATGAACTCGTAGAAAATGCCATAGTCTAACATAAGCAATAGCTCGTTGGAATTGTTTTGGTCCTGAATGGCAAAAAAGCCTTCAGAGGCATTGTAGATTTCGTAATACCTAAAGTCCTTTTTAGGAAGGATAGCTTGGTACTGGTCTACATATGGCACAAAGCTCACACCTCCGTGAAAATATACTTCCAAATTCGGCCATACATCGGTGATACTTTGCTTGCCAGTGGTATCCAATACATTATTTAAAAGGACGAGCATCCAAGAAGGCACGCCAGCTAAACTAGTTACGTTCTCATTTATGGTTTCATCAACAATGGCCTGCATTTTATGTTCCCAATCGCTCATAAGGGACACCCTATTACTGGGTGTGCTACTAAACTCGGCCCAAAAGGGCATATTGTCAATTAAAATGGCAGACAGGTCGCCAAACACTGTGCCGTTTTCTTTATAAAGTTCTTTACTACCGCCTAAGCGCAAGCTTTTTCCTGTGAATAGTTGCGAGTCTTCATTGTTGTTGAGGTACATGCACAGTAAGTCCTTGCTGGCTGCGTAATGACAATCTTCCAACGATTCATAACTTACGGGGATGAACTTGCTTTTGGCATTGGTGGTGCCACTAGATTTGGCAAACCATTTGATAGGACTGGGCCAAAAGATATTATGTTCACCCAAACGGGAGCGCTCTATAACATTTTGATAATCTTCATAACATGAAATGGGAATTCTATCAGCAAACGTTTGGTAGCTTTTTATGGACTCAAAATCATACTTTTTGCCAAATTCCGTGTCTTTGGCAATATTAATAAGATCCAATAACAATTCATTTTGTACCTCATTGGGATATTTTAAAAATAGCTCTATTTGATGAAATCGTTTTTTTAAAAACCACGAGGCAATGGAATTTACTAAAGGAATTGGCATATTTGCAGTATCTTTAAAAAAAGTAACTAAAAATAACATTTTTTTTTATGACCTACCAAGGAGTTCTCACAAAAATGGAGACCGAGTATGGACACCCCATACAGTATTATTTGGTGTTTAAAATTGACTTTTTAAACCTAAACCAACTGCTAAATAGAACAATAAGTATTCAATTTGTGAAATTTGAATGCTTGAATTGTGGTTTGGATAAGCCAATTTATAGACAGGGGTTTTGTAAAAGTTGCTTTTTTGAAGTGCCTCAAGCGGCAGATTGGATAATGAGACCAGAATTGAGTACGGCGCATCTAGGAAAAGAAGACCGCGATTTGGAATACGAAAAGAAAGTGCAGTTGCAACCGCATATTGTGTACTTGGCCAATTCTAGTAGTGTTAAAGTAGGGGTAACACGTAAAACACAAGTGCCTACTAGATGGATAGATCAGGGGGCGCATGAAGCCATTGAAATTGTAGAAGTGCCCAATAGGTATTTAGCAGGTATTACCGAGGTGGCCCTAAAAGAACATGTGTCTGATAAAACCAATTGGCGCACGATGCTTAAAAATGAGGTGGTGGATGAAAACCTGGTAGAATGGCGCGAACGCTTGTTGCCTTTCGTTCCTGAAGAAGCAAGAGAGTACATTATAGCGTCCAATACAGAAACCGAATTGGAGTTTCCTGTGGAGCAATATCCATTAAAACCTAAAAGTTTAAATTTAGGAAAAACACCTTCATATACCGGGAGGCTGTCAGGGATTAAAGGACAATACCTAATCTTTGAAGATCAAACCGTGTTTAACGTACGCGCCAACGAAGGGTTGGTGGTTGATATTTCCATACGTTAGCACAAGATAAGTAATACATTGAAAAGCAAAGGCTACCCTGAGGTAGCCTTTTTCATGTATATTAAATATCTTCTTGGTCTCTTAAGTTTTGGATATAAGAAGCTTTTTGAATTTCACGTCGTCTTCTTACGGACGGTTTCGTGAAAAATTGCCCCTCTCTTAAGTTTTGCATCACCTTGACATTTCTGTGCTTACGCTTGTATCGCTTCAATGCACGCTCAATACTTTCGCCTTCTTTAATTACAATTTTTATCATAGATATTTAAATTTATTAACCCACAATGTAATTTTTTAATTGAACTATGCAAATAAAACTGTGAAACTTTATTCAATTTATATTGAGAATAAGTTACATCATTAAATTAAGCAGAATAACTTAGTTATTGTCCTTCTCTTTTTTCTTCCCAAATAAGCCTCCCAAAACGTCCTTAACTCCTTCAGTAACGGCATCTTCTGTTTTGCTGCTATCACCTGTAGCATTGCTGGAACTATCAGGAGTTTCTTCTTTGGAATTGCCTCCCATCAAACCGCCTAATAGGTCTTTTACTTGATCAGACCCTGAATTGAGGAGTTTGTTCTTTTGCATTTCCACCAATTGTTTTGTCAAATTGGAAGCGGCGCTTGTTAGGTCTGTGGAAATTTTAGGATTGGCATATGTTCCTCCAATATTGGCCGAAACAGGAACGGTCATGTTTTTAACATCCCTGTCGTCCATTTTGGCAAGTAGTTTATTGACATCACTTCCCAAATATTTCGCAGGAACATTAAACACCGTATTGTAGGCTAAAGACATGTCAAATCCATGCGATCCGGAAACCTCAATGTCAATGTCTTCATATTTAATATGGAAAGGTTTTACGTTTACTTTTCCATCGGCAAACTTCAATTTGGTTTTAAGATCCTTTAAATCCAGTTTGTCAAAATCTATAAAGGACATTTCGTCTTTCAACTTGTTCAGTACAGGGCCTTCTTTTGGTTCTATTTTAGAGGTCAAAAGTTCCATGGCGGCATTTCCCGTTACGGAATTCAAGTCAGGAGCCAAGTCACTGTTAAGCGCTCCAGAAAGATTGATGCTAGAATTCATCTGGCCTTGTAATGCTTTTGCAATTGGAGCCAATGCTTGAAACAATTGCAGATCATTAAACGATTGTGCAATGTCAAAATTGGAAGCCCCCAATTTGAAATCGAAGGTTGGGGTCTCCGTTTTGGTAGAAACCGTTCCGTCAATTGCCAACTTGCCTTGGAAAATATCACTGCTCATATCAGACAGGATGGCCTGTTGGTCTTTAATCGTCAAGGTTCCTTTAACATTTTTAAGGTTTAGGTTGTCATACACAACGGTATTGGCTTGGGCTGAAATTTTGCAATCCAAAAAGTCTGGAATTTTTAAAGTTTCAGTGGTTTGTGGTTCTGTTTGGGTTTCCGTTTCAACAGAGGTGTCTTCTGTCATAAAATCGTTCACCACAAATTTGTTGGAGCTCAAGTTGAAATTCCCTTGAAGTGTCTTGTCACTAAATACAAAGCCCATAAAATTATTAAGAGTTCCAGAGGCCTTGAAGTCAGAATTACCCGTTTTGGCATCAAAGGTATTTAGGGAAACACTTTGAGGAGAAAATGACAGGTCGGCCTTTGCAATTTCTATAGGGTTCAGCATGCTTTCCGAAGTAAATACAACGTCCGTTATGTTTAAATTTCCATTGGCCTTAATGCGTTCGTAGGCATTTGTTTCCAAGGCATTCATATCGAAAGCCGTTTGTATGTTGGCTTTTAGGATACCGCTCAGTTCTTCTTCCAATTGCAGCGGGTAAGCCTGGGAGAGGTTTCCTAAATTAAGGGTGCCGTCCACTTTTGCGTTTACGGCCATGTTTTTGGTTAGGTTTTTAATGGTTGCGGACGATTTGAAGATGTCTTGGTCTATTTTAAAATTCAGAGCATCGATAGCAACAAAAGTGTCGTCCGGATTTCCAGTGCTGTTTTTAACAGAAGTGTTTATTTGAATGTTCTCTACCCTTTTTGGTAAGTCAGGATATTTAAAGGACGCATTGTTGGAAATCATAGTAATGTCCAAAGTTGGAATCGTGGTTTCGGAAAGCTGACCTTTTACAATTCCTGATAATTTGAAATCTCCATTGGTTTCTACGCCATTTAAGTCTTTAGCATAGGCTTCTGGAACCAAGGCTAACAAATCCTTGAATGAAGATCCAGGGTTTTCAAAGGTAATATCCAATTCCTGTGCATTTTCCAATAGTTTTACATAGCCGTCAAAATGCAATGGCAGGGCGTTGATGTAGCCTTTGTTGTCCTTAAAGGTGTACATGTTCTGTTCTAAATCCAATCCAATAACTGCATCAAGTTTCAAATGCATGTTAGAGAGGTATTGTGTGCTATCCATAGCCAAGTTGATGAATAGGTCTGTATTGGTGTCCAATTGTGAGCGTTCCGCGGAGAACTGTCCTTTTCCTGAGTGGTTAAGGTTGGCAACACGTACTTCCATGTTTGAGGCGGCATCCACATAAATCAAGTTGGTATTGCTGATACTGTAATCTTGAATGTCGATAGTGAAATTCCCGCTGCTTTCTGAAGGAGCGTCTTCGGTTGAAGGTGTGTCGCTTGCTTTAGCGATATCGTAATTGCTGTTCCCTTCTTTATCGGTTAGAATATTCACCAAAGCCTCATCAATACTAAAACTGCTAATGGCAAGTGGCTCGGTTTCGAAATCCTTAAAAAGTTCCATGATGGACATGTTCAAGGCAATAGATTTTACCGAAGCTAAGGTTTCGCCTTCAAACGGTGCCAAATTGGTAATGGATAAATTGTCAATGGTGACATGAGCCTTCGGAAAGTTGCTAATAAGACTTAAGTTAACATCTTCAAATTCAACCTTGGCATTTAGATTGTCATTCAAAGTGGTCTTGATCATGTCCTTGATTTGGGACTGAAACAAAAGTGGAATGGCAACTAGTAAGGCTATAATTATTACAATGGTTATTCCAATAATTTTAAATACTTTTTTCATAGGTGTTGAGTAGGTTTGTGTAAATATATACGTATAAGGTCATAGATTTGTTGAGGACCATGAATGTTTAGTAAAACTTTAGGAAATTAGATGAGCTGTAGCTCGTCGTTTAAGTCAAGCTGAAAGCGTTTTTTAATTATGTAAACACCCAGATACAATAAGGGCGTATCCAATAGTGCTACGATAACTTTAAATAATACCCCTGATATCAATAGGCCTGTAAAATTGCTCCATTCAATAATATGAAAGGAACACAATAGGAATACAATGGTAAACGTATCTATGAACTGCGAGAACCAAGTTGAAAAATTGTTGCGCAGCCAAAGATACTTGCCTTTGGTGAGTCGTTTCCAAAAATGGTATACTTGAATGTCAATAAATTGGGCAAATAAATAGGCGAGCATACTGGCGCAAACGGCGATGGCCGAATTCCCAAACACATGGGCAAACGTGTCATCTTTTACATGCGACCAAGACGTGGCGGGCACGGCATTGGCTACTAAAATGATCAGTAACGAAAATACGGAGGCAAAAATCCCGGTTAGCACCACTTGGTTCGCTCTTTTTTTTCCGTAAATCTCGCTGATCAAGTCGGTAATCAAAAAAGTGATTGGGTAGGGAAGAATGCCAACTGATATTTCAAAAAGTTTAGTATTGAACACCTCGATATTGAGTGGGTACCAATAAAAAAACTTTTGAAAAATGAGGTTGGAAACTACCAATGACGTGATAAATAAAGCTGCCAATATCAGATAAATGCGTTGTGCCGCGAGTTTGTCTTTTAAAGTCATATTTTATTTGTGGATAAATACGTTTTGTAAATATAAAGGATTAATATTTCTTTTAGTTACTTTGACCCTGATTATGGATAAAGCGCACACATTTTACATTGCATTGGGCAGCAATACGGGAGGCCGTTTTCAACATCTTCAAAAGGCTATTAATGTCATTTTTGAGCGTGTTGGACGGGTAGACCGCATTGCCAAAGTGTACAATACACCTGCTTTGGGATTTGAGGGAGACGATTTTTTGAATACCTGTATTTCGGTGGTGTCGAAGTTGGCTCCAGAGGAGGTCATGCAAGAATTATTAAGTATTGAAAAAGAGTTGGGGCGCACGCGTTCTGGGCAATCGGGGTATGCATCCAGGCCGATAGATTTGGATGTGATTTTAATTGATGATTTGGTGCTGGATTTGGAAAGTTTGATCATTCCACATCCGCGCATGCAGTTACGTCAATTTGTATTGCAACCCTTGAATGATATTGCTTCGGAGGTGATCCATCCAGTTTTGCAACAAAGTGTTGGAACTTTGACTCGTTTATGTAAAGATGATAGTGACGTACAGCCTATTGACGCTGTTTTGCAAAATCCGATGGAGGCTTATGGATTTTCATCTAAAAACTATATTGCTATTGAAGGAAATATAGGGGCCGGTAAAACAAGTCTGGCCACCATGATCTCTGAAGATTTTAATGCGAAGCTTATTTTGGAGCGCTTTGCCGACAATCCGTTTTTGCCGAAGTTCTATCAAGAACCGCAGCGCTATGCCTTTGCCTTGGAGATGTCGTTTTTGGCCGATCGCTATCAGCAAATCAGTGATGATTTGTCGCAGTTGGATTTGTTTAGAGATTTTATTGTGAGCGATTATGATGTATTTAAATCTTTGATATTTTCAAAAGTGACTTTGGTGGAGGATGAATTTAAACTGTACCGAAAGCTTTTTTACTTGATGTATAAGGATATTGCCAAGCCTGAACTATATGTTTATTTGTATCAAAAAATAGACAGACTTCAGCAAAATATTCGCAAACGTGGCCGTGATTACGAGCAGCAGATTGAGGATGCATACTTGGAGAAAATCAATGCGGGGTATTTGGAGTTTTTACGAAATCAAAATGAGCTTAACGTTAAGATCATTGATATCACCGATCGGGATTTTGTAGCTAATAGAGCAGATTATCTTTGGTTGTTAAAAGAAATAAACGATGGTATTTAAAATTGTACAACAAGAGGACATAAAGTTGATAGGGATGCGTGCCAAGGTGTCCTTTCAAACCATGGGGCCAGAAACCGCAAGGTTAGGCAGGGAGTTGATGCCAAGGCTAGCTGAGATTTCATCCCGAATTGGCGAGTATACTTTGTCGGTTCAGGTTTATGAGTCTTTTAATTTTGAAACCCTGACACCTCAAACCCAATTTGACAAATGGATTGGTGTTGAGGTGGAAAGTTTTGATAACATGCCAGAAGGTTTGGAATCTTTAGTAATTAAAGGCGGCAAATACTTTGTGTTCGACTACAAAGGAAGTGTAGCCAATTACCCACCCGTTTGGACATCGGTATTTGAAAAATGGCTGCCCCAATTGGGATATGCCGTGGATGACCGGCCGCATTTTGAAAAATTGCCGCCATCTTATAATCCGAGACAAGAGGTAAATGAAGAGGAAATTTGGATTCCTATTGGTTAAATGAGTTACTGTTTGGTGTCGATTACCAAATGGCTTCACCGTTTTCTCCACTCGTTGGTGGTAGCCCTTGACGACTTTTAATGTGCCAGAAGATGTATTCCTTTTTGTATTCTGAAATTCTTCCAGCTTCATATTCACCCTTAATTAGGGAGTCTATTTCTTTGAAATGTTCTTTAGGAGCATGAACAAAAATCATATATGATTTAGACTTGGGTCTATCAAGTCTTTTGTTGTTAGGGAAACCGTATTCTTTTGTTAGATTAATTAGTTTTCGGCTATTCAAGCTGTCATTTCTTTTTAGAATGGCTAAAACACTATCAATGCTTTTCGTGTAATTTTCAAATTTATCTCCTAGTGCTCCTTTACCTTCAATATGTCTTTTCACTACAAATCCATTTTCTAAACCATAGATGGAGTCGATTTTACCTAAACCATGTCTAACTCCTTGGTCTAGGTCATACATTGAGTCAATAACTCGATTAAGATAAGTTTGTTCTGTTTGCGAGAGCTCGTAAGATTTAGGGGTTTCAGAGCAAGAGGTTAAATTCAGCATGAAGAAAAGGAGAAGGCAGAGTGCTTTCAACTTACTAAACACATCCCAAACCACCACACCGCAACTCACGGAAATATTCAAGGAATGTTTGGTGCCGTATTGGGGAATTTCCAATACCATGTCGCTGGCAGAAACTACTTTTTGAGCAACCCCTTTTACTTCGTTTCCAAATACTAGGGCATATCTAGTGTTGGCTTCGGGGGTAAACTCATTCAGCATCACAGCATTTTCAGCTTGTTCAATGGAAACCACTTTCGCGTTTTCAGCTTGTAGTTTTTCCACGACTTCCATAGTGTCTTTGGCATATTCCCAAGTTACCGTATCGGTACTGCCCAAAGCTGTTTTATGAATGTCCTTATGGGGAGGTGTGGCCGTAATGCCGCAGAGGTAAATTTTTTCAACCAAAAAGGCATCGCTGGTTCTAAATACCGAACCAATATTGTTCAAACTTCTGATGTTGTCCAAGACGATGATGAGCGGTGTTTTTTCTGAGGTTTTAAATTCTTCAACACTCAGGCGGTCCAATTCGCTGTTTTTTAACTTTCGCATGTGCTTAATTTAGGGTCAAAAATCTGTAGGATAGGGCTATTTTTAGTAGGTTTCAAGCTGCTCGGCCTCATGGAAATTATCAACAGGATGTAAATAACTTCTAAGGGTTCCATTTTAAAAACCTTTTAAGAATACCTAAATTAGCAATCTTACAGATGAGGCAAAAATAATACTTATAAATCAATTTACCCTTGGCAAAAAAAGCTAAAAAAGAAACCCCGTTGATGAAGCAGTACAACAGTATCAAGGCCAAATACCCTGATGCCCTGTTGTTGTTTAGAGTTGGAGATTTTTATGAGACCTTCGGGGAAGATGCCGTAAAGGCGGCTAAAATTTTGGACATTATTTTGACCAAACGTGGAGCGGGAAGTGAAAGTGAAACGGAGCTGGCAGGATTTCCGCACCATTCCATGAATACCTATTTGCCCAAGTTGGTAAAGGCAGGGGAACGTGTGGCCATCTGCGACCAATTGGAAGATCCCAAACAAACCAAGACTATTGTAAAACGTGGCGTTACCGAACTGGTAACACCCGGAGTGGCTCTTAACGATGATATTTTGCATTCCAAAACCAATAACTTTTTGGCAGCGGTGTGTTTTGGTAGAAATGTAATGGGCGTGTCGTTTTTGGATGTGTCTACGGGAGAGTTTCTGATTTCGCAAGGAAATGCCGAGTATGTAGATAAATTGCTTCAAAATTTTAGTCCTAGTGAGGTTTTGGTGTCCAAGCCAAAACGTAACGAGTTCAAAACTGTGTTTGGAGAAGATTTCCATACGTTTTACTTGGAAGATTGGGTGTTTAAGGATGACTATGCAAATGAAACTCTGTTGAAGCATTTCAATACAAAATCCTTAAAAGGATTTGGAGTAGAAGATCTCTATGAAGGAATAGTGGCTTCTGGAGCGATTTTGCATTATTTGGGAGAAACGCAGCACCATAAATTACAGCATATCACCTCCATTCAGCGCGTGACACAAAAGGAACATGTTTGGATGGATCGATTTACCATAAAGAATCTGGAACTGTACCATTCCACGAACCAAAATGCGGTGACCTTAGTTGAGGTGATTGACAAAACCATTTCTCCCATGGGAGGGCGTTTGCTCAAACGCTGGTTGGCATTGCCGTTGGTGGATTTGGGGAAAATACAGGAACGACATGAGGTGGTGGAACACCTTAAAGACGAATCGGTGTTACAAGGGAAAGTTCAGGGGCATATCAAGCATATTGGCGATTTGGAGCGTTTGATTTCCAAAGTCGCTACGGGTAAGATCAATCCCCGTGAGGTCATTCAGCTTAAAAATGCCTTGGAAGCTATTGTGCCTATTAAAGCCATGCTTTCTGGAAGTAGTAATGCAGCGCTTGAAAAACTGGGTAATGCCTTGCAGATGTGTGAAGAGTTGCGCCAACGTATTAAAGCGACTTTAAATGAAGAAGCGCCTGTAAATATTTTGAAGGGAAATTCCATTTCCTCGGATTATTCAGCGGAATTGAAAGAGCTACGAGAGTTGTCCACTTCAGGGAAGGATTACTTGGATAACATGTTGGAGCGCGAAAGTGAACGTACCGGGATTACGTCCTTGAAAATTGCTTCCAACAATGTGTTTGGTTATTATATAGAGGTAAGAAATACGCATAAAGATAAAGTTCCTGCGGAATGGATTAGAAAGCAAACGCTGGTTAATGCCGAGCGTTATATAACTGAAGAACTCAAGGAATACGAAGCCAAAATTTTAGGCGCTGAAGAACGCATTTTGGCCATAGAGCAGCAATTGTTCGCGGAACTCGTAAGTTGGATTGGTTTGTTTATTCAGCCTGTGCAAAAGAATGCCTCGTTGATTGCCCAATTGGATTGCTTGTGCGGATTCGCCCAATTGGCCTTGGAACGCAACTATACACGTCCCGAGGTGAACGATACCCATGTTTTGGATATTAAAAATGGAAGGCACCCAGTTATTGAGCAACAGTTGCCTCACGGCGAAGCCTATATTGCCAATGATGTGTTTTTGGATAGAGACCAACAGCAAATCATCATGATTACGGGGCCTAACATGTCCGGTAAGTCGGCTATTTTAAGGCAAACGGCCCTCATCGTGCTTTTGGCGCAAATAGGAAGTTTTGTGCCGGCTGAAGCGGCCAGTATTGGACTTACAGATAAGATTTTTACGAGGGTAGGGGCTAGTGATAACATTTCTATGGGAGAATCGACCTTTATGGTTGAGATGAACGAAACCGCCTCTATTTTGAACAATGTGTCCGATCGTAGTTTGGTACTCTTGGATGAGATTGGTCGTGGAACCAGTACCTATGACGGTATTTCCATTGCTTGGGCCATCAGTGAGTATTTGCACGAACATCCAAGTCGGGCTAAAACGCTATTCGCTACCCATTACCACGAGCTGAACGAAATGGCAGAAACCTTCGAGCGCATTAAAAACTTCAACGTTTCTGTAAAGGAATTAAAGGACAATGTGCTGTTCTTGAGAAAGCTTGTAGAAGGCGGAAGTGCCCACAGTTTTGGTATCCACGTAGCCAAAATGGCGGGGATGCCTCAGCAGGTCATTCATCGAGCCAATAAAATTTTGAAACAATTGGAGAAATCGCATTCCAGTGAGGAGCTTACGGATAAGGTGAAAAACCTCAATGACGAGATGCAATTGAGCTTTTTTAATCTTGATGATCCGTTGTTGGAGCAGATCCGGGAAGAGATTGTAACTACCGATATTGATACCTTAACACCGGTGGAAGCCCTAATGAAGCTGAACGATATAAAACGTATGTTGCTGAAAAAGAAACAGGCATAAAAAAAATAAATATTTTTATTGAAAAAGGCTTTGCAATTCTAAGAATTGTTTTAAATTTGCCCTCGCAATTGAGATAGACGTTCTTTTAAATAAATTGCTTTATTGCGAAAGTAGCTCAGGGGTAGAGCATCACCTTGCCAAGGTGAGGGTCGCGGGTTCAAATCCCGTCTTTCGCTCTGAACTATTATGGTATTACGCTGAAGTGGTGGAATTGGTAGACACGTTGGACTTAAAATCCAATGAACATTAGTTCGTGCGGGTTCAAGTCCCGCCTTCAGTACTGCAAAAATCCGTAACATGCTTGTTTGTCAAGAAGTTGCGGATTTTTTGTTTTTGTATTTGTACAGTGAATATTTTGTATGTAATAAAAGTTATTCTGAAAAGGTTCAATTGATAGTTGACCTAAGGATTCAAAAGCGCTACAATTCGTAAAGGAGCGCCGCTACCGCCTTTAATTTTCATGGGGAGGGCAATGATTTCAAAGCCTTGTGCGGGGAGTAAATTCAAATTGGTGAGGTTTTCAAAAGCGGGAATGTTTTTGGAGAGCAATATGACATGGCTTTTGAAATATTGCGATTGTCCATAATCGATGCTTGGCGTGTCAATGCCAATGGCGTGAATGTTTCTGTTGGTTACCAACCATTCGGCTGCTTCAGGGGAAAGTCCAGGGAAATGAAGTTTGGCAACAGCAGCCTCGCCACGTTCTTCGGTGCCCAAATACTGCAGTTTGTTGGGTTAATATCTAGAAAATCCTGTTTGTAACAGAACAATGCTACCATCAGGGATGGTCTTCCCTTCTTTGGTTTCCCAATCAGTTAGGTCTTCAATACCGATTAGATAATCGGGATTTTCTAGTGCTTTGGAAGAAACATCAATTTTAATGGCCGGTCCTATAAGGTGTTCCAAAGGCAATTCTTCCACCGATTGTCCGTTTTCAGAGAAATGGATGGGAGCGTCAATATGGGTGCCACCGTGTTCCGCAGTGGAAATGTTAAAAGCAGAGTAAAAATACCCCCTGTCGGTAGGTCCCATAAACACCGTGTCTTTTTCAAATTCCTTGGCTGTCACCCAATACACGGTTTCCCTGGAGTAGTCGTGAGACAAATCAACGATTTTTTTGTGTAAGTAATCATTTTTGGAGGCCGTCTCCGTTGACGAAATTTCGCTTGAAGGTTGTTCTTTGCAGGTAAACAATAATAGGGAACAACAGATTGTAAAAAAGAAAGTTCTCATTTGAAATTCATTTGGATGTTCTTTTAAGTTGTGTAGGGATGGGGGTAGTCTTAAAGGTAGTGATATTTTCTGTTATTGAATTTTGAAAAGTTACCAGATTAAGATTTTGTTTTTTGTAAGAGAATCAGTTAGTTATGCGAAAATTTTTCTAAATTAGTTGTAAATCAAATTGATACACTATGAAGCCAATCAAAGCCCTTCTTATCTTCTTACTTTGTGTTCCTTTTTTAGTTTTTTCACAGCATTCCAATTCTACAACCATCGACAATGCAAAAATTAAATCCATGATTGCTGCCTATAAGGTAGATGCGCGGGGGCCATATCGTGACATTCGTTGGTTCTGCGAGGATGGAAGCATTAATATGCCAAAAGAACCTTGTGAGGGAGACGGTGTACAACATGCTAGGTACAAGGAAGAGGTTGTAGCTTTAGGGGAGCAGAACCATGTGTATTTGGGGCAGATTTTGGCGTCTACCGATGTTGATGCCTTTTGGGATAAGGCCAATTACCATTCTCGAATCAAGCAGTACATGTTGGAGAAATATCTAAAATCAGTTGATGATGGATGGATTAACCGAAAAGCGCAATTTTACAGGGGAGCCATTCAAGCAGAAGATGAAGAGGCTTGGGGAAAAGGGTTTTTTATTGAGTTGCTTGCTAATGACAGCTATATAGACAAGCATTTTTACTTCTTGCGTCAGGCGATAAAAGATTTGCCGCATGCCGGTGATGATAATGTGGCGCAACTTATGCGCAGTCAATCCAAAGCGGTTGCAGATGCCTATGAGCCATTTATGAATTTAAGAATTAAAATTCACGGCCAACCGGAAGTGTCGGACATCTCCAAAGTTGAAGAATTCAAAAAAAGTCAGGGGAGCAAGCTTACCCCGGGGCTTCAAAAGGATTTGGATGAATTGGTGAAAACTATGGAGCGCTTTTTTGAACCCGTGCAAGTGGCTTCGTTGTCAGATTATTTAAAAGATGTGACCAATAAAGATATCGCTTCATATTTCAGTGGGTTTATTGAAGGTTATACCAATGCTCCAATCACCGAAACCATTGAAGCCTCGGCGGATGCCATGTGGTACATTAGGGAGCATATGTTGGAAGAGTCCTCTCCTCAAGGGCGTTTGGCCTTATTTGATTTGTCCTTGAAATTGGAATTGTTGATCACCAAGCAAATTGCCGAATATCCTGAGGAAGATTTAAAATCCTTAACCGATAAAATTTGTTATCTCAGTATGGCCTCGGCTGCTTCGGGGTATACAGAGTTGTGGGAATGGGACCAGTTGCAAGTATCTCTTTCTGAAAAGGGGAGTAATGAAGCTGCTTTGGAAGGTTTGCAGGATCTTTTGGTAGCAGTAAGACAACAATTGGAATGGGGAACAGGAAAGAATAGTGCCGTTTTTGGGTCTGTGGTGTCTCTTTACGAAGGATTCGAACCCTTGGCTCATGGGTTTTTGGATGATAGAATTAGAGGTTCTGTGGCCTTGTATTTGGGAAATAGTATTGGGAAGTTGGGGAATTTTATAACCGAAGCTTCCTCTTTGAGCAACCACGTTTTGAACTTGAATAACCAAAGTCACATCCATGGTTTGAATCCTGGATACGCGTTTGGAGAATTGGTAGTTGTGGAAGGTTCTGCCGAAAATATGGAAGTCAATCCCAATAATATTTATGTGTTCGGAAGGCCGCCTTCCGATTTGAAACCAGTGGCTGGAATTTTAAATGTTTCCGAAGGGAATCTTGTGTCGCATGTACAATTATTGGCCAGAAATTTGGGAATCCCCAACGCAGCAGTTTCCAGTGCTAATGTGGCCTCTTTTAAAAAGCATGCCGGCGAAAAAGTATTTTATGCGGTTTCCAATTCAGGTACTGTAATTATGAAATTGGAAAGTGACATGACCGATGAAGAGCGCAAGCTGTTTAGTAAAGCAGAACAAAGTCATGAAATGATTACGGTGCCAGTGGAGAAAATCAAACTGGATCGTAATACGACGATGAGCCTAAGTGAGGTCAATGCCGCTTCATCAGGTATTTATTGTGGACCGAAAGCTGCCAATTTGGGTGAGTTGAAACAAAATTTTCCAGACCATGTAGTTAATGGCTTTGTGATTCCTTTTGGGGTGTTTTTGGAACATATGAAACAAACCATTCCTGGAAAGGAGCAGACTTACTGGGAATATTTGAATAGCATTTTTGCCAATGCACGACAAATGAGCGAGCAAGGGAAATCAGCTAAAACGGTCGAAGCATATCAGCTAAAGGAATTAGCTCAATTGCGAAATTTGATTATTGAAATGCCTTTAACCGATGCTTTTGTGGGCAATTTGGAGACTTCATTTACCTCCATTTTAGGAGGTGATTTGGGCAGTGTGCCCGTGTTTTTGAGAAGTGATACCAATATGGAAGATCTTAAAAGTTTTACAGGGGCGGGCTTGAATTTGACCTTGTTCAACGTTCTTGAAAAAGAAAAAATCATTCAAGGAATCAAGACCGTTTGGGCGTCGCCTTATACAGAACGCAGCTTTAAATGGCGCCAAAAATATTTGACCAATCCAGAAAATGTATATCCTTCTATCGTAGTGATTCCTGGGGTGGACAATGATTTTTCGGGGGTGATGATTACCAAAGGTGTCACTTCTGGAAAAACCGATGAGATTACCGTGGCTTTTAGTAGAGGCGTTGGTGGTGCTGTAGATGGGCAGGTCGCCGAAACTTGGGCCATTGCTTCCAATGGCAGTAATCGTTTAATTGCGCCTTCCCGTGAACCATTTTATAATTCCTTGCCGCAAACCGGTGGCACAGAGAAACATGTTGCCACTTTTGAGGAGCCTATTTTAAGTCCTGATACCCGAAGGCAAATAAATCTATTTAGTAAAACACTTGTGGATAAAATGGAAGCACAAGGAATTCAAGGGCCTTATGATGTGGAATTGGGCTTTAAAGATGGGAAACTGTGGTTGTTTCAGGTAAGGCCTTTTGTGGAAAATAAACGAGCCAAAAGCTCCACCTATTTGGAGTCTATTTCGCCTATAGTAGATATGCAAAAAACACTTTCACTCAATACAAAACTATAAATTATGAAATTAAGATTTGGCATTGGTATTCTAATAGTAGCTATGGGACTTTCGTTATCCTCATTTTATCCCATAGATGGTTATGACCGCACAGGAATCAAACGTTTGGTGTATTGGGAACGGGTTAAAAAAGGAGAGGTTGAAAGCCATCGTATTCCAGCAGGAGCCTTTTACCCAATGGATTCCATAAAGTTGAATTTGCTGAGCAGAAAAGATGAATTTTTAGGGATGCCGGCAGTAGATGATGCGCTCCAAAAGAAAGTGGATGCCCTTTTTAAAGGCTTGGATAAAAACTATTCTTTGACGGTTTTGGATATGACGGAGGGGCATCCGGTACGGTATGCCCAACATAGGGAAACGGTGGGGTATCAACCTGGTAGCGTTGGGAAGTTGGTAGTGTTGGCATCTTTTTTTGAGGGACTTTGCCGTGTCTATCCAAACGATTTTGACAAGCGTTTAGCCTTGATGAAAGCTAAGACAATAAAGGCGGGTGACTGGGCTTTGTATGATCATCATACGGTGCCTGTTTATAATTTGGAAACTCAAAAAATGGTGAAGCGGAAGGTAAATGAAAAGGACGTGTTTACGCTTTATGAATGGTTGGATAATATGGTTTCGGTAAGTAATAATGGTGCAGCTAGTGTGGTGTGGCGCGAAGCCTTGTTGATGCATGTGTTTGAAGATAAATACCCCGATTTAACCTTTGAAGAAGCTGAATCCTATTTTAAAGAAACACCTAAAAAGGAACTGTCTGAATTGGCTATAAAAATTGTTAATCAGCCCTTGAGGGATATTGGAATTACGGAAGACGAATGGCGTTTAGGGAAATTTTTTACTAATGGAGCAGGAAATCATATACCGGGAACAGGGGGCAGTATAGGAACTCCAATTGGTTTGATGAAATACATGGTAGCTTTGGAAAAGGGAGATTTTATAGATAAGGCTTCTAGCTTGGAGATGAAACGCTTATTGTATTTAACCGATAGACGTATCCGATATGCGGCTTCCAAAAAATTGGATAGCGCGGCGGTGTATTATAAATCCGGGAGCTTTTACAAATGCGACCGAAGTAAAAATCCTGGGTGCGGCGATTATGAGGGCAATGTGTATAATTATATGAATTCGGTGGCTATTGTGGAACAGCCAGACGGCTCTCGGTATGCGGTTTGTTTAATGTCCAATGTGCTTAATAAAAATTCAGCTTATGACCATTTGATGTTGGCATCTAAAATAGATGCACTTATTAGAGATTAAGGAAGCCCTTGCAATTGCTTTTTAATTGTGTAAGCTTGTTGTCGAACGGTTTTACTTTGGTCATTCAGGACAATATCCACTAGAGGAATGAATTTTTTCTGGTTTATTTTTTCAATCAAATACAGTACGGCATGTTTAATTTTAATGTCATGCCTTTGTAACAATACCTTGTAGCATTCTGCTTCACTGTAAACAGTTAAGTTTAATTTGTGAATCATTTCCTCTGAGATTTTATCTGCAATAATCACGGATTCGGCAATAGGAATCAATTCTCTTTTTAGGTGCATGTCCAATACGTTGTCCAAAAATTCGATGGCATTGGTACGCTGTTCTTCTTCACCATTAATGATGATATCTAAGATGGGTTCAATTTCGTGGGGTGGGTATTTAATTCCTAAAAATTTAAAGATGCGATGCAATTGACGGTCCAAGCGTTGTTCTAAAATTTGCATAAGGCCTCGTCTGGCATCATCAATTGCGCTATGGTCTTTATATTCGTTTTTTTCTTTAAAATCGAGGATGATCTGTGAATGTATAGACGAGAGTGTACTTTGATACAAATGGCATTCGTCCAGAATTTTGTCGACCACAAATTGGTCCTTTATTTTTAAGGAGGGGTGTTCCCATTTTAAGTTTTGAAGCGATTCTATAGCGGCAATTGTCACAGCATGTTCGGTGGTGTCTATAAGTTCAATAAGTCCATCAACCGCCTGCTGCGATGCAAACGACTCAATTACAGAAGGAACAAAATGGGCGTCATCAATAGAAAGATCTTCATTTAAAGTTTTTTGTACCAATACATCAATAATTTTGGGGCCGTAATTGCGAAGTACTTCTTCGGCGGTTGCTCTTGTTTCCTTTTTGGATAGTTGGGAGGCAATAGCTTCTACATAGTCGAAGGACTTTGTAAGCCCCGCGCTGATAATGGCTGCATTGGCAATTTCGGAGTCTTGGTTGCCAAATTCATTTTTAATGATGTAGTCGTATTTTTGTAGTCTGGAATGGCCGATAGCTTCTAAAATGGCTAAGATTTTAGTTTTTTTGTAAGTGGAATTTTCACTGTTGTTATATTCGTTGATGGCTTTGTTGAGCCAATTTTCAAACTCAAATTTTTGCAATAATTGCTGTTTGTGTTGAAACTCCATTGATAGACTTATGAGCACTGCGTTTTTAATGGATTCATCATCGCTGCTTACATACTTTTCAAATACAGCCTTTGGGTGTTTTCTGTTTTTATGAATGATATATCGCAAAGCATTGGTAGTCAATTCTTGGTCTGGGTCATACATTAAGGGTTCAATAATAGGGGAAAGGTTCTCCTTTTTAAGAAAGTAGAGATTCTCTATGGCCAAGGCTTTTACTTTGGGTGAACTGTGCTTGAGAAGCCCTTTGATTGCGTTGAAAAAACGCTCATCTGGTTGTTCCAAAGTTCGGTTTAACATGTGCAAAATTTGCGATTCCGTACCTTGTTCAAACACCCGTTTGATGCTATTGATAATGGAAGTGACGGGAAGCTCCGGTTTGTGCGCCTCTTCTTTACTGCTTTTGGGGTGTGAGGTGTCCAAAAGTTTTCTAAAGGCCAGAATGTAAGCCTTCCGAACTTTGAAGATGAAGAAAATCCAAGTACAGATAAAAGCTATTGTTAGCAAGCTAACATAAATACGATGTAATTGTAACCCGTTGATAATGAAAATAAGTAGGAACCCTGCAATACCTGTTGCAATACTATCGATAACTACATCAATAAAGGTTTTGGTCTTTTTTTTGATATTAATAGGAATGGGGATTACCAAAAGTTCTGTGGCCGCCTTGTTTACGGATTGTTTTAAACTTCCATCCGCAATTTTAATGAGGACGATCACCCAAAGTTCAGGCATGAATACCAATAAAATAGATCCGAAAAGAATGCCTGCAGGTAACCAAAGCAAGGACTTTCCAACTCCAAAAGTTCCTACAATGTGTTTAGTAAAGAATAGTTGAATAACTAATGAAATGACACTTAGTGTGGAAAGCCAAAAACCAAAAAAAGCTGTTAGTTCTTCAGGGTTTTCAATAAGCTCTGAAGCATAGTGGTTATATTGGTAATCAACCAATTTAGCTACAATTACACTAATACCTATAACTACAGCCAAAAGGGATAGCAAGTGAGATTGCTTAATGAGCTTTAATGGCGATTGTCCGTTTTGAGTGCTTTTATGAGTGACAAATCGGCTGTGATGTTTAATTATTTCAGAGCGCCAGAGGTAACCGGTGATGGGGATACAGCAAAATAGGAGGGCGGCGGCCACGAACAAGAGGTCCTCAGAAGGCATGAACATTGAAAGAAGTGAGGTGATATAGCCGCCAGCAATGCCTCCAGCAATTGCACCAGCACCTATGAATCCAAAAACACGTTTAGCTTCTCTGGCATTGTAAAGCATATTGGCGAAGAGCCAAAATTGAGAAGTGGTTAGCAATCCGTAGATGGCAATGAACACATAGGGGATATAAAGTAGATACCTTAATCCCAAATGAAGGTTTAACGCTATACCAAATAGAATGAGAATGAGGACTGAGCCTAGAAATGTACGGTTGATTATTTTTATGAGAGACCATTTTTCAAGGGCTTTGTCATAAAAATACGAACCTGCCATAGCAAAAATGGCCGTGAGAATATAGCCTATAGGAAGGGCTTTTGCTGTAAGCTCCGAAAGAAATATGGAATTTATGGTTGGTTTTACAATGAGAAGGGTGGTAACAATCAAAAAAATGTTGAGCTGCAACAGGAGTGTTTTTTGCAGTTCATCTTCATTGATATCAAATACCCGTAGGAGGTAGGCTTTGAGTCCTTTGGTATTGGGCATATTTACATCTTTATGGCGGTTTCAACAGGAACGACTAAATCCCTGATAATCTGTTCTCCAAATTTGTTTTCTACCAAAGCTACTAAAATATATTTTCTTTCTTCACCCCAAACCAAAATAGAATCGGCGTGCCAATTTTGCCAAGTTCCAGACTTTCTAAACAGGCGGGCATTTGGCGCGATTCGGTCAAGGGTATTAACAAATTTGTGATGCAGTTCGGGATTTTCCATAATATCCAACATTTTCTTTGAGCGCTCACGAGTAACTAGTTTTCCGTTAAGTAACATATAGTAAAAGCGGCAAACTTGTGTTACAGAGGCGGCATGACTTAGGTTTTTTAAAGGGTCTCTATTGGTGGGGCCAGAAGCGGCATATCGCTTGCCAACCCAAAGTCCGCCTCCCTTGTCTTCTTGATACAATTGGTATTTAGGACCACGAACCACACTTTCTATCTTTTCAAACCCTAGACGGTCAATTAAGCGCGTGGTGGCTTGGTTATTGGATTTGCTAATCATTAAACGCATATCGTTTAAAATGTCATCGGTTTCTTCCAGTTCCCCTTTTTCGAGGGCGTCTTGCGTAGCTAATAATACGGCAATCTTTGGCAGGCTGGCTGCATACATCATTAAATCGCCATTTAAAAAAGCAAAACGCGGCTGTTCTGGATTGTTGAGGTCTACAAGCCCTACGGACATCTTCTTGCTTTCGATGAGTCGTTTCCATTGTGGATTGTTATAGAGTTCCTTTTGGAGGTTGTCAATGAGTTGTTGATTGTAAAAGGCTAATAACGGCTTAAACTTTTCTTCCGGTATATGGATAGGGAGTTTAGAGTAGTCCGGAGCATTCGAAACAGATGTTTTTTCAACTACGCTGGAGGTTGTCATTTTGGGTTGTGGCGGTTCTTCTATGGGAGCTGATCGATTAGAGAAAAAGACTAAAATTAATGATAAAACCAATATAGAGATAATAGTGAAATTGCGAATTTGTTTTGAAATGCTCATTGGTTTTATAGTTGTTGATCTATTCAAAGTTGTATCTGATAAAATAATCTAAATTGATTTTTATTGTTGTTTATGGGGTTGAAAATCAAAGATTAAGATAGTAAAATTTGTTCGTATTGAATAGTGCTATAAGGAAGAAATGTACGGTTGGGTAAAAATTAAAAATTGCAAATTTTATTAACAGTCTTAAGTTTTGATTACTAGAGTTTAAGAAGTTTCTTTCAAATATTTTTAATTTGAAAGTTAAATTTTACATGAAAATATAGATTTGGAATAGGTATGTTTGGACGTTATTAATCAAAATAAACCGATGAAAAAAATTAGAATTTTAGTTTGTTGCTTTTTAGTTTTTACAACTTTACAAGCTCAAAAAAGCCTATCTCAAGATTTTGACTATTCAATTAGCGAGCCTTATCAAGTTTATGATGCCGCGAAAAAGTTTTATTTCAGTCAAGAAAACGAAATTTTGACGGTAAAACCATGGAGAAAATATATCGTGATTCAAAAGTTCAATGTGGATGACTTGTCTCTAATTTCCAGTAAGGAGTATTTAGATTTTCCAGATAACTATGTAGTTGAGGGAATGGAAGAAGTGGGAGGTCGTTACTATTTCTTTTATTCCTCATGGACAGGTAGAAAGACTCAACATGAACAGCTTTTTTTCTGGGAAATAGATTTCGAGAAAGGAGAGTTCATTGGAGAGCCCAAAAAGCTCATTGATTTTTCAGGCCATTTAGCAGGAGGTCCAGGCGTAGCTTTGTTAAACATACCTGGTTGGCAGGGAATTACCGGGATGTTTGGAGTTGTTGATAAATTTGATTTTTTAAAGTCTAAAGATGGTTCAAAATTATTGGCTCATTACAGGAAAAAGCCGGAAGTAAAAAGAGACACCAAAAGTTATGATGTTATTGGGATTAATGTGTATGATTCTAATCTAAATAAGTTGTGGGCAAAGGAATATAAAATGCCATATACAGAACGACGAATGGATGCACTAGATTTTGCCGTAGACTCTAATGGAGATGGTTATATGTTGGTTAAAGTGTTTCATGATGATAGTAATGATGACAAAAAGAGGAAAAAGGATGAAGAGGCTAATTATCATATTGAACTGTTTAGGCTTTTACAAGGTGATAATGAAATTGAAATTACCAAAATTGAAGTAGAGGATAAATACATAAATGGAATTTCACTATTTGAATCTCCTGAAGGGTTTATTATCTGTGCAGGGTTTTATAACAGTGGGTTGAAAAATGGATTCTTCAGTAATGCAACGAGTAAATTTCAATTGTCGAATTCTGATGGCTTGTTTACTTTTAAGGTTACAAGAGACGGGGAGTTGATAGATAAGCATTATTATGAAATTCCTTTAGAGATTTTGAATCAGTATGTTAGTGATAGAACGAAAAGAAAAAATGAGAAAAAGGAGAAGGATGATGAAGTAGAGTTTAAATATTTGAGATTAAATGACCTTATTGTTAAGGCTGATGGGAGTTTAGTTCTAGTTGGAGAGCAAAAGTATGTGATTCGTCATACCACTTCTAAAGGAGTTGTCTATTATACCTATCATTACAATGATATGTTAATTGCTAAAATTGGTAGTTCGGGTGAATTGGCATGGATGAAAAAGTTACCTAAAATACAATATGGTAAGCCTAAAATTGGACAGGTATTTGATTACAGTAAAATATATAAGGGAGGGATGTCTTATTCATATTTGTTTGCTGATAATGCTCACTATTTGCTGTTTTTGGATAATGTTAAAAATATTGATTTGGAATTGAATCAAAGACCGGCTCTGCATTCGGATGGACATGGAGGCTATTTAACAGCCTATAAAATAGATGACCTTACGGGTGATGTTGCAAAGGATAATATATTTGATACTAGAAATGTTACTGATGATTTAGAAGTTCATCAATTTAGTGTGGATAGGGTAATTAAAACTAAGGAGAATGAATTTGTGCTTGAATTTTATAAAAAGAAGAAGGAAGATATTTTGATAAAAGTTAAAGTAAAGACTGGTCAAGACAGTAAATAAAGTAGAAGTAAAAGCGAATAGGAAACTATTCGCTTTTTTCTTTTTCCATATTAATGAGGTGTGCCAATGAGGCAACAATACGGTTGTGTTTTTTGACAAAGGGATTGGTTTGGTCCCAAACGTAACCTGCCAATACTGCACAAATTTGTTTTTTGACCTCTTGGTTTTCTGGTCTGTGGAAGAATAAGGTTTGTAGATTTCCTGTGTACCATTCCTTCACGTAGGTGGCGAATACGTTAACTCCAGATTTTATGTAATCGGCGTAGTCTGTTTCCCAATCTACATTTTCACCATTTAATTCTTTGGCTATGAGTTTCGCCGATTGCAATGCAGATTCTGTGGCGAAGGTCACCCCCGATGAAAATACGGGATCCAGAAATTCAGCACTGTTGCCTGTAAGTACAAAGCCTTTTCCGTAGAATTTTTTTACAGCTTTGGAATAATTCCTGATGCAAACCGGGGCAAATTCAAAATCTAAATCCTCAAATCGCTCGCTGTAATATTTGGAAAGCTTAAGCATGGCTTTCATGCGTTCCGTAGATGAACCTTCATAAGCATCTATCAATTCATTTTTACCGACAAATCCAATACTGGTAATACCGTTTGAAAATGGAATTACCCAAAACCAAGTGTCTTTGTCCAAAACATCAAAGGTTATCAAGGTGCCTTCTCTGCCTTCTGGACGTTTTAGGTCTTTTACATGAGTGAAAATGGAGGAGTGTTCAGGAATTGAAGAAGGTTTATCCAAATCCAGAAGTCTAGGCAAAACCCTTCCGTAGCCACTAGAATCTACGATGAACTTGGCGTCTATGGAATAGTCATTTCCATATTCGTCCTTGACTTTGGTTGTAGAAGTCCCATCATCTTTTATGTCCACATCAACAACTTCATGTTGAAATTTTATGTCCACACCCCATTTTTGAAGCTCTAGGGCTAGTGTATTATCAAAATCCGCTCTTGGTACCTGCCAAGTCCAGTTCCAGCCTTCCGTATGCTTTTTACTAAAGTCGAAATTGCAGACAATATCATCTCTTAAAAAACGAGCACCGGCTTTTACTTCAAAATTTTGAGCTTTTAAGCAGTCCAATAACCCGACTTCTTCAAAATGGTCCATGCATCTAGGCAATAGACTTTCTCCAATGACAAAACGAGGAAATTGGCTTTTTTCTATCACTTTGATATTAAAACCTTGTTTGTGCAAATAAGCGGCAGAAACACAGCCCGAAGGACCAGCTCCTATAATTAAAACATCAACACTAGTATCGCTCATGGGCTTTGTGGAATAAATTCATTTATTATTTTAAATTTGCTAACCAAAATAACTACTTTCGTTTTAGTTATTAAAATTTAATCATAAAAATAACCCTTATTACATATAGATGCTAACATTTGACGGGAAACTAGGTATTGAAGATTTTTATAAAATTATTTTTGAGGATACTCCAATTCAAATTGATGAAATAGTTTTGGAGCGAGTGAGTAAGAGCTTTAATTTTTTAAAGACGTTTTCTGAAAATAAGGTCATTTATGGAGTTAATACTGGGTTTGGCCCAATGGCGCAGTATAAGATTAAGGATTCTGAACGTATTCAGTTGCAGTATAACCTTATACGCAGTCACTCTTCTGGTACAGGGCAACCTATTGGCCCGATGTATGTAAAGGCTGCCATGGTGGCACGACTGAATACGCTGTCTTTGGGGTATTCGGGAGTTCATGTTTCGGTTATTGAATTAATGGTGGAGCTGATCAACAGAAATATCATTCCTCTAATTTATGAACATGGAGGTGTAGGTGCTAGTGGAGATTTGGTACAATTGGCCCATTTGGCCTTGGTGTTGATAGGGGAAGGTGAAGTGTTCTATAAAGGTGAACGAAAGGCAACAAAGGAAGTGTTTGAAATAGAAGGCTTGCAACCTATCTCAGTAGAGCTTAGGGAAGGTTTGGCCTTGATGAATGGAACTTCGGTGATGACAGGAATTGGAATAGTAAATGCTATTTACACCAAAAGGCTTTTGGGGTGGATTACCTCGGCCTCGGCTTCCATAAATGAAATTGTACAGGCCTATGACGACCATCTTTCGGAAGAGTTAAATGGCTCTAAATTACATATAGGTCAAAGGGAAGTTGCCAATAATATGCGAGCGCATTTAAGTGATAGTCAATTAACCCGCAAGCGCGAACATCATCTTTACACCAATAATGATGATGTGTCTGTATTCAAGGAAAAAGTACAAGAGTATTATTCCCTAAGATGCGTCCCTCAAATATTGGGACCTGTCTTGGACACTTTAAAAGGTGTAGAGAAAATTTTGATAGAAGAAGTTAATTCTGCAAATGACAATCCTATTGTAGATGTGGCTAAGCAACATGTGTACCATGGCGGGAATTTCCATGGAGACTATGTGTCCTTAGAAATGGATAAATTGAAAACCGTAGTGGCCAAAACAAGTATGTTGGCCGAACGTCAATTAAATTATTTGTTAAACGCTAGGTTGAATGATATTCTTCCTCCTTTTGTAAACCTTGGTACATTGGGATTGAATTTTGGGATGCAGGGAGTACAGTTTACAGCAACATCCACAACTGCAGAAAACCAGATGTTGTCCAACCCGATGTATGTGCACAGTATCCCTAACAATAATGACAATCAGGATATTGTTAGTATGGGGACCAATGCGGCCTTGATTACCAAAAAAGTAATAGAGAATGCTTTTGAGGTTGTGGGCATAGAACTTATTACCATAGTCCAAGCCATTGAATGTTTAGAACTGCAGGGGAAAGTGTCTTCCAAAACAAAGAAGATTTACGATGATATTAGGGCAATCGTCCCTGTGTTTAAGGAAGATGTCGCCATGTACCCGTTTGTGAACAAGGTGAAGGAGTTTATCATGTCGCACTAGGCTGTTTCATTTTGGATTTTGCCCGGGAAGGATTGGTTGTGGGGTTTAATTATTGTTTTTCGTAATTTATTAATATAAAGCTGTTAATCTTATGAGATTTAATTCAATTTTATTTGTGCTAATTTTTTTTATTTCTAAAGGGTTTTCTCAGGAATTGGCACTTGCAAGATTTGACGACAAGTATGGTTATCTAAATAAATCTGGCGAATGGCAAATAAGTCCACAATTTGAGTCTGCTAAAGATTTTGTTGAAGATTTAGCTGAGGCTATGGGCGCCAATGAAAAATGGGGATTTATTAATAGGAATGGAGAATGGCAAATTCAACCTAAGTTTGTAAGAGTTAAAGAATTTAATTCAGGAATAGCCTTAGCTTATGATGGGGATCGTTGGTTTTATATAAATAGAAAAGGAGAGGAGGTTCTTAAAAACGTTAAGACTGTTAAATATTATGATTTTTCAGAGGGTTTTGCTATTGTTAGATCAGAGGATGGTAAGGTTGGTTTTATAGATACGTTAGGCAATTATATTGTTGAACCTAAGTTTGAAAAAGTACATGATTTTGTAAATGGTTATGCAAGGGTTTCCCCTGATGGGAAATGGGGGATTATTGATGTTAAAGGGAAGTATTTTGTTGAACCCAATTACAGAAGGGTTGGTAATGTTTATTTAGGGAATGTTGTTGTCGAGAATGAAAATGAGGAAGTAGGCTTGATAATAGAGGGGAAGTTTAAAGTGGTAGAAGGAGCGAGAAAAATATGGGATTTTTCCTATAATGGTGAGTTTACATATGCGAAAAAAGATGATTTTGTAGGTTTCATAAACAATAAAGGCGAGTGGGTTGTTGAACCTCAATTTGATAAGGCAAGAGCTTTTTTAAATGGACTAGCCCCCGTAATGCTTAAAAATAAATGGGGATATATTAATACATCTGGAGAATTAGTTATAGATTATAAATTTAAAGATGCGGATGTTTTTAGTAAAGATGGTTTAGCGCCAGTAAAGTTAAAAAAGCGTTGGGGCTTTATTGATAAAACTGGAAAATTGGTTATTCAAGATGAGTATGATATTCATTCTCGTATGGGAGGATTTGGGATTGGAGGTAGAAGAGCAATGAGGAATTTTGGTTTGGAGCTGCCTAATTTTGGCTTTATTGATGGTTTAGCTAGGGTAAAAAAAGATAAGGAATGGGGGTTTATAGATGCTAATGGAGAGGTATTGAATAATACTTGGTATCAAAACTTGGAATTGTTCCAATAAAACCTATAATTGCAAAATATTATCCGCTATAAAAACTAACTAAATGAAATGTGCCATAATCACAGGTGGGTCAAGAGGAATAGGACGAGCCATTTGTATTCAACTAGCAAAAGATACCAATTACCATATCATCATTAATTACAATAGTAATGAAACCGCAGCGTTAGAAACCAAACAAGCTGTAGAGGCAGAGGGTAATACTGCCGAAATTATAAAATTTAATGTAGCCAATGCCGAGGAAGTTACAAGTGCTCTAGAAGCATGGCAGGAGGCTAATAAAGAGGCTGTTGTTGAGGTTGTTGTAAACAATGCAGGAATTACAAAAGACGGATTGTTTATGTGGATGCCTCAAAATGACTGGCAGGATGTAATCAATACGTCCCTGAACGGATTTTATAATGTTACCAATTTCTTTATTCAAAAACTTTTGCGCAATCGTTTTGGTCGCATTGTGAACGTGGCGTCCGTATCTGGAGTTAAGGGTACAGCAGGGCAAACCAATTATTCGGCTGCCAAAGGGGCATTGATAGGTGCCACTAAGGCGTTGGCCCAAGAAGTAGCCAAACGAAAAATCACTGTTAATGCAGTGGCGCCAGGATTTATAAAATCTGATATGACGGCAGAGCTGGATGAAAAGGAGTTAAAAGGTATGATTCCTTTAAATCGTTTTGGGGAGCCGGAAGAAGTGGCGCACGCCGTATCATTTTTAGTTTCAGACAAAGCATCTTATATTACCGGGGAAGTCATAAATATTAATGGAGGTATTTACTCCTAATTTTGGTCGTTAGATGAGAAGAGTTGTAATATCGGGTATGGGTATTTACTCATGCATTGGAGAAAATTTAGAACAGGTAAAACAGTCCCTCTATGAAGGGAAATCAGGGATTGTTGTGGACGAAGACCGGATAGCTTTTGGGTATCGATCTCCCTTAACCGGAATGGTTTCTCAGCCTAATCTTAAGGGATTGCTCTCCAGACGCCAGCGCATTAGTTTGGGGGAGGAAGGAGAGTATGCTTATGTGGCTACTTTGGAAGCTTTAAAGAATGCAAAAATCGATCAGGACTTTTTGGATCAACATGAGGTGGGAATTCTCTATGGAAACGATAGTACGGCGAAATCGGTTATTGAATCTGTAGATAAAATTCGGGAGAAAAAGGACACCACATTAGTTGGTTCTGGAGCAATTTTTCAAGGAATGAATTCTTCCGTAACCATGAATTTGTCAACTATTTTCAAACTTAAAGGTATCAATTTTACCATTAGTGCCGCTTGTGCCAGTGGGTCTCATGCAATAGGCATGGCTTACCATTTAATTAAAAGTGGTATGCAGGATTGCGTGATTTGTGGAGGCGCCCAAGAAATCAATAAGTTGGCTATGGCTAGCTTTGATGGTTTGGGTGTGTTTTCGGTGCATACAGAAGATCCGCATAAAGCATCAAGGCCGTTTGATAAGGACAGGGATGGCTTGGTGCCTAGCGGAGGAGCGGCAACCTTGGTTTTGGAAACGTATGAGTCTGCCGTAGCACGAGGAGCCACTATTTATGGCGAAGTTTTAGGGTATGGATTTTCTTCTAATGGCGATCATATTTCTACCCCAAATGTAGATGGTCCTGCAAGAGCGATGAATATGGCTATCAATCAGGCTGCAATCAACCCTTCTGATATTGAATATGTAAATGCGCATGCCACTTCTACTCCAGTAGGGGATGCCAATGAGGCGAAAGCAATCTTTTCGGTTTTTGGTGAAAATGGCCCATATGTAAGTTCTACTAAATCCATGACAGGACATGAATGTTGGATGGCAGGGGCGAGTGAGGTTATTTACTCCATTTTGATGATGCAGAATGACTTTATAGCACCTAATATAAATCTTGGAGAACCTGATGAGGCCGCGGCTAAATTAAATTTGGTAGCAGAAACAATAGATAAAAAATTTGATGTATTTTTGTCCAATTCTTTTGGATTTGGAGGGACAAATTCCGCATTAATAATTAAAAAATAAGCGTGAGATAATGGATAAAGAAGTTATCATTGAGAAGATAAACAACTTTTTGGTTGATGAGTTTGAGGTTGAAGAAGATGATATATCTGCAGGAGCTAATTTGAAGGAAACTTTGGAGCTGGATAGTTTGGATTTTGTGGATTTGGTTGTTGCTATCGAATCTAATTTTGGTGTTAAGCTTGTAGGAGAAGACTTCGTGAACGTAGTGACGTTACAAGATTTTTATAATCTTATAGAAACGAAATTAAGCTAAGCACTTTTACTCTGTTATTTTATGGCTACTGAATGGGAAGGTAAATCCAGAGGTACCGTTTTTGGATATAGAATCTTTGTATTCTTTATGCAAAAATTTGGAGTAGTATCTGCTTACCTTATTCTTTGTTTTGTAGCTGCCTATTATTGCTTATTTGCTTTCGATAGTTCAAAATCTATCTACTACTACTTTAGAAAAAGGCGTGGTTATTCTGTCTTGAAAAGCCTATTGAGCATCTATAGAAATTACTACGTTTTTGGTAAGACCATTATAGATAAAGTAGCTATTTCTTCTGGGTTAAGAGATTATTTTACCTATCAGTTTGATGGGGTGGAGCTTTTAGAAGAGGCCCTCAAAAAGAAAAAAGGAGGTATTTTAATTAGTGCCCATGTTGGGAATTTTGAAATAGCCGAACACTTTTTTGGAGAATTGGAGGGCTATGCATCCATAAACTTGCTCACTACCGATGTGGAGCATACAGCCATCAAGGAGTACTTGGAGAGCGTTACTGGAAAATCCAAGATCAAACTTATTCTAATTAGGGAAGACCTTTCCCATATTTTTGAGATCAATGCTGCTTTGGCCAGAAATGAATTGGTATGTATTACCGGCGATCGGTATGTAAAGGGCGCAAAGTTTTTAACCCATGATCTCTTTGGGGAAAAGGCGCAATTTCCCGCAGGCCCCTTTGTGTTAGCTTCCAGGCTGCGAGTTCCGGTATTATTTGTCTATGTAATGAAGGAAACCAATAGGCATTATCATTTATACACAAGAAAGGCCGAGTCCAAGCATAGGGATGCTGATGGCCTTCTGGAAGAATACACCAAAAGTCTTACCTGGATTCTTGAAAAATATCCATTACAATGGTTCAATTATTTCGATTTTTGGAAAAGCGAAAATGATTCATAAACTTGATTTTATTTTTGCTTAATATTTCCGTAATTACGGAAAAAATCAGTTTTTGAAAAAAGTACTTGTAATTCACTATTCCCAATCGGGTCAGCTTACAGAAATTGTCAATAATATTAGTGCGCCTTTAAAGGCAGAGGAGCATCATATAGACTTTTTGGAAATTGAGATGGAAACACCATTTCCTTTTCCGTGGCCTAAAAATCAGTTTTTAGATGCCTTTCCAGAATCTTTTTTGGAAGTTCCTCAAAAAATAAAGCCAATTCCACAATACATCAAAGACACTACATATGACCTAGTAATTTTTGGTTATAGTGTATGGTACCTTACACCTTCAATTCCTGCCAATTCATTTTTGGAGAGTGAAGAAGGAAAGAAGCTATTGGCAGATACCAAGGTTGTTACGGTTATTGGCTGTAGAAATATGTGGATTATGGCGCAAGAAAAAGTAAAGGGGAAATTAAAGGGTATAGGTGCAGAATTGGTAGGGAATATTGTTTTGGTGGATAGGCATATCAACCATGTAAGTGTCATTACCATTGTAAAGTGGATGTTTACCGGTGAAAAGAAGCGTTATCTGGGCATCTTTCCAAAACCCGGGGTGTCTCAAAAGGATATTGACGAATCGGTAAAGTTTGGTGGGGTAATTTCGAAAGTGTTAGATACAGGAAACTATAATGCTCTGCAGGAGCGTTTATTAGATAAAGGAGCTGTTGTAATCAAGCCATTTTTGGTAATGGCAGACCAAAGGGCCAATGTGCTATTTTCGAAGTGGGCCAATTTGATAAAAAACAAAACAAAGGAGGATGCATCAAAACGCCCTTTTTGGATTAAAATTTTCAAATATTACCTATTATTTGCGATTTGGGTTATTGCTCCTATAGTTTTTATTCTATTTTTGTTGACCTATATGCCCCTACATGCCAAGATAAAACGAGATAAGATGTATTTTTCATCTGTTTCATAACAAAGAAGGCCCTAATTTTAAATATGAAAGAAGTTTACATAACCAGAATATCAAAATTTTTGCCAAATCGTCCCATTGGCAATGAGGAAATGGAAGCAAAATTGGGAGCGATAAATGGGGTGCCATCCAAAGGACGCCGCCTTGTTTTGAGAAACAACCAAATCAAGACAAGATATTATGCACTGGATGAAGAGGGAAATATTACTCATAATAATGCAGAGTTGGCAAAAGAGGCTATTGCAAACCTTTGTGACGACAAGTTTCAGGCAGAGGAGATAGAACTTTTGTCTTGTGGAACTTCTAGTCCAGATCAAATTTTACCCTCGCATGCTGCCATGGTTCATGGAGCTCTTAAAAGCGGAAATGCAGAAATTAACTCCCCGTCGGGAGCGTGTTGTTCAGGAATGAACGCCCTTAAATATGGGTTTTTGTCGGTAAAATCAGGGCAGACCAATAATGCGGTTTGTTCGGGGTCCGAGAGAACGTCTTCTTGGTTTAGAGCAACTATTTATTCCAGTGAGGTGGAACATTTAAAGGAGTTGGAAGAAAAGCCAATAATAGCTTTTAATAAGGATTTCCTGAGATGGATGCTTTCTGATGGAGCAGGAGCCTTTTTGTTGGAGAATGCACCAAAAGGCGATTGTCCATTGCGTATTGAGTGGATGGAAGGTTATTCCTATGCATATGAGTTGGAGGCATGCATGTATGCCGGTAGTGATAAAATGACCGACGGAACTTTGAAGGGGTGGAGTGAATACCAATCGGAGGAGTGGAGCCAGCAATCTATTTTTGCAGCCAAACAAGATGTGAAATTGTTGGATCAATACATTCTGGAAAAAGGTGTAGATAGTTTAAAGCTTGCTTTAGAAAAACATGATTTGGCACCGTCTGATGTTGATTACTTCTTGCCCCATATTTCATCTTATTATTTTAAGGAGTCCTTATACGAACAAATGAAGGCCAACGGTGTACATATCCCTATGGAAAATTGGTTTACCAACCTAGCAACTGTAGGAAATGTAGGTTCGGCTTCAATATATATTATGTTGGAAGAACTTGTAAGCTCTGGCAGGCTAAAGAAAGGAGATAAGATTTTGTTGTCTGTTCCTGAAAGCGCCCGTTTTTCTTATGCCTATGCTTTTTTAACTGTTTGCTAGTATGATAAAAGAGGTCTTTCCAATCCATGATGTGTTGCCTTTAATTCCGCAACGAAATCCATTTGTAATGGTGGATGCGTTGGAGGAGTTTTCGAAAACAGAAGTGGTATCTTCTTTTAAAGTTGTCGATACTAATATCCTGGTGTCGAATGGTCGTTTCTCTGAGCCTGGAATGGTAGAGAATATGGCGCAAACAGTAGCGTTACATACCGGGTATGATTATTTTAGTAGAGGCGAGGAGGCGCCCACAGGTTATATTGGTTCCATTAAAAAAACGGTGATAAATAAATTACCGCTAATAGGGGATACCATTACAACAAAAGCTACAATTTTACACGAAATTATGGGAGTGACCATGGTACATGTAAAAGTCTATGATAATGTAGGAGAAGAAATCGCTTTTGGCGAAATGAAAACGGTTATTGCAAGTTAATGGAAGAGGTGTTTAAAGCTTTGGAGATTTCTCAGTTTTTGCCACATAGGCCCCCCTTTTTAATGGTGGATTATATTCTTTCTATTGGAGATGATCATGTATCCACTTCTTTCGAAATAAAACCAGATAATATTTTTATTGAACAAGGCCGTTTTAATGAGGCAGGCATGGTGGAGCATGCGGCCCAAACTTGTTCTGCCATTGTTGGAAAGAGCTATTATACGCGGCAAGGAGAGGAGGTTCTGCAAGAAAAGAAGCTCATCGGTTTTATTAGTGCCATAAAAAAGGTCACTATTATTGAGTGTCCAAAAGTTGGAGAAATTATAACTTCTCAAGCAACACTTAAATCCAGGTTTGATTCAGATGATTATAGCATCTGTACTTTTGAGTGCAAGGTACGTCAAGAAGAGAAGGAATTATTATCTTGTGAGATGAACTTATTTATCCAAGAAAGAAAGTAAAGGATATGAAAAAGGAAGAGGTGCCTCAGGATAAAAGTAATCTGCAGTCCACTAGCCAAAAGGAATTGTGTTATGCTGTTGGCGAGGACGGAAAATATGTTACTGAGTTAAGTTCTGGTTGGGATCCTAAAACCATAGCCTTAAATAATGCGATAGAGGAAATTCAAAGTCGCATTTCAATTGCTAAAGAGCGTGTTCTAAATAAGCAAACTAGTCCAATAGAGTTTTATATGGAATGCCATAAAATGGACGTATCCATTTTGGCTAGTTATGTTGGACTTTGGCAATGGCGAGTGAAACGGCATTTTAAACCCAAGGTGTTCAAGATGCTTTCCAATAGTATGTTACAGCGCTATGCCGATGTATTCGAAATATCATTGGAAGAGTTAAAAGATATTACATTGTATAAAACCCCAGATTTAAAAAATAATACCCCAGATGAAAATTGAATTTAAGCACCAACAATCAGCACATTGTGAGAATGGTGTGATTTCCAATTTAATGAGGCATCATGGGTTTAATATTAGTGAACCGCTGGCTTTTGGAATTGGTTCTGGATTGTTTTTTTGTTATGTGCCTTTTGTGAAGGTAAATCATGCACCTGCGGTTACGTATCGTGCTTTACCAGGTGTTATTTTTAAACGTTTTGCTAAGCGGGTTGGTATCAAAATTAAACGCGAAAAGTTTAAGGACCCCAAATTGGCCAAGGCCAGATTGGATGAAAACCTGAACAATAATAATCCAGTAGGGCTACAGGTTGGCGTATATAATCTTGTGTATTTTCCAGATGATTATCGCTTTCATTTTAATGCTCATAATTTAGTGGTTTACGGGAAAGAGGACAGCAACTACCTGATAAGCGACCCCGTTATGGAAACCGTTACGACCTTAACAGATAAAGAACTGGAAAAGGTAAGGTTTGCAAAAGGAGCTTTTGCGCCAAAAGGACAAATTTATTACCCAATCGATTTTCCGGAAAAACTAAAAATAGAAAGTGCTATTGTAAAAGGCATTAAGCATACTTGTAAAGATATGTTGGCGCCTATGCCGCTTATTGGTGTGAAAGGCATCCGATATACGGCAAAACTCATTAAAAAATGGCCTAAAACCAAAGGTGTGAAACTTGCTAATCACTACTTGGGTCAGATTGTAAGAATGCAGGAAGAGATTGGTACCGGAGGCGGAGGTTTTAGGTATATCTATGGGGCATTTTTGCAGGAAGCTAGTAGTATTTTAAAGAATCCTAGGTTGGAAGTACTTTCCAAAGAAATCACTGAAATTGGGGATTTGTGGAGAGATTTTGCCCTAGAGGCTTCTAGAATATATAAAAACCGAAGTGCCCAAGTGGATGCCTATGTAAAAGTGGCGACACAATTGGAGCATATTGCAGATAGAGAAGAAGAATTCTTTAAGAAATTGAAGAAAGCCATATAGAACCCCATGATTACCATTGAGCACATATCCAAAAAGTATAAAGGAAGCGATGCTTACTCGGTCCTTGATTTGGATTTGCATATTGCCGAAAAGGAAATATTTGGGCTTTTGGGGCCCAATGGCGCTGGAAAAACGACATTGATTTCCATTTTGTGTGCCTTGGTAAAACCCTCTTCGGGAAGTTTTACCATTGGGGGATTGACCTATAAAGAAAATAGGAAAAAACTGAAGCAATTAATCGGTATTGTTCCTCAGGAATATGCCCTGTATCCTTCTTTAACAGCTTTTGAAAACCTTCAGTATTTTGGAAGTATGTACGGTTTAAAAGGCAAGCATTTGCATGATAAAATATCCGCTTATTTAGAGCATTTGGGCTTAGGTAAATTTGCGAATAAGCGCATCGAAACTTTTTCGGGCGGTATGAAGCGTCGTGTAAATTTGATTGCCAGTATTCTTCACGAACCAAAAGTATTGTTTTTGGATGAGCCTACGGTTGGGGTAGATGTGCAATCCAAAAATGTCATTATACAGTTCTTACAGGAACTCAACTCCAATGGAACCACAATTATTTACACATCTCATCACCTTAATGAAGCAGAGAATTTCTGTACCAAAGTGGCTATTATAGATCATGGGCAAATTATTGTTGAAGGTCAGCCGTCCACGTTAATTGCCAATAATGAAGGAGCTCATAACCTTGAAGATGTATTCCTAAGTTTAACCGGAAAAGCACTTAGGGATCATGCATAAATTATGGGCGTCTACATACAAGGAATTCTTGCTCCTCTTCAGGGACATTGGAGGGGTCGCCATTTTATTTGTCATGCCTTTGGTACTTATCATTACCATCACCTTAATTCAGGATAGTACCTTTCAAACAGTAAAGGATGTTAAAATCCCTGTTTTGATTGTAGACAACGATCACGGAGAGGTGGCCAAAACCATGCTGAACGGTTTGGAAGATTCCAATTCTTTTGAAGTAATAGAGAAACAAACCGAAGAGGAAGCCAAAAATTTGGTGTCTAAAGGAGATTATCAATTGGCTGTAATAATTCCGGAGCAGTTAACGCAGGATTTGCAACAGAAAATAGCCAATAATGTGGATGGTATTATGGCTAAAGTAATGGGAGAAGAGGCCGATACCTTGCCGCAACGTATTGTGGAAAACAAAGAAGTAAGGTTGTATTTTGATCCGGCAACACAGCAATCTTTTAAAAGTTCTGTGAAAAATGGGATTGATAAAATGATATCAAAAATAGAAACACAATCTATTTACAAAGCTTTTCAAGAGCAGATCTCAGACAATCCAGAAGAGGCCATTTTTGAAACGGACAATTTTATTACATTCAAAGAAATTCTGCCCAAAATAGAGGGGCGGGATGTGCTGCCTAATTCCGTACAGCATAATGTCCCGGCTTGGACCTTATTTGCCATCTTTTTTATCATTGTTCCTTTGTCCATCAACATGGTGAAGGAAAAAAGTCAGGGAACTTTTGTGCGTTTACGAACCAATCCGGTATCCTACGCCACGGTATTGGGAGGGAAGACCATTCTGTATTTATTGGTCTGTTTAGTTCAGTTTGTTTTGATGTTGTTGGTAGGGGTGTATGTATTTCCTTCTATGGGACTTCCTGCATTGGATGTGTCAGGGCGCTTGCTCTTGTTGTTCGTGGTGGCTATTTTTTCCGGTTTGGCAGCCATAGGTTTAGGCTTGTTGTTGGGAACTGTGGCCAAGACTCAAGAACAGTCGGCACCATTTGGAGCTACATTTGTGGTGATATTGGCTGCAATAGGCGGTGTTTGGGTGCCAGTATTTATCATGCCCAAGTTTATGCAATTGCTGTCTAATATTTCACCAATGAATTGGGGGCTCAATGCTTTTTACGACGTATTTTTACGACATGCTACTCTATTGGATATTGTTCCTGAGATAACATTATTATTTATATTCTTTATATTAACTACCCTAATTGCTATTGTTTATAATGAAAAGAAAAATGCGGTCTAAACACAAGGAAATAGTTCATGAAAGTGAGGTGAGGGTGCGCTTTGTAGAAACCGATCCTCTCGGTATTGTATGGCATGGCAATTATATTCAATATTTTGAAGATGGAAGGGAAGCCTTTGGTAGAAAACACGGTATTTCATATTTAGATCAAAAGGAGCATGGGTATGCTACGCCTATCGTAAAATCTAGTACAGACCATAAGCTACCCTTGAAGTACGGCGATGTGGCCACTGTTAAAACCATTTATGTGGATACACCTGCTGCCAAAATGGTATTTCGTTATGAAATATACAATCAGAAAAAGCAATTGGTATGCACAGGTGAAACCATTCAAGTATTTGTCGATAATATTGGAGAAGGAGATCTGTCACTAAACATTCCGACGTTTTTTATGGATTGGAAGCAAAAAGTGGGGTTGCTGGATGAATAAGATATACGTTTCACATAACAACATTGTTTCATCACTAGGCTTTGACAGTCCTACGGTTGTAGAGCATATTAAGTCTGAAGTTACGGGACTTGCATTGGTTGAAAATGAAACACTGCATGCAGAACCATTTTACTCTTCTTTAATAAATACAGGAAAACTACAAGCGGCATTCCATGAACTGCAATCTCAAGACGATTACACGAGATTGGAACAAATGATGATTGTTTCCCTGCAAAAGGTTATTGAAGCATCCAACATTACATTAGATGAACGTGTTGGTTTGATTATTTCTACTACAAAAGGAAATGTAGATGTGTTGGACGCTGATAATCCGTTTCCAAAGGAAAGGGCTTATTTAAGTGAACTCGGCAGGGTTGTAAAAGCGTTTTTTGGTTTTAAAAACGAGGCTATTGTGGTATCTAATGCCTGTGTGTCTGGAATTTTATCGGTAGCTATAGCCAAGAGGTATATTGAGCAAAATGTGTATGACCATGTATTTGTGGTAAGTGGAGATGTGGTAAGTGAGTTTATATTGTCTGGTTTCAATTCTTTTCAAGCCATGAGTAATGAACTTTGCAAACCTTATGATAAACATAGAAAGGGGATTAATATAGGGGAAGTGGCAGCGAGCATTTTGGTAACAAAGGATGATACTAATTTGGCAGATGAGGCCATGGCCATTTTGGGAGAAGGCTCCTGTAACGATGCCAATCATATTTCAGGACCATCAAGAACCGGTGAAGGATTGTATAGGAGTATGGGAACGGCATTTAAGGAAGCGGGTATTAAACCTGAAAACATAGATTACATATCAGCCCATGGAACGGCCACTTTGTTTAATGACGAAATGGAGGCGATAGCCTTCAATAGAATGGGGCTGCATGAGGTGCCGTTAAACAGTTTGAAAGGGTATTTTGGGCATACATTGGGAGCTTCTGGATTATTGGAAACCATTGTCGGTATGCATTCCGTACACAATAAAACATTGTTCAAATCTCTAGGTTTTGAAACCATGGGAGTGAGCCAGCCAATAAATGTAATAACATACACAACACCACATAATATGCAGACCTTTTTAAAAACAGCCTCAGGATTTGGAGGTTGTAATACGGCTGTAATTTTTCAAAAACCAACGCAATAAACCGCAAAACTATGGCAAACAATTCTATTCGTGCAATCGATGCCCTTGAAGAGGCTCACAAAATTGCTTTTGCACCCTTCGTATTTCAAGCAGTTGTCTCGCTTCGTAAATTAGGTGTATTTGATAAGATTTTTCAATACCGAAAGAAGGGAGGGATTTCCATAGAGGGGATTGCAGAAGAATTGTCGTTAAGTGCATATGGAGTTGGGGTGTTACTTGAAATTGCCGAGAGTTCGGATATTGTAACGAAAGATGCTCAAGGCAATTACGAAATTACTACGACGGGCTATTTTTTGACCTACAACGAAACCGTTAATGTAAATATCAACTTTACTCAAGATGTCTGCTATAAAGGGTTGTATCATTTAGAAGATGCCATTAAAACGGGAAAACCTCAAGGACTAAAGGAATTGGGGGATTGGAGTACCATTTATGAAGGGTTGTCTAAATTATCGCCCCAACAGCAAAAGTCTTGGTTCGATTTTGACCATCATTATTCCGATGATATTTTTGGAGAAGCATTAAAAAAAGTATTCGCCAAAGAGCGTAAACATATTTTTGATATTGGTGCTAATACCGGTAAGTTCTCAATACGTTGTAGTAAGTTCAATAAGGAGGTGAAGGTCACTATGGTGGACCTTCCAGGCCAATTGACAAAAGCCATGGCAAATGTAGAACAAGAAGGCGTGCAGGATCGGGTGCATCCATATGAAATTGATTGGCTATCTAAAGATCCTAAAATACCGGCAGGAGCCGATACAATTTGGTTATGCCAATTTTTGGATTGTTTTTCAAAACCGGAAATAGAAAAGATTTTAACCATCTGTGCCAATGCCATGGACGATAAGGCTGAGCTTATTATTGTAGAAACCTTTACGGATAGACAGCGCTTTGACAATGCTAAATTTATTTTGGAGGCCACGTCATTATATTTTACTGTTCTAGCCAACGGAAATAGCAAAATGTACCAAGCCAAGGAGTTAATGGAAGTTGTAAATAATGCAGGGCTTGTGGTTAAGGAAGACCAACCTTTGGGAGAATACCATACTATGTTGGTTTGTCAAAAGAAATAGATAATGGAGTCAGCAGTAAACATTTGTTCATATGCTTCGATAAGGGATGGAAAAGTGACCTTAAAGGGAGATACTCTTTTTGAGGGGAGGCAATCTGATTTTGCAGAATTTATCAAAGCTGCTTATAAGTCGTTTGGGTTAAAATACCCTAAGTTCTTTAAGATGGATAACTTGAGTAAATTAGCTTTTCTAACGGCTGAAGCAATCCTTAAAAATGAGCAATTGAATTTAGATGCTGAAAATAACATAGCCATTGTGCTATCCAATAGAGCTTCTAGTTTAGATACTGATAGGGCTCACCAAACCTCCATTCAAAATAAAGAAAAATATTACCCAAGTCCGGCAGTATTTGTATACACGCTGCCTAATATTTGTATAGGGGAGATTAGTATAAAATATAAACTGTATTCTGAAAATAGTTTTTTTATATTTGACAGATTTAATGCCGATCATTTGTTGACTTCAGCAAACAGCCTTTTGGAAAGCGGAAAAGCAGACCAAGTGTTATGCGGATGGGTAGATTATGATACAGATGATTACGAAGCATTTTTGTATTTGGTTTCCAAAAATTCTGGACTTCCTCATACAAGAGAACAAATTTTAACATTATACAATACTTAAATATGGAAGCTTTAAAACAAGAATTGAAAGAGAACATTATAGAGCAATTAAATTTGGAAGATATGGTGGTTGCCGATATTGCAGATGATGATATGCTGTTTGGCGATGGCCTTGGTTTGGACTCTATTGATGCCTTGGAATTGATTGTAATGCTCGATAAAAACTACGGGATTAAGCTTACCGATCCAAAAGAAGGACGTGCCATTTTTGAATCTATCAACACGATGGCCGCTTATATTTCTGAACACAGAACCAAGTAATTTTTTTTAATGGGGAAAGGAGTAGCTATAACTGGAATGGGGATAGTTTCTGCCATAGGTAACAATGTGGCCGAAAATTACCAATCGCTGATTTTGGGAAATAAGGGAATTTCCAGAATTTCCAAAATCGAAACCATTCACAGAGATGATATTATGGTGGGCGAAATTGCTGCCACAAATCAAGAGCTCATAACTCAATTGGGGTTATCTCCAGAAAACAATTATTCCAGGACGGCACTTCTTGGTGGCGTGGCGGCCAAACAGGCTGTTGATAGTGCAGGGATATTTGATATTTCGCAATATAAAACAGGATTGGTTTCTGCTACCAGCGTAGGTGGTATGGACATGACCGAGAAATATTATTACGAATATCCAAACAACCAAGCGGTTCAAAAATACATCCATGGGCACCATGCTGGTGATTCTACCCAAAAAATAGCGGAACAACTCGGTATTGAAAAAGGCTTGGTAACCACAATTAGTACGGCGTGTTCTTCGGCTGCCAATGCTATTATGTTTGGAGCTCGATTGATTAAATCTGGTCAGTTGGACCGGGTCGTGGTTGGTGGTGCGGATTGTTTGTCGAAGTTTACTATTAATGGGTTTAAAACCTTGATGATTCTGTCGGATACCTACAATACGCCTTTTGATGAACACCGTAAAGGATTAAATCTGGGAGAGGCTGCTGCTTTCTTGGTTTTAGAGTCGGATGCTGTGGTAGAAGCTGAAAACAAACCGGTATTGGCTTATGTAAAAGGTTATGGTAATGCCAACGACGCCTTTCACCAAACTGCGTCATCCGATTTTGGGGATGGGGCAACTTTAGCGATGGAAAAAGCACTTCAAGTAGCAGGATTGGAGCCTAAGGATATCGATTATATCAATGCTCATGGCACATCCACAGGAAATAACGATTTGTCTGAAGGACGTGCTATCATAAGGGTTTTTGGAGATGCGGTTCCTGAATTCAGTTCAACAAAAGCTTTTACCGGCCATACATTGGCAGCTGCAGGAGCTATAGAAGCGGTGTACTCTATTTTGGCTCTTCAGCACAATGAGATTTTTCCAAACTTAAACTATAAAACTCCCATGGAAGCCTTTCATATTCAACCAGAGGCGACCTTAAAATCAAAGGAGTTACACACGGTAATGTCCAATTCGTTTGGTTTTGGAGGAAATTGTTCCACTGTGATATTTTCAAAAGAAGCCTAATGAGAAGTGTATATATAAATAGCATCGGATCTATTTCTGCTCAAAAAACATTTGATAGTACTGAGTTTTTAAATGAAGTGTTGTCCTATAAAGAACTGGTTTTGCCTGTGGTGAACCCTAATTATAAGGATTATATTCCCCCTGCTGCTGCGCGTAGGATGGCAAAAGGAATCAAGATGGGAGTGGTAGCATCTAAAATTGCATTAAAAGACGCAGGACTGGAGGAAGTAGATGCTATTATTACAGGAACAGGAATGGGATGTCTAAAGGATTCTGAAAAATTTCTCAGCGCTATCTTGGATAATAATGAACAATACCTTACCCCTACCTCCTTTATACAGTCTACTCATAATACGGTGGGAGGGCAAATAGCATTGGAACTACAATGTAAGGGGTATAATTTTACCTATGTGCACTCTAGTGTCTCTTTTGAATCAGCCTTGATGGATGCCAAACTGCAACTGGAGTTGGATGAGGCAAAACATATTTTAATAGGAGGAGTTGATGAAATTGGCGATTATACGGTAGAGCTTCATAAGCTGGTGAATCATATAAAAGCGGAAGCAGAAGATTCATTACAGGTTTTAAACTCGAATACCAAAGGAGCTATTTATGGGGAAGGCGCTAACTTTTTTGTGCTATCCAACGAAAAAACGGAACATTCTTACGCAAAACTAACTGCGGTGACTGTTTTTAATACTTTGCCAAAATCAGAATTAAACATTGAGGTAGAAGCGTTTTTATTTGCCAATGGTTTGTCTGTTGAAGATATTGATGTTGTTGTATTGGGGAATAATGGCGATGTCCAGTTTGATGGTTATTATGAAACTTTATCAAGTGGATTGCTTCAAAATACCCCACAAGTATGCTATAAACATTTATGTGGAGAATTTAATACTGCGTCCTCTTTTGCATTTTGGGTTGCGGTTAAAATATTGAAGACACAGTCTTTGCCGGAAGTACTTCAATACAATAATCGTACGGTTACAGATATAAAAAATGTGTTGTTGTACAATCAGTACAGAGGCGAGAATCACAGCTTTACCTTAGTACAGCAATGTTAAAATTTAAAACGGTAAATATAGCGGCAGTTTTTGTTTTTGTAAGTTTGCTGCTCCTTTCTACTGTTTATGACATTTCAATTTTTTGGTTTTTAGTAGTAGTGTTTTTATGGTTAGCATTGACTGCTATGGGGTCTGCTTTTGTTGGTTGGAACTACCACGTACCTTCCATTAACTTTTGTCCGAAAACCGTTAAAAACCAAGTGGCCATAACGTTCGATGATGGACCTAATCCAGAGTATACTCCAAGAGTATTGGAGCTTTTAAAGGTCTATAATGCGAAAGCTACATTCTTTTGTATCGGGAAGCATATTGCGGCACACCCCGAACTTTTTAAACGTATTTTGGAAGAGGGACATACCGTAGGAAACCATACCTTTTCGCATCGCTCTAGTTTTGGGTTTTTGCCAACCTCGAAGGTGGTTTCGGAATTAACACAAACCAACGCTATTGCCAAAAAGCATTCGGGATTGCAATTACAGCTATACCGGCCAGCATTTGGAGTTACCAATCCTAATATTGCAAAGGCTTTGAAAATATTGGGGCTGCAGTCTGTTGGTTGGAACAAACGTTCTTTGGACACTACTTCATTGAGTGAAACAGAAATTCTAAAAAGAATTACCACCAATCTTAAAAAAGGCGACATTATCCTTTTACATGATACAAGCGAAAAATCGGTAAGGGTTTTGGAACAGTTATTGCTATTTTTACGCCAAGAAAACCTGGAATCTGTTTCGGTAGATTCACTTTGTAACATGAAAGCTTATGCGTAACCTTGTCTACTTTTTGTTATTAGTGTTTGGAACATTGAAGGCGCAAACCCCAATGACCGCTTCACAAGCCAATGCTTTAAAAGATAAGGTCAAATCTTTGGCATTGGCTACCAATTCTATTGTGAGCGATTTTACGCAGTATAAGCATATGGACTTTTTGTCTGAGGACATAGTGACCAAGGGGAATATGGCCTTTAAATCACCAGATTTATTAAAATGGGCTTATTTGGAGCCTTTTCAGTATCAGGTGATTTTTAAAAATGAAACCCTGTATATAGATGATGAAGGCAAGAAAAGCGATGTGGATTTGGGGGCCAATAAAATGTTTAAGGAATTAAATACTCTTATCGTTAGAAGTGTTAAAGGCGATATGTTTGACGACACGGCTTTTGATATTGCCTATTTTACAATTGATAAGTCTAGCGAAGTTCATTTTGCTCCAAAGGATACTAGGTTTTCAAAATTCATAAAAAACTTTCAAATTACGTTTAATGGAGAAGGGGATGTTGTAGAGGTTAAAATGGTAGAACCTTCAGGGGACTATACCAAAATTGTTTTCAATAATAAAGTACTAAACCCTCCTTTGGATGACGAGATATTTGCTCATTAGCATAGGGCTACTTTTGTTGGTTGCCTGCGGTTCGTATCCAAAACGGCAAGGCTTTCAAATAGAAGAAAAAGCGGCTTTGATTGTAAATCCTTATTTTTCGGATGTATCTAAAGATTATGTTTACAAAGCAAACATTGAGGTTTACGGCAAGACTTTTGGAGGTCTTTTAATTGTAAAAAAGATAGAGGAAAGCAAGCATAGGGTGGTGTTTACCACAGAGATGGGGAATAAATTGTTCGATTTTAGTTTTGAAAATGAGGTTTTTACGGTGAATTATATTTTGGAGGAATTGGACAAAAAAATGCTTATCAACATTTTGCGGGATGATTTTTTGGTATTTGTTCAAAGTCCGATACAAATTGAGAACGCTTATAGCAAGGATAATTTCCATATTTTTGAAGCAGAATTAAATGGGAAGCCTCATTTTTATTTTTTTAAAAATGATCAATTACTTGAGGTGCTGAGAACAAAGGGGAGTAAAGAAAAAGTAAGTTTTTTGTTTAATGATATAGAGAGGGGATTAGCTAAAAAGATTGAGATTACACACCATAATATTAAGTTGAAAATTAACCTTAAATCAATCAAATAACCAATACTATGAAACATTTATCATTGACTTTTCTGTTTGTTATGGCTGCTGTTACCTTTGGTTTTTCGCAGGTAAAGGTACGTCCCGGGCTTAAATTAGGATTCAATTCTTCTACGGTTTCCAACCTTCCAAGGTCAGAATCTAAATTGGGGTTTCAAGGAGCTATGTTTGCCAATGTTCATTTTGTGAGTTTTTACGAGTTACAAGCTGAAGCTTCGTTTTCCAATCAAGGATATGAGAGGAACGCCATGGGCGAAAGTGGAGATGTTGATATAAAATATATTGGTTTTGCTTTGTCCAATAAATTTTTTGTAGTGCCAAATTTGGGCTTGCACTTGTTGGTTGGGCCTAGTGTGGAAGTAAATGTTTCCGATGAGGATGCAGACATTACCCCTTTTGATTTTTCCTTTTTTGGAGGTGTGGGTTATGAGTTTCCCTTTGGATTGGGGCTTGAACTTCGATATAAGCAAGGCATAATTGATATAAGAGATGGATATTGGGAGGAGTTTGAAGAAGGAGACGAACTGTTTGACGACAATGTGTTAAATGGGGTATTGCAGTTTGGAGTATTCTACAAATTCCAATTCTAGCCAAAATTAAATAAGATACCTAGAGGGACAGTGACCTTGGGATTTAAATAAAGATATGTTGTTAAAGGATTTTTATACCGTAAATGAAATAGCTGTCGCTGATCAATCTGCGACGGCAAAAATAACGATAAACAAGGAGCACGAAGTGTTCAAGGGGCATTTTCCTGGAAACCCAGTAACTCCTGGTGTGTGCATGATGCAGATTATTAAAGAACTCACGGAAGAGATTGTAGGTGAAAAGCTGTTTATGGAATCTTGTAGCAATGTAAAGTTTATGGCTATTATCAATCCAGAGCTTACGCCTGTATTACATTTAGACCTGTCTATTTCCAAAGATGATAATTTGGTCAAGGTTAAAAATGCAACAAAATTCAATGATACTGTTGCCCTTAAATTATCTTCTGTCTTTAAAGTAGTAAAAGGATGAAAACATTGTTTCTTTTGGCTGGAGCTTTTCTTTTGATGCAAAGTTTGGACTTGGCAGAGGTTCGCAGCGCCTATAAAGAAGCTGCTCATGATAGCTCAAAAGTTGAGGTTTTCTATAAATCTTTGTCTGCGGTTACCAAGGATGACAATATTTCATTGGTGGCTTATAAAGGAGCTGCCATTGCACTAAAAGCTAAGCAAGCCCCAACCATAAAAGAAAAAAAAGCAGGCTTTATGGAAGGTGTGTCTTTAATTGAGTTTGCAATTGCTAAGGAGCCTAATGCCATTGAACCACGCTTTGTGCGTTTGGGAATTCAGGAAAATACACCTAAACTATTGAAATACAAAGAGGATATAGAAGAGGATAAATCGATGCTGCTGAGTGAATTCAAAAACATCAATTCTTCCAACCTTAAAGGGCATATTAAGGACTATATTTTACAGTCTAAAGTCTTTACAACTGAAGAAAAAACAGTAATTTCGAAGCTCTAATAGAATAAGCTTTCATTTCAGTGAATACGGACCCAATCTCACAAAAAATCAAAGACCTTAAGGCTTGTGTGTTGATTCCTACATACAATAACCATCGCACCTTGCAAAGGGTTCTTGATGGAGTCTTGGAATACACAGATGATATCTTGGTTGTTAATGACGGTTCGACAGATGCAACTAAGTCAATATTGCAATCTTACACTAATATTCATTGTCTGCATTTTAATGAGAACAAAGGGAAAGGTGTTGCTTTAAGGGAAGGGTTTAAAAAAGCTGTGGAGCTGACTTATGACTATGTTATTACCATCGATTCAGATGGGCAGCATTTTCCTAGTGATATCCCCGTGTTTTTAGAGGCTTTAGAAAATCATCCTACGGGAGAGTTACTGCTTATTGGAGCGCGTAATATGAGTCAGGAAGGGGTGCCCTCCAAAAGTAGTTTTGGGAATAAGTTTTCCAATTTTTGGTTTTGGTTTGAGACTGGAATCAAATTGGACGATACCCAATCGGGCTTTCGACTTTATCCACTGAAGCATTTAAAGGCGCTTAAATTTTATACTACCAAGTTTGAGTTTGAAATTGAGGTGATTGTAAAGGCAGCATGGCGAGACGTTGAAGTGAAAAATGTACCTATTCAAGTGCTTTATGATGAAAGTGAAAGAGTTTCGCACTTTAGGCCCTTCAAGGATTTTACCCGAATAAGTATTTTAAACACTTGGTTGGTGTTTTTAACCATCTTTTACATAAAACCGCGGGAGGTCTATAGAAATCTTAAAAAAAAAGGTGTTAAGCGTTTTTTGATAGAAGACTTTCTGGGAAGTTATGATTCGCCTAGTAAAAAGGCTTTGTCCATTGCCTTGGGAGTGTTTATTGGGCTATCGCCGTTTTGGGGATTTCATACTGTTTTGGTGATTTTCCTTGCTATTTTTTTAAAGTTGAATAAGCCTATTGCCTTTGCTTTCTCTAATGTAAGCTTGCCGCCTTTCATTCCACTTGTATTATATACAAGTTCAAAAATAGGACAATACATTTTAGGAGTAGATTTTTCATATTCTATTGAAGAGATTACGTCTAATTTTGGGGCAATCCGTCATTTTGAAGCCTATTTGATCGGGAGTTTTACTTTGGCAATTATCATGTCCGCGCTTTCAGGAATGGTAGGATTTCTTTTCTTTTCTATTTTTGACAAAAAGAAAGTGATTTTAAAGAATGGCTAAAGTGTTCTACACGCTATACCAAACTATTTCCAAAAGAAAAACAATTGGTTTTATTGGAATGCTATTGACTGTACTTGTACTGTCATGGCTGGCAAGCCAAATTGTTTTTGAAGAAGATATCACTAAGCTTATTCCTGTTGAAGAAAAGGATTCTGATGTTCAAAAGGTACTTCAAACCGTAAATTTTGCCGATAAAATTATTGTACATGTTTCAAAGGAGCCTGATGGTGAAGTTGAAGATTTAACGGAATATGCCTCAGAGTTTTTGAATAGTGTTAGTTCCAATTTTACGGCTTATGTTCAAGATGTTCAGGGACGTGTAAAGGATGAGCAGGCATTGCAAACTTTGGATTTTGTCTATGAAAACCTTCCCTTATTTCTGGATGATGCGGACTACTCGACTATTCAAAGCAAATTAGCTAAGGACAGTATAAATGCCATTACCAAAAACAATTATAAAACGTTAGTTTCTCCAACTGGAATTGTTGCCAAGCAAACTATTTTAAAGGATCCTTTGGGGATTTCGTTTATGGGGCTTAATAAACTAAGGCAGTTAAATATTGGAGATGAGTTTACCTTACATAATGGGTTTTTGTTGAGTAAGGATCAAAACCATCTACTGCTGTTTATTACACCAAATTTTAGTTCTAGTGAAACGGCTCAAAATACCTTGTTTGCTGAGGAACTATATGGACTTCAAGATGCATTGAATAGGAGTTTTCAAGATAAGAACGTACAAAGTGAATATTTTGGAGGAGCATTGATTGCTGTTGAAAATGCCAAACAGATTAAGAAGGATATTCAGTTTACGGTAGGGATCGCCATGACTGTTTTGCTAATTATTCTAATCGTTTTTTATAAACGGCTATGGTTGCCAATTGTACTTTTTACACCAACTCTTTTTGGCGGATTAGTAGCCATTGCAGTTTTGTTCCTTATTAGGGAAAAAATATCAGCAGTTTCCTTAGGAATTGGATCGGTGCTTTTGGGGGTAACCTTAGATTATTCGTTACATGTATTAACACATATTAGGAGCAATAGTAACGTGAAAGCCTTGTATGAGGATATCACTAAGCCTATTTTGATGAGTAGTTTAACCACTGCCTTGGCGTTTTTATGTCTATTGTTTGTGAAATCGCAGGCACTCCAGGATTTAGGTGTTTTTGCGGCCATTAGTGTTTTGGGAGCTTCGGTTTTTGCACTAATTTTTATTCCGCAGGTATACAAGGAGTCAAGAGAACGTACAACAAAATCTACTTGGATTGATACATTGGCATCGTTTCCGTGGCACCGTAAAAAGTGGGCCTTTGTTCTTTTGGCCATTGGCTTTGTGATTAGCGTATTTACGTATTCCAAAGTAGAATTTAATCAGGATATCAGCAAGCTCAATTATGAACCACCGGCATTAATGGCTGCCCAAAAGCGTTTGGATACGCTTACCAATATAGCCTCCAAATCTATGTATTTGGCGGCCTATGGAAATTCTCCTCAAGATGCTATTGCTGCAAATGACTTGGTGTTTGAAAAATTGAACAAGTTAAAACAGGAAGATGCCATTATAAATTTTAGCTCCTTAGGTGCTTTGGTGCAATCTCAAGATAAACAGCAAGTAAATATCAACAAATGGCGTACGTTTTGGAATAATTCCAAAGTAGAAGATGTAGAAAATAATTTGGTGGAAAGCGGTAGGACATTCGGGTTTAAGGATGCTACATTTACAAAGTTCTATAAGTTATTGAATGCAGATTTTCAACCTTTGCCCTTAGAGGGCTATCATGCCATTGAAGCTATTCCTGTTGACGATTATATTAGTTCTAAAAATGGTTTTACTACTGTAACCTCTCTTGTTAAGGTGAATGAAGAGCAGGTGGATGAAGTCCTTGGAGCTTTTGGAAACCAACCTAATGTTTTGGTTATTGATCGGCAGCAGATGAACGAACGGTTTTTGGGGCATCTTAAAAACGATTTCAATAACCTGTTGGGTTACTGTTTTCTGGTAGTTGTACTATTGCTTTTGCTCTTTTATAGAAGTGTTTCACTTACGCTGGTTACCATGCTGCCTATTATGCTAACCTGGTTTTTGACAGTTGGAATGATGGGACTCTTTGGTGTTCAGTTTAATATTTTCAATATTATCATTTCGTCTTTCATTTTTGGATTGGGAATTGATTATAGCATTTTTGTCACCAATGGCTTGTTGCACCAATATAGAACTGGAGAGCCTATGTTGGTAACCTATAAAACGTCTATAATTCTTTCGGTGATAACGACCATTTTGGGAGTAGGGGTGATGATTTTTGCAAAACACCCTGCACTATATACAATTTCCGTAGTTTCCATTATCGGAATTCTATCGGCCATGATTGTGTCTTTTACCATTCAGCCAGAGTTATTCTGGTTGTTTATAGGAAGTAGAACTAAACGGCCAATAAAGTTACGCTTGTTATTGCATTCGGTGGTTTCTTTTGGGTATTATGGGCTGAGTGGTTTGCTGCTGTCACTGTACAGTGTTGCCATTATGCCATTGATTCCTATTAGTAAAAAAGTGAAGATGAAATGGTTCCATAAAGTGGTGTCCAAGTTCATGAAATCGGTGTTGTACACCAATCCCTTTGTAAAGAAAACCATACTTAACCCTACAAATGAAACCTTTGAAAAACAGGCTGTAATTATTGCTAACCATACCTCTTTTCTGGATATTTTGGCCATTGGGATGCTGCATCCAAAGATTATATTTTTGGTAAACGATTGGGTGTATAATTCGCCAATTTTTGGAAAAGCTGTGCAATTGGCTGGGTTTTATCCGGTGTCGAGCGGTATCGAAAATGGCATCTCTCATTTACAACAAAAAGTGGATCAGGGGTATTCATTGATGGCTTTTCCGGAAGGCACGCGATCCAGAACCAACAAAATCAAGCGTTTTCATAAAGGTGCTTTTTATTTGGCAGAGCAGTTTCAGCTAGACATTGTTCCTGTAATCATTCACGGAAATTCCGAAGTCTTGCCAAAAGGTAGTTTTGTTATCAAAGATGGCGAAATTACTCTAAAGGTATTACCTAGAATTCCTTTTGGGACAAATAACTTTGGAACGACTACGAGGGCGCAAACTAAAAATATCAGTGCATATTTTAAGGACGAATATGCTGCTCTCAGGCAGCAATTGGAAGGAAAGGCGTATTTTCATAAAATCGTTTTGGAGGATTTTAGGTATAAGGGAGATAAATTATTCGCTAAGGTTAAAGAGGATTTGAAGGCGAAAGGCGAGCGTTATAAAACTATTTTGGACCAGGTGGATAAACGGGCTACGGTTCTGCACCTTTCAAAGGATTGTGGACAATTGGATTTTCTATTATCTTTAGATAGTCCAGATCGAAAAATTATAAGCTGTATTACCAATAAAAATGTGCGCGACATATTAAAAAGTAGTTATATTAGTAACAACAACAGTAAGATAGCCTATTTGGAGTCGGTTGAGGAAGTGCTGAAAACACCAGCCGATACCTTCATAGTAAATGCAGAAGGATATTCAGAAGTTGAATTAATGGAATTATTGGAAAATATTACAGTAGCTCAACTCATTCTTTTGAATATGGCCACTAGGGAATTTTGCAGTCAAGAAAATTACACAATACAATATGAACAACAACATTTAGTCATCCTTAACAAAACCATTGCAGTTTGAAATTAAAAGAATCATATGATATTGTCATTATAGGTAGTGGATTGGGTGGATTGGTGTCTGCCATTATTTTGGCAAAGGAAGGCTATAGTGTCTGTGTGCTTGAGAAAAACAATCAATATGGAGGTAATCTTCAAACCTTCGTAAGAAACAAAACTATTTTTGATACCGGTGTCCACTATATTGGGGGCTTAAGTGAGGGGCAAAACCTTTACCAATACTTTAAATATATTGGTATTATGGATGAGCTAAAGCTTAAAAAAATGGATGAAGATGGTTTTGATGTCATACTTTTTGAGGGCGATGATAAGGAGTATAAACACGCCCAAGGTTATGAGAATTATGAAAGCGTGCTGTTGGAGCAATTTCCGGATGAGGGAATTGCCATAAGTCAATATTGTGCCAAATTAAGGGAAGTTTGTTCCAAGTTTCCCCTGTACGCCTTGCAACGCGGGAAGGCGTATTATGATGATGCGGAGATTTTTAATTTGGGCGCCAAAGATTATATAGATTCCTTGACCCAAAATGAAACTTTAAGGGCAGTGTTGTCTGGCAATAATTATCTGTATGCAGGCGATGCCACAAGAACCCCTTTTTATGTACATGCTTTATCTGTAAATTCATTTATTGAAAGTTCTTATCGTTGTGTGAATGGAGGAAGCCAAATTACCAAGCTTTTGGTGAGAAGGTTGTTGGAACATGGGGGAGAGGTGTATAAGCATCATGAGGTGGAAAGGTTTACCTATCAGGACGGCAAGATTGCATCAGTGATTTGTACTAATGGGGTAGAGGTTAATGGGAATTTGTTCATTTCGAATATTGAGCCCAAACTAACACTCAAAATGGTAGGAGAAGATAAGTTTAGAAAGGCCTATACAAAAAGAGTAGAAAATATTGAAAGTACCATTGCAGCCTTCACCGTTTATTTGGTGTTAAAGCCCAATACATTTAAATACCACAACAAAAATTATTACTTTTTCAAGGATGTCAATAATATATGGGATACCCAAGACTATACAGAAGAGAATTGGCCCCAAAGTTATATGATGTCTATGGGAGTCCATAAAAACAATGAGGAATATGGCGATAGTATTGCCATTATGACTTATATGCGCTATGAGGAAATGAAGCCATGGGAAAATACTTTTAATACGGTGGCACACAAAAATGAAAGAGGACAAAGTTATGAAGAGTTTAAGGCAGAAAAGGCTGAGAAGGTAATTGTAGAAGTTGAAAAGAAATTTCCAAATATACGTGAGTGTATAGAAGAGGTATATACGTCAACCCCATTGTCGTATCGTGATTATATAGCCTCCAATAGAGGGTCTATGTATGGGTACGTGAAGGATGTAAATAAACCAATGCAGTCTTTTATTTCTCCAAAAACCAAAGTGCAAAACTTGCTGTTTACGGGACAAAGTTTGAACATGCATGGTATTTTGGGGGTCACCATTGGAGCGGTAATAACGTGTTCGGAGATTTTGGGAAGGGACTATTTACTGGATAAAATTTTGGAAGCAAACAAAAAAGCGCAAATAGTGTAATATGCAAACAATTAAAACATCGCCGGTAGCTCGAGTTAGGAATATTACGAAAGAGGAATTCGTCAAGTATTATTACAAACCTCAGATACCTGTTTTAATTGAAAATTTAACCCACGATTGGCCTGCTTTTAAAAAGTGGAATCTAGATTATATCCAACAAAAGGCGGGTGATCAAGTTGTTGATTTGTACAATAACGAACCTACTAAAGGAAAGCAATATTCTGCAGAGCCTGTTATGAAAATGAAGCTCCATGACTATATGGAGATTTTAAAAACCAAGCCTACAGATTTAAGGATATTCTTTTATAATATTTTAGACAAGATGCCAGATTTGGCCAATGATTTTGAATATCCGGACATTGGGTTGAAATTTTTCAAGCGACTGCCCGTAATGTTTTTTGGGAGTACAGGATCTAAGGTGTTACCGCATTTTGATATGGACTTGGCCGATTTGATGCATTTTCATTTTCATGGAAAAAAAAGTGTGATGTTATTTTCGCCAGAGCAGACTAAGTATCTTTATAAAATACCTTATGCCGTGCACAATTTGGAATGTATTGATCTGGACAATCCCGATTTTGATACGTATCCTGCATTAAAAAATCTTAACGGTTTAGAAGTCGAGATGAAACACGGTGATGCCCTTTACATGCCCAGTGGCTATTGGCATTATATAAAGTATTTGGATGGTGGATTCTCCATGACCTTAAGGGCCTTTTCAAGGCGTCCAAAGACCTTTGCAAAAATGTTGAGCAATGTGTTCGTCATGCGGCATTTTGAAAATGTAATGCGCAAACTGAAAGGGCAACAATGGATAGATTACAAAAATGAGTTGGCCATAGCAAAAACTCATAAATTATTAAAAAGGGAAGCTTAGTTGTATGATTTATAAAAAGGGGCTCTTAGCTCTGAATGGTTTGATGCTGGTTGTCATGACCTCTTGTGGCGTTTCAAAGTCATTGCATGACATTCCAAATGTAAGTAGCTTCAATTCTCAAATACCAGATAGACAAAAAATAGAAGATACGTTGCTTGTAGCAGGGACCAACAGGTTGATGAAAAATCAACAGGGGTTATGGGAGCTTTCGGTGGAAGGAAACCCGTATCAGTTGGGTATGGTTTCAGGAAGTTTGACTCAGGAATTGTTTGAAAAACAGGAAGAAGCGCTTTTGGGCAAGGTAGAAGAAATGGTACCTTCCAAATTCAAACAATACATGCTGCGAAAAATATTGGCCTGGTACAATAGAAAAATGTACATGCATGTACCTGAAGAATACAAGGCTGAAATCTTGGGGCTTTCAAAATATGCAGGGGACACTTATGATTATGTTGCCGATGATTATTTACGGATTTTATATTTACATGGTGCTCATGATATAGGCCATGCATTTCAGGATTTGGCCTTGGTGGGCTGTTCTTCTTTTGCCGCGTGGGGAGAACATACGGAGGATGGAAACCTAATAATAGGACGCAATTTCGACTTTTATGCAGGCGATGAGTTTTCTGAAAACAAGATCGTAGCCTTTGTGAAACCAACTAATGGTTACAAATTTATGTCTGTTACCTGGGCGGGGATGATTGGTGTTGTGTCTGGGATGAATGAAAAAGGTTTGACAGTGACCATAAATGCAGGGAAATCCAAAGTGCCGTTGCTGGCCAAAACACCAATATCTATTGTGACTCGTGAAATTTTACAGTATGCTTCCACTATTGAAGAGGCTATTGCTATTGCCAAAAAAAGAGAGGTGTTTGTGTCGGAATCTATTTTTGTGGGAAGTGCGGCAGATAACAAGGCGGTAACTATTGAAGTGTCTCCAGAGAATTTTGGGGTTTATGAAGTGGCAAATTCTGAAGAATTGATTTGTACCAATCATTTTCAAAGTGAGGCTTATGCGAATGATGAAGATAATTTAAAGCATATTGCAGAAAGTCATTCCATGTACAGGTATCAAAGAATGGAAGAACTTTTAAATGAGGCTCCTAAAGTGTCTCCTGAAGTGGCTGTGGATATTTTAAGGAATAAGGAAGGGCTCCATAATGAATTAATTGGTTATGGCAATGAAAAATCCCTAAATCAATTGTTGGCACACCACGGTATTGTATTTCAGCCTTCGAAGAGGCTGGTTTGGGTTTCTGCACCGCCGTACCAGTTGGGAGCATTTGTAGCTTATGATTTGGATGCGGTGTTTGCAGCGGATAATGAAAAAACAGCTTCCCTACAAAATAAAGCGCTTATGATTGAAGCTGATGACTTTCTATATACTGAGGCCTATGCTAATTATGAGAACTACCGAGTGTTGAGTAGAAGCTTGGCTGATGCTATTCAAAATGATGGACATCTGGAACCTGAATTACTTTTGGAGTTTCAAAAATCAAACCCCAATTATTGGGAGACCTATTACTTGTTAGGGCAATATTATTACGGAAAAAAATACTATACTGCAGCGCAAAATGCGTTTGAGAAGGCCTTGTCCAAAGAAATTTCGACAGTGCCCTATAAGCAGGATATTCAACATTATATAAAAAAAATAAAACGACAATTACAGTAATGATTCCAGAAATTGAAAAAGCGTCGTTAGCAGACATTAAATTGTTCCAAGAGGAAAAATTAAGTGAGCTTTTAACTTATTTACAGGCAAATTCTACCTATTACCAAAGGGTGTTTAAAGAACAGGATATTGATGTGTCTACCATTAAAACTCTTGAAGATTTGGTAAAACTTCCCTTAACTACCAAAGAGGATTTACAGAAGTATAATGATGACTTTTTATGTGTTCCAAAACATAAAGTGATTGATTATGTTACGACTTCAGGCACTTTGGGTGATCCAGTAACTTTTGCGCTTACCGATAATGATTTGGAACGTTTGGCGTATAATGAGGCTATTTCATTTGCCTGTGCAGGGGTCGCCGAAACCGACATTTTGCAACTTATGACCACCATAGATCGTCGTTTTATGGCGGGGTTGGCCTATTTTTTAGGTGTACGTAAATTGGGAGCGGGAATTATTAGAGTTGGAGCAGGGATTCCGGAATTGCAGTGGGATTCTATTTTAAAATTTAAACCAACCTATCTTATAGCGGTTCCTTCATTCTTGTTGAAATTGATAGAATATGCCAATCAGCATGGTATTGATTTAAAAGAATCAGGTGTGAAAGGAGCCATTTGTATAGGGGAATCTTTAAGAAATCAGGATTTTACCTTGAATACACTTGCTGAAAAAATTACCTCGAGTTGGGACATTGAATTATATTCTACCTATGCCTCAACTGAAATGAATACTGCTTTTACGGATTGTGAACAACAACAAGGGGGGCATCATCATCCAGAATTGATTATTGTAGAAATATTGAATGATGACAATCAGCCAGTGGACGAAGGTGAGGTTGGTGAACTTACTATTACCACCCTTGGAGTGGAAGGGATGCCGCTTTTAAGGTTTAAGACTGGGGATATGGTCAAAGCACATACCACGCCATGTGGATGCGGCCGAAACACTATGCGTTTGGGACCGGTTGTGGGAAGGAAAAAGCAAATGATCAAATATAAGGGGACGACCTTGTACCCTCCAGCCATGGATAATATTTTAAATGATTTCCAGGAGGTCCAAAGTTATATTGTTGAAATTTCCAGCAATGCTATAGGAACTGATGAAATTTGTATTAAAATAGCGGCAACCAATCCAACGGAAAAACTACAGCAGGCTATTAAAGACCATTTTAGGGCAAAATTGCGTGTAGCGCCAAAAGTTGAATTTCATGACGCTAAAGAAATCCATGCCTTACAGTTCCCTAAGATGAGCAGAAAACCTATTAAAGTTATCGATAACAGAAAATAGATTGTATAGAAGAATTCCTATGGAATATCTGGAGAATGGACAAATCGTGTTGTAACTTTTTAGTATCTTTCAATCCTAAAATAACTAACATTTAAAACCACTTTATGAATACTTCTTTTGAGTTTTTAGACTACTTTATCTTTGTGGCTTATGCTATACTCATACTTACGGTTGGGTTATGGATGTCCAGAGATAAAAAAGGTCATGAAAAGAATGCCGAAGATTATTTTTTGGCAGGTAAGTCATTGCCTTGGTGGGCTATCGGAGCCTCTTTGATTGCGGCAAATATTTCAGCAGAACAATTTATTGGGATGTCGGGATCTGGATTTGCATCTGGATTAGCCATTGCATCTTACGAATGGATGGCTGCATTGACATTGCTTATTGTAGGTAAATTTTTTCTGCCAATTTTTATTGAAAAGGGGTTGTATACGATTCCTGAATTTGTTGAAAAGCGTTTTTCTACCAACTTAAAGACCATATTGGCGGTCTTCTGGATTGCGCTTTATGTGTTTGTTAACTTGGCATCTGTATTGTATTTGGGGGCTTTGGCCTTGGAGACCATCATGGGAATTCCTATGATGTATGGTGTGATGGGATTGGCGTTGTTCGCGGCAGCTTATTCGTTGTACGGAGGACTCTCAGCTGTAGCTTGGACGGATGTTATCCAGGTTGTTTTCTTGGTTTTAGGAGGTTTGGCAACGACCTATTTGGCTTTGAATACAGTGTCCGGTGGTGAAGGTGTTATGGCTGGATTGAAAACGGTTTATGAAACAGTTCCAGATCGCTTTGCCATGATTTTGGATGAGTCGCACCCAGAGTACAAAAACCTTCCGGGAATAGGGGTTTTAGTTGGAGGTATGTGGGTTGCAAACCTTTATTATTGGGGATTCAACCAATATATCATTCAAAGAACCTTAGCAGCAAAATCATTAAGAGAAGCTCAAAAGGGGATTTTATTGGCCGCATTTTTAAAGTTGATTATTCCATTGATAGTGGTAATTCCTGGAATTGCGGCTTACTTAATGGTTAACAATCCTGAAATTTTAGGAAGTTTGGGAGAAGCAGGACTTCAAAACTTGCCATCTACTGAGCAGGCGGATAAGGCTTACCCTTGGTTATTGCAGTTTTTGCCTGCGGGACTTAAAGGGGTGGCATTTGCAGCTCTAGCGGCAGCAATCGTATCTTCCTTGGCATCTATGTTAAATTCAACCTCTACCATTTTTACAATGGATATTTATAAGCAGTATATCAATAAATCTGCTAGTTCCAAGCAAACGGTAACTATGGGAAGAATTTCGGCAGCGGTAGCTTTGGTAATAGCTTGTATTATGGCGCCTTTGTTGGGAGGAATTGATCAAGCATTCCAGTTTATTCAAGAGTATACAGGTGTGGTAAGTCCTGGTATTTTGGCGGTATTTCTTTTAGGACTGTTCTGGAAGAAAACTACCAACAAAGCGGCTATTGTTGGGGCCTTGACTTCAATTCCAATTGCTATGTACTTCAAGGTAGCACCTAAGGGATGGTCAACAAGCCCAATTTTTGTTGATATCCCATTCATGGATCAAATGGGGTATACTGCTATTTTGACGATTATAGTAATCGTTATAGTAAGTTTGATGCAGAATAAGGGGGCAGAGGACCCTAAAGGTATTCCTTTGAGTGGTAAACTGTTTAAAACAGGACCGGTTTTTAATGTAGGAGCCTTTGCTGTCATGATTATTTTAGTTGTGCTTTACGCCTTATTCTGGAAATAGAAAGCATGTTATAAACAAAAAGGATTGGCATTTGCCAATCCTTTTTGTTTTAGTATAGGATAAAAAAATCCCCACAATTAATTGTGGGGATTTTTAACATGGTAAAGTTGTTATTCTTTAACAGAAACTTTGATGTTAGGGTCAACCTTAGTCAAAGAATCTTGAAGTGCTTTAACAGCAGCTTCTACTTCTTCTTGAGATCCTGAAAAAGTTTTGCTTCCTTTTACTTCTTTTCCTGCAACCATATAGTCGTATTCAACTGTTACAGATTCAACGTCAACTGGAGTGCCTTCTACTGCTTCGTCAATAGCTTCTTCAACAGCTTCTTCAGTAGCGTTTGCAGCGTCCTCCATAGCTTCGCCAGTTGCATCTGCAGCATCTTCTACAGCATCTACAGCGTCTTCAACAGTAGTTTCTACTGTTTCTGTTACTTCTTCGGTTTTTTCTTTGGTTTCTTTACAAGCAGTGAATGACATTCCAACAGCAAGTAGAATCAGTAATGATTTTTTCATGGTTAATAGTTTATTAGTGTTAAAAATTAATAGCGAAATTAACTACTAAAATGTTAAGTAGCAATAAAAAAAATGATAATATTTAACATTTTTAGTAAAAATATTTTAACCTCACTAGACTATTTACGAATATAATTTATGATTTGGATGACAGCGTCCTTATTTTTTTTGACGAATTCTGTGTTTAAAAAACCTAATTGCTTTCTTTGGTTTTCATTTTCAATAAGTTGGGTTAAGGTACTGTCAAGTTGGGAATGTGAAGAAATTGATTGAACCCCACCATGTGCAATCATGTTATGGGCCTCTGGGAACTTTTGGTAGTTTTTGCCAATAATTACGGGAACTCCAAAAACAGAAGGTTCGAGGATGTTGTGAAGTCCTGTTTTACCCATGGCTCCACCTACATAGGCAATATCTGCGTAGGCATATATTTTGGTCAATAGACCTATAGTGTCAACGATCAATACGGAATAATCCGAAAGATTCTTGTCTTCTTTTTCAGAAAATAGAACCGTTTTTGCTGTAATCTGTGCTTTTAAGTCGGCAATTAAATTTGGTTTGATGTTATGAGGAGCGATGATGTATTTTACGTTTTCAGAAGCATGGGCATTAATGTGCGGAATAAGAAGCGCTTCGTCCTCTGGCCATGAACTGCCAATGACCACACAAAGCGCATCCTGCTTGAATTCATTTATAAATGGTAAATTGTTGTCTTGGTTGAGTTGGTCGGAAACGCGATCGAATCTTGTGTCGCCTGTAACACTTGTTTGAGTGATTCCAATTGAATCTAGAAGTACTTTGGAACTTTCATTTTGAACAAAAATATGGTCAAAGCTTTTAAGAGCCTGTCTCATAAATTCACCATAAAATTTAAAATAGGACTGTTGAGGTCTGAAGTTGGCCGATATTAAAAAGGCTTTAAGGTGGCGCTTTTCCAATTCATTTAACACGTTAGGCCAAATATCATATTTTACGAATACAGTGATTTCTGGGTGCACCAAATCCACGAATTTTTTGGCCTTGCTTTTAGAGTCTAGAGGCAAGTAAACCACACTATCTGCGATTTCGGAATTCTTTCGGATTTCATAGCCTGAGGGCGAAAAGAAGCTTAAAACTACCTTGTGATTTGGGTACAGTACCCGTAACTTTTTAAAAACGGGCAGTCCTTGTTCATATTCTCCCAAAGAAGCACAGTGAAACCAAAGAGTTTTATCTTCAGGAAGGATGGATTGTTTTAGAATTTTAAAAGTGTTGGCTCTTCCCTCAACGCCCAATTTTATTTTTGGATTGAAAAGTGCAATGATTTTTAATACAATTCCCGTGAGGAAAATCCCTAAATTATATAATAAATTCACCTGTTAATTGTTTCCGCTAAAATACGTTACTTTACCATAAATTCATTGGCTGTCGTCGTTGAATTTCGTAAATTCGCTACTTCGTGGCGCATGTGTCCATGGGCCTTTCTACATTTAACGATTATTACATTTCAGATGAAAAAAATACAAATGGTAGACCTTAAAGGTCAATATGCCAAAATAAAAGATGTCGTGGATACTTCCATTCAGGAAGTTTTGGATAATACAGCCTATATAAACGGACCTAAGGTCCATGAGTTTCAAGCTAATTTAGAACAATACCTTAATGTAAAACATGTGATTCCTTGTGCTAATGGAACCGATGCCCTGCAGATTGCCATGATGGGATTGGGATTAAAACCAGGAGATGAGGTTATTACTGCTGATTTTACGTTTGCAGCAACTGTTGAGGTGATTGCACTTTTGCAATTGACGCCTGTTTTGGTGGACGTGGACCTTGAAAATTTCAATATTGATATTGAGGCTATCAAAAAGGCGATCACTCCAAAAACTAAGGCGATTGTTCCTGTGCATCTATTCGGGCAATGCGCTAATATGGAGGCTATTATGGAAATTGCGAAAGAACATAATTTGTTTGTGATAGAAGACAATGCGCAAGCCATTGGGGCAAATTATACCTATAGCGATGGAACAAAAGTTAAGGCAGGAACCATTGGCAATGTGGGGGCAACTTCGTTTTTCCCTTCCAAGAACTTAGGCTGTTATGGGGATGGAGGAGCCATCTTTACAAACGATGATGACTTGGCCCATACTATTAGAGGAATTGTAAATCATGGTATGTACGAGCGCTACCACCATGATGTGGTAGGGGTGAACTCTAGGTTAGATTCTGTTCAAGCAGCCGTGCTGAATGCAAAATTACCAAAGCTAGATGCTTACAACAAAGCAAGACAAACAGCGGCAGTGGCCTATAACAAGGCTTTTGAAGGACAAGCTAATATCATTATTCCAAAAACGGTGAGCGATTGTTGTGAAGGTATTTGCGATGGTTGCGATTGTCATGTATTTCATCAATATACTTTGAGGGTTTTGAATACGGATAGAGATGCTTTGGCAAAACACTTAAATGAGAATGGAATTCCTTGTGGCGTATATTACCCAATTCCTTTGCACTTGCAAAAGGCATACAAGGATGAGAGGTACAAGGAGGAAGACTTTAAGGTTACCAACCAATTAGTTAAGGAGGTGATTTCCTTACCTATGCACACAGAATTGGATGCGGAGCAAATTGACTTTATTACAACAACAGTTATTAATTTTATAAACAAATAATTTAATGAAAGTACTGGTAACAGGAGGACTCGGGTTTATTGGCTCGCACACGGTCGTAGAATTGCAAAATAAAGGTTTTGAAGTAGTCATTATAGATAATCTTTCTAACTCCTCTATTGAGGTTTTGGATGGTATCGAGGCTATTTCGGGAGTAAGACCTTTGTTTGAGGAATTGGACTTAAAGGAAAAGTCAAGAGTAGAAGAATTCTTCAAAGCGCATAAGGACATTGTTGGTGTGATTCATTTTGCCGCTAGTAAGGCTGTTGGAGAAAGTGTCAATGAACCATTGATGTATTACGAAAACAACTTGAATACGTTAATCTATGTTCTGAAATCGGTACTTCATTTGGATTCTGCCAATTTCATTTTTAGTTCTTCATGTACCGTTTATGGACAAGCGGATGAGCTGCCAATTTTAGAAAGTGCCCCTGTAAAACCAGCAGAATCGCCTTATGGAAATACCAAGCAAATAGGGGAGGAAATTATTGTTGATACTTGTAAGGTAAGATCAAACTTAAATGCTATTTCCCTTCGTTATTTCAATCCAATTGGGGCGCATGCCAGTGCAAAAATTGGAGAGTTGCCACTGGGCGTACCTCAAAATTTAGTACCTTTTATCACACAAACGGCAGCAGGCCTTAGAGAGCAATTGGCTGTTTTTGGAGATGATTATCCAACGCCAGACGGTACTTGTATTAGAGACTATATCCATGTGGTAGATTTAGCAAAAGCCCATGTAGTAGCTTTACAGCGTCTTTTGGAGAAGAAGAACCCTGAAAATTATGAAGTGTTCAATATAGGAACAGGTAAGGGAAGTTCTGTTTTGGAAGTGATCCAATCTTTTGAAAAGGTGACTGGTCTTAAATTGAATTATAAAATTGCCGAGAGAAGAGCGGGAGACGTCATCCAAGCCTTTGCAGATACCTCTAAGTCCAATGAAGTATTGGGTTGGAAAGCAGAATTGAGCCTTGACGATGCCATGGAGTCTGCTTGGAAGTGGGAAAAGCACATCAGGAACATTTAAAAACCAATATAATGAGACATTTTATTTCCTTGTGCATCCTGTTACTTTCATTTTCAGTAACCGGACAAGACCTCTATTTACATTGTGGGAAGCTGGTAGATACGAAAGCCGAAAAAGTTTTGACCAACAAAACGGTGGTTGTTTCAGGAAATAAAATCGTCTCAGTAAAAAATGGTTTTGTAATCCCAAAATCGAAAAAGGATTCGGTGATAGACTTAAAGGACAAAACGGTCATGCCGGGCCTTATAGATATGCATGTGCATATTGAGCATGAAACTAATCCAAAAGCCTATTTGGAGCGTTATACCCTTAACGAAGCAGATGTAGCCTTCAATTCTACACAATATGCCAAGGTTACTTTAATGTCGGGTTTTACCACGGTTAGGGATTTGGGTGGCTCGGGAGTGAATGTGTCTTTACGAAATGCCATCAATTCAGGAACAGTTATTGGTCCACGCATTTTTACTGCGGAAAAGGCTTTGGCAACCACAGGAGGTCATGCTGATCCTACCAATGGAAACAACAGAGAACTCGTTGGAAATCCTGGCCCTAAGGAAGGTGTGGTGAATGGGGTTGAGGATGCCAAAAAAGCGGTGAGACAGCGTTATAAAAATGGTGCTGATTTAATAAAGATAACTGCGACAGGTGGCGTATTGAGTGTTGCCAAAAGTGGACAAAATCCACAATTTACGTTAGAAGAAATAAAGGCCATTTGCGACACAGCAAAGGATTATGGTTTTCATGTGGCAGCTCATGCCCATGGCGATGAAGGAATGCAACGTGCTATTTTGGGAGGTGTTAAAACCATAGAACACGGTACCTTAATGAGTGATGAAACTATGGAGCTCATGAAAAAGCATGATGTATATCTAGTGCCTACTATTACGGCAGGAAAAACAGTTTCGGAAAAGGCTAAAATTCCAGGGTATTATCCCGAAGTTATTGTTGGAAAGGCTTTGGATATCGGACCGAAAATTCAAACTACTTTTGGAAAAGCCTACAAAAAAGGTGTTGGAATAGCTTTTGGTACGGATGCCGGAGTGTTTATCCATGGCGAGAATGGTAAGGAGTTTGCTTACATGGTAGAAGCAGGAATGCCTGCCATAGAAACTTTAAAATGTGCTACAGTAACCAACGCCATGTTATTAAACATGCAAAACGAATTGGGTCAGATTAAAGAAGGTTATTTGGCAGACATAATTGCTACAAATGATGACCCAACAGAAAACATTGCTACTATGGAAAATGTAGTCTTTGTAATGAAATCGGGTGAAATCTATAAATCTACTGCACCCTGAAAAGGTAAAACTTTATCGGGATATACTTGATTAACAAAATTTTAGGTTTTTTTTAGGAAGGCTAGGATGTATTAATGAATAACTTTAGATAGGCTATTCAATCAAAAAATGCATTCTTATCGAACAATATTACCCTTTAAGGTACTCGTACATTATTATCACCTAGCTATTTGGATTTGTCTTTTAAGTGCTGTGGGAGTGAATGCTTCCACTTTAATGGAGTCTAATGTTGGAGTGCCTTCTGTTCATACAGCTCATGATTCTGTGCTTGGATTTAAAGAAAAATCCATGGTCTATGCCAATCTAAATCAACCATTGCCTGCTGTAAAGTTTCTTGAAAAATATATTAGAAATTCTGCTGATTTTACGGCCATGAATTTTAAAGAATATGATAAAATCCGTAATTCCAAAGAATTCGAAGTTTTATCTGAAAGCTTTGAGCCAAAGATGACGGTGCTATCATTCATTTACCTTTATATTGCTTTAATAGGTTTTTTTATAGCTATAGTTTTAAATTTTTCAAAAAAGAATGATCGATGGGCCAAAATTTTGATCAGTGGTTTTTTGGGGGTGCATTCACTTTTCATTTTAGAATTTGTGCTTTACAATACTAATTATCAATATAAATACATACATACTTACCTTATGTCATCTTCGGTAGCTTTATTGTATGGACCATTACTATATTTTTATTTTAAAAGGATTACACAAAACTACCAGTTTAAAGCAATTGATTTGTTACATCTTCTTCCAGTAATCGCACTGATGTTTATTTTGGTGCCCATATATAGTTTGCCTGCTCTGGAAAAACTAAAAATTATTATGGGAACCAGTACACTATATGCGAAGACGGATTTTTTATACCTTATATTTATACCAAAGCTACTGTCCCTAGTTATTTATGGTGCTTTAATAAGACGATTGTATTTTAGTTCAAAACAAAAAGAAACAATCGCCAATCAAGAATTAGCCAATCAATGGAAGGATAACCTTTATAAAATTCATGTGGTGTACGTGCTGTCTTATTTTATTTATGGGATCAGTATTAGTGGTGTAATTGGTCAGGGCTTGAACATTATATACCAATCACAAGTTATCTCTATGTCTTTAATGGTGCTCTACATAGCTTCCATGGTGTATATTCAACCAAAGGTGTTTGCTAGTTCTGGTATTAAACTAAAGCCTTCCCTAAAAAAAGATAAATACAAAAAATCGGGTTTAACAACCTCTTTTTCCAATGAACTTAAGGACACGCTTATGAAGCTTCTTTTGGATGAAAAAATCTATAGGGACAGTTCTTTAAATCTTGAAAAGTTATCCGAAAAATTGGACACATCACGTCATAATACCTCTCAAATCATTAATGAGCATTTTAATGAAAACTTTTTTGAATTGGTAAATGATTTTAGAATCCAGGAAGCTAAGGAGCTTTTGGAAATTTCAAATCCAAAATCCAAAATGAATATCAGCGAGATTTTCTACGAGGTAGGTTTCAATAATAAGGTTACCTTTAATAATGCCTTTAAAAAACGAACAGGGATTACCCCATCACAATATAGAAAAGAAAATTCCTAAGGTAACATTCTTGCTAATTGCCTGTTGATTTTAGCATCTTAAAAAAGGTAAACCTTTATCGGGGTTGCCCATAATACAACAAATCTTCTCTTACTTTATGGAGATAAAAGTTTGGCAGACAAGCTACTTTTATTGGAATCCACTAAACTTGTTTTCGAAATCAGTAGTTAAGAAATTTGAATTAGCCTTCTCATTACGATGCATTTTTTTCTTGCGTTGTTGTCTGCCATTCTTGTTTAAAGGAATTAAGCGCTACAAAAGTAGCCTAGACAATTTAAAAACGAACTTATGAGAAAGATTTACAATTCAGGCTTGCTCCTAGTAATGCTTTTGGTCTCTTCTGTAAGCTTTGCCCAACAACGGCTCATTTCAGGTAATATTATCGATGAGTATGGCATTCCCTTGCCGGGGGTAAACATTATTATTAAGGGAACAACTACAGGAACACAGTCCGATTTTGATGGAAATTTCTCCATTGAAGCAAAGGACGGAGATGTGTTGGTGTTCACTTTTGTAGGGCTAAAAACAGTTGAGCTGCCTGTAACTTCATCCACTAGCGACATCAGTCTTACTATGCAGGAAGATGCCAGTCAATTGGATGAGGTAGTCGTGACGGCTTTGGGGATCAAAAGGAATTCCAAAGCTTTGGGGTATTCGGTAAAGTCTATCGAATCGGAAGAAATAACAGAAAACTCCGAGCCGGATTTGGTAAGGTCCTTGAATGGTAAGGTGCCAGGGGTTAATGTAAATGTATCTACAGGGGTAGCTGGGGCGGCTAATAAAATTAATATTAGGGGGATTACTTCCTTTCAAGGAGGGAACCAACCCTTGTTTGTTGTTGATGGAACGCCTTATAGTAACAACGAGGTAACCACCTCAAGTCAAACTACTGGTACCGGGGGGAGTTATGAATCGGGGATTTCATCCTTAGACCCCAACGATATTGCCAGTGTAGAAGTTTTGAAAGGTGCGGTAGCAGCTGCGCTGTATGGATCGAGAGCTGTAAATGGGGTAATTGTGATTACTACCAAATCCGGGAAATCGGGAGGGCTTTCCAATAAGAAGTTTGAAGTCTCTTTAAACTCAGGATTATATCTTGAATCCATTGCAAGATTACCGGAATATCAAAATACCTATGGAAATGGTACCAATTTCAATTATAACAATGCCAATGGGTCTTGGGGTGCAAGATTTGATTCTCGGGAAACCATCCCAACTTGGCCCAATTTGTTGAATGCCTTTCCGGATATGTTTGGGCCAACGGTGCCTTATGTGGCGCAGCCCAATAATGTGAAGGACTTGTTCCGTACAGGTGTAGTGGCGGATAATTCCATTAATGTGAATTCAGCCAATGAGAACTACAATTTCAGTTTAACGCTCTCCAATTTGGATCAAGAGGGGTACATTCCTTACAACACGTATAGGAGAACCAATATTTCCACAGGGGGTAATGTAAGCTTGGAGAATGGCTTAAAGATAGGTGCCAATTTAAGTTATGCTGACAGTGAGCAGGTCGGTGGATTTTTTGGAGAAAATCAATATGCAGGAGCGGCTTCTTCTTTCGCGAGAGCTTTGGTACTTGGTAGAACATGGGATTTTACGCTTCCCTATGAGGACCCAATTACAGGGGCTTCGGTGACGCCTAATGATGGCTATGATCACCCTTTATGGTCTTGGGAGCATAATCAAATTATCACCAGTGTAAATAGAACGGTGTCAAATGTGAGTCTGCAATATAATTTTAACAGTCACCTCAGTGCACGTTATCAGTTGGGAATCAATAAATATGTCTTGAACCGTGTTGAAATCACGGATAAAGGCTCTAGAGCAGCTGCGGGATTGGGACAGGTAAGAACAGAAGATTTTTCGAGTGAAGAAATAGAGTCCACATTGGTGTTTACATACAATCATGATTTGGCAAAAGATTTGAATCTTAATGTGCTGTTGGGGAATAACGTGAACCAATTTTCAACCTTGGATATTGGCTATACAGGAACAGGATTGATTGCCGATGATATCTTTACCATTAATAATACCTCAAATGTGGTTTCCGATTTTAATATATCCACCCGTAAGCGTATTGTTGGGGTGTTTACAGATATTGGATTGAATTTTAAAGATTATGCTTTTTTAAATATTACGGCAAGAAACGATTGGTCGTCAACCTTGCCAAAGGATAACAATCGGTTTTTATATCCTTCGGTGTCTGCATCTTTAATCTTTACAGATGCCCTTGGTATTGGAGGGGATGTTTTGGGATATGGTAAAATACGAGGTGGATGGGCCAATGTGGGGAGAGATGCAAGTCCGTACCAAATTAACAAGGTGTTTAGTTTGGGGGCAGTTTATGCAGGGCAGCCTACCGTTTTTGTGCCAACGATTTTAGGTAATCCTGATTTGGAACCTGAAAATACCGAAGAGTTTGAAATAGGAACCGATTTGGAGTTTTTCAATAAGCGCATCATTCTAGATTTCACCTGGTACCAAAAAACAACTACCGATTTGATTTCGCAGGTGAATGTGCCAACCTCTTCTGGGTATACGGCTTTACTGACCAATATTGGTAAAATGGAAAATAGAGGGGTGGAAATAGGACTCACCTTAACTCCTGTGAGAAGTGATAATTTCTCTTGGACAACGTTTACGTCATTTACCAGAAATAGAAATGAGGTTAAGGAATTAATTGAAGGACTTGATAGGTTTCCTATTGATGTGGACCAGATTGGTTTTGTGGAAGAAGGACAACCTTATGGCGTGTTTTACGGTACTGCTTTTGCAAGGGATGACGAAGGGAATTATTTGATTGAAGAAGGTGGGGGAGGAATTCTTCAGGCTTTGGAAAATAAAGTAATTGGAGACCCTACTCCAGATTTCAAAATTGGTTTTACAAATACGTTTCGATTTAAGAATTTAACCCTTCGAGCTCAGATAGATTGGAAAGAAGGTGGAGATATTTCTTCTACCACTTTAGCGTCCTTGCTGGGTAGAGGGGTGACCAAAGATACTGAAGATAGAGAGCACACTTACATTATTCCGGGATACTATGGAGATCCTGATACGGGGCTGCCCATTTTGGACAGCAACGGAAACAAGATTCCTAATGTGACTCAGGTAAGTATGAACAACCTGTACTTTTCACCAACCACCAATAGTAATACGTTTGGTATCAATTCGGTAGATGAGGCTTCCATTTATGATGGTACGGTTTATAGATTGAGGGAAGTGTCTCTTTCCTATGAACTACCCAAAAAATGGTTGGAAAACAGTTTTATTGGATCCTTGAACTTTTCGGTGATAGGAAGTAACCTGTGGTATTTTGCTCCAAATGTGCCCAAATATACCCATTTCGACCCCGATGTTACCTCCTATGGTTCTACAAACCTTCAGGGTATAGAAACACAGTCTGCTCCAAGTTCAAAACGTTTCGGGTTTAAGATAAATGTCACTTTTTAATTATTACGGTCATGAGAAATCTATTCAAAATAAAATACCTTAAAATTTCAGCTCTTGGGCTTCTTTTCATCTGTATGTATAATTGTAGTGACTACTTGGATATCAATACAGATCCTAATAACCCAACCACAGCGCCCTTGGATCAGTTACTCACGAATGTTGAGGGGAGTTTTAATCAGATAACCGAATTTGAGCTGTTTATAGCTGAAGAGTTATCCTGTTATGTGCACCAAATTGTGTATAGAGAGGAACAGGATCAATACGGAACCAAACAGGACAATGCAGATGTGCAGAATTCATGGGATGTGGCTTATTCGGTATTTACTGAGTCCAATATTATTATAGAACAGGGAACCGCAGACAATGAGATGGTTATGGTTGGGATGGCTCAAATCATCAAGGCCTATACAGCTGTGATAATTGTGGATGTTTGGGGAGATGCGCCCTTTACAGAAGCGGCACTTTTGGAAAGTGGCGTGGTAAGTCCCGTGTTCGATGATCAAGAGTTTATTTATCAATCAGCTTTGGATATGATTGATGAAGGTTTGGCTAACATCAACAGTGGTGTAGGGCAAAATCCGGGTAGTCAGGATTTGTTTTATGGAGGGAATGTGGCGCAATGGAACCGTTTTGTAAATACTTTGAAGTTAAAATTATATAACGAAATCCGTTTGTCTTCCATGTTTAATGCCGGAGATTTGAGTGCTTTGGTTGCCGAAGATAATTTTATGCAGAGCCTAACGGATGATTTTCAATATCCTTACACATCCACGCAATCACCTGCCGATGAACGAAACCCGTTATATAGAGATTCATACCTGACGGGGCAAACCTCCCAGTATGCTAGTCCTTGGTTTTATGAAATTTTAAAAGGATGGAATCCTAATATTCATACAGGAGTTCCAGATCCTAGATTACCCTATTATTTCTTTAATCAATTGGTGCCAGATCAATTGCCACCGGATGTAGGTGACCCTACGACGGGCAATCCATTTGCAGATTATTGGGACAGAAATACAGGCTTCCATTCCATTAGGTTTGGTAGTGTAAGTGCCAATAGGGATTTCACTTCAAGAAATTCATCAACTTATCCCGGGATTTATGTCTGCGGAGGAAAATATGATGATGGGCAGGGAGGAAGTGCTAATGCCAGTGCGGGAACGGGGGCTGCTCCCCATAGAATTTTGACCTATCATGAATCGCTGTTTATTCAAGCTGAACTGATGCAGGTTGGATTGATTCCTGGGAATGCCAGAAGTAAATTAGAAGAAGCCATTGTGGCGGCGTTCAGTAAGGTGGATAATGTGGTAGCTAATTCTGAAACTACTCAGGATGTGCCTGTTCTTTCGGGGTCAGCTGCTGTTACGGAGTTTGTAGAAGGAATTTTGCAGGAGTATGATGGAGCTTCCGCAGAAAAACAGATGGAGATTATCATGACCCAAAAATGGGTGTCGACCTTTGGAGATCCTTTCGATCAATATAACGACTACCGAAGAACGGGCTATCCTGTATTGGCAGATCCTAATGGGCCTTCACCAGAATATCAATTGGACAATGAAGATGATTGGCCCTTGGTAGACAGTGAAACCACGTTGACAAGATCGTATCAAATTTCACTGTTCTGGCCTCAGGCAGAATTGAATGTCAATCAAAATGCGCCTAGTCAAAAGGACGCCACAACCTATGCTATTTTTTGGGATAACTAATCAAAATTTTACACTATGAAAACAAAATATAACATAAAGATTCTCTTGATATTCATGATGCTTGGTTTGATTGCATGTGAAAATGATGGAGGAGATTCAGTAATTGAAACTTCCAATGGCGCTTTGCCTGATTTTAGCTTGGTTGAAGGAAGTTCCGATTTCATTGATTTGACAAGTTTTGATGATTTAATGTTGCAGTTTACTGTTGATGTGGGCATTGGTAATCCGGAATCTTTCGATTTAAAGGCCTTTTATCTTACAGCGGCCGGCGATCTTTATGGACCAGCAACATTAGATGAAAATGTAACCACGTTTCCGAAGGAGTATGCCATTTCAGGAGCGGATATCATTAATGCCTTTCCAGAGCTTAATAGCGTTGATGATGTACAGGTGGGGGATGTGTTTAAACTATTTACAGGGTTTACCTTTTCGGATGGGAGTAGTTTTGATATTTTAAATGAAAATGGAGAAGCCAATTACTACGCACCCGATTTTGATGCCTTTCCAATGTTTACGGCAAAATTGGATTATGTGGTCTCTTGTGAGTCGGATTTAGAAGGGACTCATTCGTTTGTGTCTACAAATTTGCAGGCGGCATATGGCTATGGTTGTCCAAGCGGAGAAGTTACAGGAACTGTAGTTTGGACCGCACAAGGTGGAGGGACTTATTTAACTTCCGATCTTGGTTTTGGACAATACGAATCATCTTGCTGGAATGATACCCCTGCAACCAGTGGTGGAGCGACTTTTACAGAAGTGTGTGGTGAAATTATCTCAGGAGGAACAGATCAATATGGACTGACTTATATCTGGGTAATTACAGGCGTAAATGGTGCGGAGTTGTCTATGTCATGGTCCAATGATTATGGCGATTCTGGAGACGTTGTGATTACGAGAGAAGGGGGGGGTGATTGGCCTGCACTATTCACGGAATGATAAGATTATGTGATGAATAATATCTAAAGAAACCTTCATTTTAATTAAAGTGAAGGTTTTTAATAAAAGCTTATGTTGACAAATAGTTATCATATTTTAAGAATTTATTCTATCAAAATTATTTTGATACTGTGCTCGTTATGTTGGCAGTCCTATGCACAAAATACGGTTGGCGTAATTACAAATACTGCCGAAGCCTATAATGGATATACCTTGTTTACCAATCATACCACGACTTATTTAATCAATAATTGTGGCGAGGTGATTAACCAATGGGAATGTGAGTATATCGACGGGAAGTCGGTGTATTTGTTGGAGGATGGCAGTATATTAAGGTGTGGGTTTGTGGAGAATTCCAATTTTTCATTACCTGGTATTGGTGGTGTCATTCAAAAAATAGATTGGGACGGTACTGTACTTTGGGAGTATACATATTCCTCTGAAGACTATTCTCAGCATCACGATGTATATCCGCTTCCAAATGGAAATGTTCTTATTTTGGCAGTCACCAAGAAAACAGATTCAGAAGCCTTTCAGGCAGGGAGAGACCCATTGCTTTTGGAAGAGAACTCTTTGTATAACGAACAAATTATAGAAGTAGCTCCTGTTGGATTTGATTCTGGAGAGATTGTTTGGGAGTGGAGCGCTTGGGATCATTTAATTCAGGATTTTGATAGTTCTAAGGATAATTTTGGGGTAGTGTCTGAGCATCCTGAGCTTTTGGATATTAATTATTTGGGAGTGTCAATAAGAGCTTCCAATTGGTTGCATGTAAATTCAATTCAGTATAATGAAACTTTAGATCAAATCATTTTGAGTTCTCGGCAGTTGAATGAAGTTTACATTATAGATCATTCAACAACTACTCTTGAAGCAGCGGGACATACAGGAGGACTTTATGGTAAAGGTGGCGACTTTTTGTATCGGTGGGGAAATCCAATAGCTTATGGTCATGGAGAAGAGGAAGATCAGCAGCTTTTTGGACAACATACGCCTCACTGGATCCCTGAAGGTTTGGTAGATGAAGGGAAGATTTTAATTTATAATAATGGTAACGGTAGGCCGGAGCTGTTTTCCAGCGTCGATATTATTGAGCCTTTCGTGGATGAATTCAATAATTATATTTATGAAGAAGGGCAAGCTTATGGACCAGAAGTGGCGGAGTGGCAATATACCGATACACCCTTGACCGATTTGTTTTCAAGGATCATGTCTAGTGCGCAACGGTTGCCAAACGGTAATACTTTAATTTGCGATTCGGATTCTGGGTATTTTTTTGAAATCGATGCTGACGAGAATAAGGTTTGGGAGTATATCAACCCCCAAAAAACATCAGGGAGTATTTTAAGTCAAGGGGATGTACCCGAAAGTAATTTGACATTTCGGGCTACCAAATATTCCCCCGACTATGGTGCTTTTGAAGGAAAGGATCTTACCCCTGGGCTGCCTATCGAGCTGAATCCTAATTTGGAAAATTGCAGTATTCTAAATATCGAAGAAGAAATTCTAGATGAGGTCAAGTTGTATCCCAATCCTGTCAAAACGTCTCTTTATGTAGAAACAAAAGACAAACTCGATGAAATAACTATATATGATTATACAGGGAAATTAATCTTTAAGGGATATGAAAAGGTATTGGATTTTAGCGGTTATAGTAGCGGGATGTATACAATCTCAGTAAAGATAAATGGGCACATTTTACATCAAAAAGTGATTAAGATTTAGGTGAAAATAGTAAGTTTTTACTTCAATTTGTGCGAATTCGAGATAGTTTACAAAAAGCCTATTATTGTTGTAGATTATTCAGTGATATCTTACAATACTTGAGGATATAATATTAATGTGTTGATTTTTAAGGGTTTGTTGTCTGTTATTTGGAATTGGTTAATAGGTTGCCTTACTTTGTAGCCAATGATAAATGAACTATAATGAAATTGATAAGTATAAAAAGGGAAACTATTTCCGAAGAACGATTTACCCCAAAGATGGGTTTATTAAGTACAAAAGTGACATACATTAAAAAGCAATTTTTAAGTATTCCTTTTAAAACACTCCACAAATATAGGGAGACTTATTATGGAGAAGTGAAGGATTGCGAAGATTGCGTTTTAGCGAGATAAAAAAATAAAGCCTCAATTTTTGAGGCTTTATTTTTTTGTAGAATTTATGCTTTTTTCTTGTTAAAAAAATTGGCCACTAGCAGCATGATCATTCCTGTAGAAACCGAAACATCTGCAATATTAAAAATACCAGTTTTGAACATGCCTCCAAAATCAAGATGCAAAAAGTCGGTTACAGAGCCGTAAACAATACGGTCGTATACGTTTGCTATTCCGCCACCAGCAATGCAGCACAGTGCCACAAGGCTAAAACGGTCCAGTGTTTTTGTTTTAAAAATGTAATAGATTAGATATCCTAATACCAACACAGGTAATAGCAATAAGAATATGAGCTTCAAAGTTGGGTTTAAATCGCTTCCCATACCTAAAAATGCACCTGTGTTTTCAACATTCATCATTACAAAAACATCTCCAATCAAAGAGATTTGTTCTCTAGGATCGACACTTTGCCTGATGATAACTTTTGAAATTTGGTCCACGGCAATATTGGCCGCAATGAGCAGAACAATTCCTAAACTTCTTGAAATTTTCATGAGCGTTTAGTTATTGGTTTCTAAGGTTGCCGAAACAGTTTCAGAATCTTTATTAATTTTCTTTACCAAACCTTGCAATACTTTTCCAGGGCCAACTTCGGTGAAATGTGTAGCACCATCGGCAACCATTTGCTGAACAGATTGTGTCCATCTTACTGGAGCAGTTAATTGCGAAATCAAGTTGGCCTTAATTTCTGCAGGATCGGTTACGGCACTAGCCGTTACATTTTGGTAAATAGGACATTTTGGTTGGCTGAAGGTTGTATTTTCTATAGCGGCAGCCAATTCTTCTCTAGCAGGCTCCATCAAAGGAGAGTGGAATGCGCCTCCTACAGGTAAAACCAATGCTCTACGCGCTCCTTTTTCTTTCAGTACCTCACAAGCTTTGTTGATAGCTTCTACTTCACCGGAAATTACCAATTGTCCTGGGCAGTTATAGTTGGCAGCAACTACCACGCCATCAATAGACGCACATACTTCTTCCACAACTTGGTCTTCAAGTCCTAATACAGCCGCCATGGTGCTCGGTTGTAATTCGCAAGCTTTTTGCATAGCCATAGCACGTTGAGACACCAAACGCAATCCGTCTTCAAACGTTAGGGTACCGTTGGCAACCAAGGCAGAAAATTCACCTAGAGAGTGTCCTGCAACCATGTCTGGTTGAAATTTATCTCCCAAAGTTTTGGCTAATATTACGGAATGTAAAAATATGGCAGGTTGTGTTACTTTAGTTTCTTTCAAGGCTTCAGCACTTCCTTCAAACATGATATCGGTAATTGAAAAACCTAAAATTTGATTGGCTTTTTCAAAAAGTTCTTGGGCTAAAGTTGAGTTTTCGTAAAGGTCTAGACCCATTCCTGTAAATTGGGCACCTTGACCTGGGAATATATATGCATTCATGTTATTAATTTTAGTCATGCAAAAATAGGAATAATATCTTTAAAAGATAGTAGCCTTTATCAGCACTATAAAAGGTTTTGAAACTTAATATTTTAACTTGGATTTGCGTTTTGTAATCTTGTTATAAATTCTCTGTAGCAGCTTCTGCACAGCGTTCGCCATCCATGGCTGCGGAAATAATGCCACCGGCATAACCACCACCTTCACCACACGGGTAAAGATTGGATATTTGAGGGTGTGCAAGTTGTTCGTTTCTAGGGATATTCACAGGTGAAGAAGTTCTAGATTCCACACCTATAACATTGGCTTCGGAGGTATAATAACCTTTCATTTTTTCTCCGAAGGCTTTAAATCCTTTTCTCAACGAACCACCAATAAGTTTTGGTAGTAATGAATGCAATGGCGCCGATTTTAATCCTGGTTGGTAAGAGGTTGGATTGAGATCGGTTGATAAATTGCCTTCCACAAAATCGGTGAGACGCTGTGCGGGAGCGGTTTGGGTTCTGCCTCCAGCAGTAAAGGCCAATCGCTCCAAATCTTTTTGATATTCCAAGGCTTTGAATACCCCGTGTTTTTCATATTTGTGCAAATCGGTGTCTGCATTTATTTCAACAACAATCCCTGAATTTGCAAATTCATTGTTGCGTTTTGAGGGCGACATTCCGTTTACCACCACTTCTCCATTAGCGGTTGCGGCAGGCACAATAAATCCACCTGGGCACATACAAAATGAATAAACACCGCGATTATTTACCTGCTGCACCAAACTATAGGCTGCAGCGGGTAAAAGTTCATCACGTTGCCCAGAACAGTGATATTGTATAGAATCGATTATATGCTGAGGGTGTTCCACACGAACGCCCATTGCAAAAGATTTTGCTTTTAACCCAATGTTTTTGTCGTTCAATAAATAGAAGATGTCTCTTGCAGAGTGTCCCGTAGCAAGAATTACGCGATTCACAGGAATCTCTTCTCCTAGTTGTGTGTGGATGGCCGTGATGGTGCCATCCTTAATTGTGAAATCAGAAACACGGGTTTCAAAATGGACCTCTCCTCCGTATTTCAATATGGTTTCACGAATGTTGGTAACCACCTTTGGTAATTTATTGGTCCCAATATGGGGATGGGCATCTACAAGAATTTGGTCTGTGGCACCATGATACACTAAATTTTCAAAAATTCTGCGAACATCACCGCGTTTCAAACTTCGGGTGTAAAGTTTCCCATCACTATAAGTTCCTGCTCCACCTTCTCCAAAACAATAGTTGGAATCTTCATTCACAAAATGCTCTTGGTTGATGGCTCTAAGGTCGCGGCGTCTGTCTTTTACATTTTTACCTCTTTCAAGAACTACAGGTTTAAATCCTAATTCAATACAACGCAAAGCAGCATACATTCCTGCGGGTCCAAACCCAATAATATGTATGGGTTTGGCATTGGAAACATCTTTGTAATCAAAATGGTATTCTGAAGTTTCAGGAACAGGTTCCTTAATGTATACGGCTATTTTGTAATTAAGAATGATCAGGCGTTTGCGGGCATCAATAGATTTGCGCAACACTTTAATTCCTGAAATGTCATCTGCAGGAATATCCAAAAATTGAGCTGCTTTAAGAAGCAGAATATCGCTTTGCCTTTCCTCTTCCAGAGTTACACGCAGCTGTATGTCTTTTACCATGTGGCAAAATTACTGAAAAAGTAGCTTTTATTGCGATTTATTAAGCTAGAGAATTACGCGCGTTCGTAAGTTAAAAATGAAAATGAGTAATCGTGTTTATCGTCTTTTTGGTGGAATTCATTAGCCACTTCTTTCCATTGCAAAGGATCTATTTCAGGAAAATAGGTGTCGCCTTCAAAACTTTCATGGACTCTGGTCAATTCAATTTTATCGGCAATGGCCATAGCTTGTTTGTAAATTTCGCCTCCACCAATAATGTAAGGCTGGGGATCACTTTTAGAGGCGTCAATGGCATCTTCCAATGAGTGCACCAAAACTACACCGCTAGGAACTTTATAGTTCTGCTGGGTGGTAATGACAATATGGGTTCTGTTTGGCAGCGGTTTTGGGAAACTTTCAAAGGTTTTTCTTCCCATGATAATGTGATGTCCGTTGGTTAGGTTTTTAAATCGTTTTAAGTCGTCACTTAAATGCCAGATCAAGTCATTGTCCTTCCCGATGACATTGTTTTCAGCCGCCGCTACAATAATGGTCAATTCATTGTTTTTAGTTGGTTTTGCAGCTGTAACTGTTGGCTCTGGAAGTGTTTTTTTAAGCTCTTCAATTTTTGCTTTTTGTTTGGCAACTAACTTATTTAATTGGTTTTGTTCCCAATCTTTGCCCATAAATCTGTGTGTTACAAACACATTAAAGGTATGGTAGAGCAAAAAGAACAACCAAATAACGATAGGATAGACAAACCAATTTACTCCAAAAGGTTTGACATCTTTGCCAATGCCCATGGCAAGGTTGGCTAGTATAAGAAACACAGCGCCAATTAAGAAAACTACAAAATGGGAGTATAAACGTTTTTTTTGTTTGATACGCTTTTGGGCGTATTCAAGCATTTCCAATTGTTCTTTATCTATTTGCGGCGTTGGTTTCTTCTTTCCGAACATAGGTTGCATATTAGTTAATGTAAATTTACTCTTTTTAGTGTAAATGAAATAACATTAATTTAATGAAAGGGAAATGAGGTGTGACCCTTTGAAAATAAAATGATTACGGGGCGTTTAAAGTAAGTCGAATTTTAAAACACCAAAAAACAGAAGATTTTATTTTATTCTTTAAATTAAAATAAAGTCATTTTTAAGAAAATGATAAATATTTGATATACAGTCCACTTTGTGTTTGTTTGTGAGCAATTCTTTCATAGATTTGAATATAATTAATTCGTTTTACCATGGCAATTTCAAAACAATACTTAAAGAGTAAACCAATTTGTAAAGTGACCTTTTCACTACCTGCAGAGGAAGCTAGTAAAGTTACAGTGGTAGGAACTTTTAATGATTGGGATACCGAAGCGGTCGCTCTTAAGAAGTTAAAAAATGGAACCTTTAAAGGAACTTTGAATTTAGAAAAGGATCACTCGTATGAATTTAGGTATGTAGTAGATGGTTCCTATGTAAATGATGACCAAGCCGATGGATATAAATGGAGTGATTATGCTTCGGCCGAGAATTGTATTTTAAACCTATAATTTTTAATTCCATATAAAAAGCGCTTTAAGGATATTCTTAAAGCGCTTTTTTGTTCCAATATGTTTTAGGGTTTATACGGCCACTGCTCCCTTAATGTGAGGGTGAGGATCGTAACCAACCAATGTAAAGTCTTCAAAAGTGAAATCAAAAATATCCTTAATTTCAGGGTTTAAAACCATTGTAGGTAAAGGTCTTGGTTCTCTGGATAATTGGAGTTCCAATTGCTCGTAGTGGTTGCTGTAAATATGGGCATCTCCAAACGTATGGATGAAATCACCCGCTTCATAACCGCAAACCTGAGCCATCATCATAGTCAATAGGGCATACGAGGCAATGTTGAATGGCACTCCTAAAAAGATATCGGCACTACGCTGGTAGAGTTGGCAGGAAAGTTTACCATTGGCCACATAAAATTGAAAGAAGGCATGACAAGGAGGAAGCGCAGCTTTTCCATTGGCAACATTCTCACTAAAACTTTTCGAAGTATCAGGAAGTACCGAAGGATTCCATGCGGAAACCAACATGCGGCGACTATCGGGATTGGTTTTTAAAGTTTGGATGACATCTTTTATTTGGTCAATGTCATCACTATTCCAATTGCGCCACTGATGTCCGTAAACGGGGCCTAAATCACCATTTTCATCAGCCCATTCATTCCAAATTCTAACGCCGTTTTCAGTAAGGTAATCGATGTTGGTATCCCCTTTTAAAAACCAAAGCAATTCATGGATAATGGATTTTAAATGTAATTTTTTGGTGGTTACCATCGGGAAGCCTTCGCTTAAATCAAATCGCATTTGGTATCCAAATACACTTTTGGTTCCTGTACCTGTGCGGTCCGATTTTTCATTGCCATGCTCCAAAACATGCTTAACGAGGTCGTGATATTGTTTCATATGCCTAGTTCTGTATCTCTGGTATTTCTTTGCTTTTAGTTGAAAAACATGTAGTAAACTTACATGATTAAGTATGGTGCTAAATTAGCAAAAAGGCAATAAGAAAATAAAGCTGTTAGGAAATGATATTAAAAGTTATCAACGAATCAAGAGGTCAATAGCTTCCCTTAAAAAAAAATGATTAACCAATAATCATTCCTGCAATTGTTGCAGAAATCAAGGAGGCAATTGTTCCTCCAATTAGGGCTTTTATACCAAATTCAGATAAGGTTTTTCGTTGGCCAGGCGCCAAGGAGCCAATCCCTCCAATTTGAATTCCAATAGAGGCAAAGTTGGCAAAGCCACAAAGCATGTAAGTAGCCATGATTACGGACTTTTCATATTTCAGGTGAAGGACATTTCCAATATCTTTTAATTCGGCCAATTGAATGTAGCCAACAAATTCACTAGCCACTAATTTGACACCTAAAAGCTGTCCCATCAAGGCAACATCTTCTTGGGCAACACCTATAAGCCACATAATGGGAGCCAAAATATAGCCAAGGATAAATTCAAGAGAGAGGCTGTTATAAATGGTATGATTAGCTACGAGAGTATTTAAAGTCGTGATGTCTCCAAACCATTGCAAAATACCGTTAAGCATAGCTATGAAGGCCAAAAACACCAATAGCATAGCGCCAACATTCACAGCCAATTTTAATCCCTCTGAAGTTCCGTTGGCAATGGCATCCAAAATATTGGAGCCAATATCGTCATGGGTTACTTTTATTTCGGCATCAAAAGCTTCGGTTTGGGGGTATAAAATTTTGGAAATCACGATAGCTCCAGGAGCTGCCATCACAGATGCTGCCAATAAATGTTTGGCATAAAACAATTCCATAACAGGGTCTCCTCCTCCTAAAAAGCGAATATAGGCAGCTAAAACTCCTCCAGCAACGGTGGCCATACCACCTATCATCACCAGTAGTATTTCGGAGCGGTTCATTTTCTCTAAATAGGCTTTAATCATTAAAGGAGATTCGGTTTGTCCTAAGAATATATTTCCGGCCACGCTTAAACTTTCGGCGCCGGAAACCTTCAAAAGTTTAGATAGCAACCAAGCTAATCCTTTTACTACTTTTTGAATAATTCCTAAATAAAACAACACCGAGGTCAATGCTGAAAAGAATATAATGGTCGGCAAAATGGAGACTGCAAAAGTTATTAGGGAATCTTCAATTTTATCGGTGATAAAGGATTTGAACAGGAATTCTGTCCCGGCCATGGTGAAATCTAAAATTGAGACAAAAATACCGCCAACCCATTCAAACATATTTTGGATAAAAGGTACTTTTAATACACCAAAAGCTAGGAGTAACTGAGCAGCCAGTCCAATGCCCACGGTTTTCCAATTAATGGCTTTTTTATTGCTGCTAAATAGAAAGGCAATACATAGTAAAGAAACCATGCCTAGAGCGCCTCTCCAAAAGCTGCCAAATGAAAATCCATTACTTTTAATAAGTGTGTTTGCTGCAACTAGAGTCGGGGTTTGAGTGGTGTTAGGTATTTGTTTTAGACGATAGAGTACATCTTTTTCGGAGAATACAAAAGTGGAGTCTGTAAGTTCTTTTATATTAAAATGCCGAATGGTGTCTTTGGGTTGGTTATAGTAAAAAACTAAAACATTGTTTTGGTGTACATAATTACCCGAATGAAGTACTGCATTTTGAGATGAGTTTTCATACAAAAACGAACCGTTTTCCAATTGGAGAACATCTGTTTCAATAATTGATGAAGGTGATTTTTCGCTTGGATTTTCAATGGTCTGAAAGTGCCATTTTTTTTCAATGCTTTGTGACAGGAGTGTGTTTATTGCAAAAAAAATAGCTGTAAAAGCCAAGAAAGAATATTTCATCTGTTTTGAGTTTATTAGATCATATGCGTGCTACAAAAAAGCAATTTATGCACCACAACGGTCAAGAAAATACTCCTGTTAACAGCGAAACTAACGTTTGGAAATCTCGTCTCTTATTTTCGCGGCCTTTTCATAATCTTCATTATTAACAGCTTCTTCTAGGAGTGCATTTAATTCTTGCAAAGATTTATCCTTGAAACTTTCCTGAATGCCAGCTTCTACTTCTTCAGCAACCAAATCGTCAACAAGAATGCTGTCTCCTTCATCTTCATTCTTGGGGTTTACTTTCAAATAAATCCCGGCTTTGTCCAAAATGTTTTTATAGGTAAAAATAGGGGCTTGGAACCTTAAGGCTAGGGCAATGGCATCACTTGTTCGGGCATCGATAATCTCTTCAATTTTATCGCGTTCGCAAATCAAGCTCGAATAGAATACGCCGTCCACTAATTTATGAATGATGACCTGTTTAACTACAATGTCAAAACGATCAGCAAAGTTTTTAAATAAATCATGGGTTAGTGGTCGTGGGGGGCGGATTTCTTTTTCTAAGGCAATGGCGATGGATTGAGCTTCGAAAGCCCCTATAACGATAGGTAGTTTTCGGTCGCCATCAACCTCGTTCAAAATTAGTGCGTAGGCACCATTTTGTGTTTGACTATATGAAATTCCTTTTATGTTAAGACGTACTAAACTCATAATAAAAAACACAAAGAACTGTTTAAATTAGGACTTTAGCAACAACTAATGACAGATTTTGTAAGTCAACTAAATTTAAACAGTCCTTTAAAGATACAAGTTATAAAAAATATTATTGTTGTGCCTTAAATGTCTTCAATTTTTCAATGAGTTTTGGAACCACTTCAAAGGCATCTCCAACAATTCCGTAATCGGCTGCCTTGAAGAAAGGGGCCTCCGGATCGGTGTTGATAACGACTTTTACTTTTGAAGCGTTGATACCTGCCAAATGCTGAATTGCTCCTGAAATTCCAATGGCAATGTAAAGGTTGGCGGCTACAGGTTTTCCTGTCTGTCCAACGTGTTCACTGTGCGGACGCCATCCTAAATCGCTCACTGGTTTTGAACAGGCAGTAGCAGCTCCCAAAACATCGGCAAGTTCTTCTACCATACCCCAGTTTTCAGGGCCTTTAAGTCCACGACCTCCAGATACTACAATTTCGGCATCGGCAATGGTAACCTTACCAGTTACTTTGTCTACGGACTCCACATTCACTCCAAATTCAGGAATAGAAGGTGAGAAGTCTTCTGCTGCAGCGGCGGCACTATTTTCAACAAGACCAAAGGCGTTTTTAGAAAGCGCAACCAATTTAACATCGGTATTGATGGTAGTTATGTTGAACGCTTTGTTGGTGAAGGCTGTACGTTTAACAGTGAAAGGAGCAGTGCTTGATGGTACTTCAACTACGTTTGAAGCATACCCTGCATTAAGGTTTACAGCCAAAAGCGGTGCTAAATATTTACTGTCTGCACTTGAGCTTACAATCACTACTTGGCTATCTTCTTTTTGAGCAGCTTGAGCCATGATACTGGCGTAAGCATTGGCATTGAATTTATCTAATTTGGAATCGTTCACTTTTAAAACCTTGTCAACACCATAGGTTCCTAGGATAGATGTGTCATCGGCATTGATGGCAACGGCAGTAACGGTAGTGCCCATTTGGTTGGCAACAGCTTTGGCGTAAGACGCTACTTCCAGTGCTACCTTTTTGAATGTTCCTTGTTCTGATTCTGTATATACTAAAACTGACATAAGCTTAATTTGATATATAAAACTAAAATTGAATGAACCTCAATTTGGTTTTACATTTGGGTTATTAAATGACTTTGGCTTCGTTGTGAAGTAGGTTAACTAATTCGTCTACATTGTCTGCATCTATTAAGGTAACAGCTCCTTTTGGTGCAGGTTTTTCAAACTTCACAGCGGCTGTTTCTGCAGTGGCTTCAACAGGATCAAGGACAGTTAAAGGCTTTTTACGAGCCATCATAATTCCTCTCATATTCGGGATGCGAAGATCACTTTCTTCTACCAATCCTTTTTGTCCGCCAATAACCAGAGGGAAAGAAGTGCTAACGGTTTCTTTTCCGCCATCAATTTCTCTTGTAGCAGTAACAGTTGTCCCGTCTACTTCAAGACCAATACAAGTGTTTACAAAGTTGGCATTGGTTAATCCGGCTAACATACCAGGTACCATACCTCCATTATAATCGATGGACTCACGCCCTGCAATTACTAGATCATAGCCACCATCTTGCACTACTTTGGCCAATTGTTTGGCTACAACAAAGCCGTCGGTAGCTTCTGTGTTGACACGAATAGCAGAGTCTGCACCTATGGCAAGGGCTTTTCTTAGGGTAGGTTCAGTTTCAGGACCACCAACATTTACTACATCTACACTAGCACCTTGCTTTTCTTTGAACCACATGGCGCGGGTCAAACCAAATTCATCGTTTGGGTTGATAACAAATTGCACCCCGTTGGTGTCAAATTTGGTGTCGCCTTCAGTAAAGTTGATTTTTGAAGTCGTATCAGGTACATGGCTAATACATACTAATATTTTCATATTGATATTATTATTTTAATAAGTACTTTTTTTTTGAGGTTACGAAGTTAAATAAATTCATTTACATATTTACTATGCACGCATAATATATTTTTGCTTATTTGAGAGAAATATGACGTTTTCGGTAAAAAATGTTAAAATATAAATGCGCTTTTGTGGTAATTACCTAAAAAATGAAGGCTATTTGGTTTGGAAATAAAATACAGATTGTTGCACACCCTTCCAAAAAATGTAAATCGTGGGAAAAGTAGATTATTTTTTTATGAATTATTCCTATTTTTGCTATCCAATTTAAACTTGAAATATAAATGAGAGGAGCCTTATTGTAGAGGGGATTTTTCCGCAGGGCAATAGGTGAATTTTTTCTGACCATTTAAACAGAAGATACAAATGAAAACAATTCAATTCAGAGAAGCTGTTTGCGAGGCCATGAGTGAAGAAATGCGTAGAGATGAAAGCATTTACTTAATGGGCGAAGAAGTCGCAGAATACAATGGTGCTTACAAGGCATCAAAAGGAATGTTGGATGAATTTGGCCCGAAGCGTGTGATAGACACCCCTATCGCTGAGCTTGGATTTGCCGGAATCGCAGTAGGTTCAACAATGACGGGAAATAGACCAATTGTTGAGTTTATGACATTTAACTTCTCTTTGGTTGGAATTGATCAAATTATAAACAACGCGGCTAAAATCAGACAGATGTCTGGAGGGCAATTCAAGTGTCCTATCGTATTCCGTGGGCCTACAGCTTCTGCAGGTCAGTTGGCGGCAACCCACTCTCAGGCGTTTGAAAGCTGGTATGCTAATACGCCGGGACTTAAAGTAGTAGTGCCTTCAAACCCTTACGATGCTAAAGGGCTTTTAAAATCAGCTATCCGCGATGACGATCCAGTTATTTTTATGGAGAGTGAGCAAATGTATGGTGATAAAGGAGAAGTGCCAGAAGGAGAGTACACAATTCCATTGGGCGTAGCGGACATCAAGCGTGAAGGGACTGACGTAACAATTGTATCTTTTGGTAAAATCATTAAGGAAGCTTACATTGCAGCTGATGAATTGGCTAAAGAAGGAATTTCATGTGAAATTATCGATTTACGTACTGTTCGTCCATTGGATAAAGCAGCTATTTTAGCGTCTGTTAAGAAAACCAACAGGTTGGTGGTATTGGAAGAAGCTTGGCCATTTGGTAACGTTTCAACTGAAATTACGTATATCGTACAATCTGAAGCATTCGATTATTTAGATGCACCGGTTGTAAAAATTAACACAGCAGATACGCCGGCACCATACTCTCCAGTATTATTGGAAGAATGGTTGCCTAACAGTACCGATGTTGTTAAAGCTGTAAAAAAGGTAATGTATAAATAAATCGCAGTTTTTTGCGTTATATAAACTTCATTGGCATTTATGCTGATGAAGTTTTTTTGCTTATGAACATAAAACTATTTTCACTATTCTTTTTCTTCGGACTTTTATTTGGATTTTCACAAACCAAAGTAAGTGGATATGTAATAGATGAAAACAACCAACCCGTGGCTTTTGCCAATGTAATTTTTAAAGGTTCTACCGAAGGTACTATTTCCAACGAGGATGGACGTTTTTATCTCGAATCTGATAGTAATTGGGACATTCTAACCATATCCTTTCTGGGGTATGAAACTTTGGAATTAAATTTACCCAAGCGTGTCAATTATAATCTTAGCCTTGTTCTTAAGGAAGAGGCGGCCTCTTTGGATGAAGTGGTAATTGTTACAGGGAAACAATCTAAAAAGGAAGCAGAAAATCCGGCCATTGGAATTTTAAAGAAAATTTGGGCGCACAAGCGCAAAAACGGACTCCGTATGTTCAAACAGTACGAGTACGATAAATACGAAAAGGTAGAATTTGACATCAATACCATAGACAGTGCCTTTATGGAAAGAAACTTGTTCAAAGGCATGGAGTTTGTTTTTGAGCAAGTGGATACTTCAAAAGTGACAGGGAAAACATATTTGCCCATATTTATCAATGAAGCAGCTAGTAGGGTATATGGAGACAATAATCTTAAAAAGGAGAAGGAAGAGTTAAAAGGGAACAAAAATTCTGGCTTTAGCGATAACCAAGCTCTTATTGATTTTGTAGATGATTTATATGCCGATTATGATGTTTATGATAACTATTTGAAGTTTTTTGATAAAAGCTTTGTGAGCCCTTTGTCTAAGACCGGAATCAACACCTATAACTATGTGCTGTCAGATAGTGCTTATATTGATAATAAGTGGTGTTATAATGTAATATACTACCCAAGACGTAAAAATGAGTTGACGTTTAAGGGCGATTTTTGGGTGGCCGATACAACATTTGCCATCAAGGAAATTAACATGCAGGCTTCCAAAAGTGCCAATATTAACTGGGTTAAGGAAATTTATATTGAACAAGAATTTGAAGTACTCAATGATTCGGTGTTCTTGATAAAGAGGGATTATTTCATGTCAGACTTCGCCTTTCAAAAAAAGGAAAAGGCAAAAGGTGTTTATGGAAAGCGAACAACGCTATACAACAATTATAAATTTGATGAGCCTAAAGATCCTAAGTTTTATGTGGAGGAAGTTTTTGATTTTAACCAAGAGATCTACAATCGTGATGATGAGTTTTGGGAGCAAAACCGACTAGAAACTTTAAATAAGGATGAGAAGGGTGTTTATAAAATGTTAGACACTTTAAAAACAGTTAAAAAGTTTAAGAGGGTCTACAACACGGTAAGCATGTTTGCGTCCGGTTACAAGGAATTTCCTGAGTTGAATTTTGATTACGGACCTATCTTTTCAACTTTTGGCTATAACGATGTAGAAGGTTTTAGGCTTCGGGCAGGTGGACGAACCTATTTTGGTTATAACGATTTGTGGCGTGTTGAAGGGTTTACTGCCTATGGATTCAAGGACAACAAATTTAAATATGGTATTTCCGGTAAATGGTTGTTGGATAAAAAAAATCGAATAATTATTTCTGGAGGAAACCGTCGGGATGTAGAACAAATAGGCGCAAGTCTTACTAACTCCACTGATGTTTTGGGGAGAAGCTTTGCGTCTTCGGCTGTTTTTACAACGAGCGTCAACGATAAGCTTACCAACATAAATTTAACCACATTGGCAGGAGAAATTGAGCCAGTCAAAAATTTGGTGTTGCGTATTATAGGTGATTATAGAACCTTGCGTTCAGCTTCAAAAACCTTTAGTCTTGATTATTACGATGATGAGTCTCCAACAGGGGTTTCGTCAGAAGTTCGTCAATATCAAACCACCCTTTCTTTGTCGTATTTCCCTGGTCGGAAAATGACCGGTTATGGTGTGGAGCGTTCTAATTCCAATGACGATTACGCTAGCTTTTTTGCTCAGATAAGTAGGGGGGATGAAGTGGTTTTTAATAGTGATTTTGAATATACTAGGTTGCAGTTTTCATACATTCAACCTTGGCAATTGGGAGGCTTTGGTCGTTTGACTTCGGTGCTCGAAGCCGGGAAAACTTTTGGCGCTGTACCTTTGGGATTATTGAGTGTGATTCCTGGAAATCAATCTTATTTTTCTATATATAATACCTTTACTTTATTGGATTACTACGAGTTTGTGACCGACACTTACACGTCGCTACATCTTGAACATAACTTTAATGGTAGGTTCTTTTCTAGAATACCATTTATTAAAAAATTCAATTTAAGGGCTATTTTAGGTTTTAGAGCTGCTTGGGGAAGCATATCCCAAGAAAATATTGATTTGAATGCTTCAGGATTGGAATATATAGCTCCAACAGATGAGCCTTATTATGAGTATAGTTTTGGTGTTGGAAACATTTTTAAAGTATTCCGTTTGGATTTCAATTTTAGAGGGAATTACCTATCGGTTCCCGCTGCAAGGGATTTTGGGATAACAGGAGGTTTCAACTTCCAGTTTTAGAGCTTGTCCCGAGACAAATATTTTACTTGTTTAAGGGATCTTAATTTGCGTTATGCTTAAGTTATTTACAGTTTCTTAAAGAAAAGTCATAAAGTTTTTAGTTGCCTAAGCCTAAAGACTTCCGTATCTTTGCGGCCTTGAATTTTGAAAAACTAATCATTGTATCTCTTTTAAGAGATAGAAAAATAAATATTGAATGAGTACGAAAGAAGATTTAACCTTTGATGTGTTAATTGAGATCCCTAACGGGAGTCGTAACAAATATGAATATGATTTCGATCTTAAGAAAATTCGTTTCGATCGAATGTTGTTTTCATCAATGATGTATCCTGGTGATTATGGATTTATTCCTGAAACTTTGGCCTTGGATGGTGATCCATTGGATGTTTTGGTAATGGGGCATCAGCCAACTTTTCCAATGTGTGTTATGGAAGTAAGACCAATTGGCGTATTCCACATGACAGATGAAAAAGGTCCTGATGAAAAATTAATTTGTGTACCGGTTTCAGATCCTATTTGGAATAAATTGACAGATCTTAGTGAATTAAACCCTCATAGATTAGAAGAAATCGAACACTTTTTCCAAGTGTACAAAGATTTGGAAGCAAAGAAAGTTGATGTAGGTGGTTGGGGAAATGCCAAAGAAGCCTATGAAATTTTTAGCAAATGTGTGCAACGTTACCAAGAAAGTGAGCACTTCAAAAAAGGAAGCTTTACCATATAAGTTTCCCTAAAAAATAAATTATTTTCAAAAACCCCTTAATAAAATTAAGGGGTTTTTTATATTCTTTGTTTTTCCTACATTTAACGTAAAATTTTGTAACTAAAAACATTAGAATATGGAATCAAATATGATTTTTGTGCCAATTGCAATGGCAATACTTGGCTTGCTTTTTATGTTCGTCAAAATGGCGTGGGTAAAAAAGCAGGCACCTGGTAACGAAAGGATGCAAGAGATATCAACATCTATCAAGGAAGGAGCTCTTGCTTTTTTGAATGCCGAATATAGATTGCTGGCTATTTTTGTTGCGATTGCGTCTGTGGCTCTTTTCGCCATTTCATATTTCGTTCCAACGACCCATTGGATTATTATTGTGGCTTTCATTTTGGGAGCCATTTTTTCTGCTTTAGCCGGTAATATTGGTATGCGTATTGCTACCGAGGCCAATGCAAGAACAGCAGAAGCAGCAAAAACCAGTTTGCCTCAAGCTTTAAAGGTTGCCTTTGGAGGAGGTACTGTGATGGGGTTGGGAGTTGCTAGTTTAGCCGTATTAGGGTTAAGCCTTCTGTTCTTTGTATTTATAAAAATGTTTATTGTTGCAAATGCATCCTTCTATGCTGAAATGACCATGGCTTTGGAAGCTCTGGCAGGATTTTCTTTGGGTGCAGAGTCTATAGCCCTTTTTGCCCGTGTGGGAGGAGGTATCTATACCAAAGCAGCCGATGTTGGTGCTGATTTGGTAGGAAAGGTGGAAGCGGGGATTCCCGAGGATGATCCTCGTAACCCAGCGACGATAGCAGATAATGTTGGGGATAATGTTGGAGATGTGGCTGGTATGGGAGCCGATTTGTTTGGTAGTTATGTGGCAACTGTTTTAGCGGCTATGGTTTTGGGAAATTATGTTATTAAAGATATGTCTATGGATGCTCCATATACGGATGCCTTCAATAATATGGGGCCTATTTTGTTGCCAATTGTCATAGCAGGAGTGGGGATTTTGGCATCTATTTTAGGAACGTTTTTGGTGAAAATTTCAAATAATGAGGCTAAGGAGTCTCAGGTTCAAAGAGCACTGGATTTTGGTAACTGGGCGGCCATTCTTTTAACTTTGGTGTCTAGTTATGTTTTGATAAAATATATGCTGCCAGATACTTTAACTATGAGTTTTTTTGGTGAGGGGTATAAAATGGTGCCTTCCATGCATGTATTCTGGGCTACTTTGATCGGGTTGTGTGTAGGGGCTTTGATTGCTACTGTTACAGAGCACTATACAGCTTTGGGTAAAAGTCCTGTTAGGGGGATTGTGCAAAATAGTTCTACGGGATCCGCTACCAATATTATTGCCGGGCTAGCGGTAGGTATGAAATCTACATTTTTTTCGGTGTTGTTGTTTGCTGTGGCAATTTTTGGCTCTTATGAATTGGCAGGCTTTTATGGTGTGGCAATAGCAGCTTCAGCTATGATGGCGACTACGGCCATGCAATTGGCAATTGATGCTTTTGGGCCTATAGCAGACAATGCGGGAGGTGTTGCGGAGATGAGTGAATTGGATCCAGAAGTGAGAGAGCGCACCGATATTTTAGATTCCGTGGGTAATACAACTGCGGCGATTGGGAAGGGGTTTGCTATTGCTTCGGCGGCATTAACGGCCTTGGCACTGTTTGCGGCTTATGTGACTTTTACCGGTATTGAAGGAATTAACATTTTTAAGGCAGATGTGTTGGCAATGTTGTTTGTTGGAGGGATGATTCCTGTAATTTTTTCGGCATTGGCAATGGAATCTGTAGGGAAAGCAGCTATGGAAATGGTTAAGGAAGTAAGACGACAATTTAAGGAGATACCTGGCATAATGGAAGGAACAGGAAAACCTGAATATGCTAAATGTGTGGATATTTCAACTCAAGCCGCATTGCGCCAGATGATATTGCCGGGATTGATAACCATTATTACCCCGATTATTGTTGGTTTTGTTTTTGGAGCTGAGCCTTTGGGAGGCTATATGGCAGGTGTTTGTGTGAGCGGTGTAATGTGGGCTATTTTTCAGAATAATGCTGGAGGCGCTTGGGATAATGCTAAAAAGTCCTTTGAAGCAGGAGTGGAGATAGATGGTGAAATGAGCTATAAAGGGAGTGATGCCCATAAAGCGGCAGTAACTGGAGATACCGTAGGAGATCCGTTTAAGGATACATCTGGACCATCTATGAATATTTTGATTAAGCTAACCTGTTTGGTTGGTTTGGTAATTGCTCCTATTTTGGGAGGGCATTCTGAAGAAACTGCATTGGCTGATTCATCTATGGTAAGCCATGAGGTTAAGAAAGAAATTAAGGTTGAAATGCAATCGGTAGAGGCTGAGGATGCCAAGGCTTTCGTGACAACCTCTTATACTGAGGATGGTAAAACGGTTACAGAGGAAGTTGTGCTGGAAGGTAGTTTGGAGGAGGTGAAACAGGCCATTGATAATATTAAAAATAAAGAGTAGGACTTAAAGTCTCTTTTTAAGTGTTAATTTAAAAACCATGCCCCAACGGCATGGTTTTTTGTTTGAACTATTTTACTGGTCAAATGCTATTATGGACGGTATTTGATTTATTATCTTTAATATATGAATTACGATCAGCTAACTACTTTGGCAATTGCCTTTGGACTTGGTTTGCTCGTTGGGGTGCAGCGGCAAAGAAGTGATAACAAAATGGCGGGGGTAAGAACCTTTACGCTAATATCTGTATTGGGAGTAATGGCTGGCTTTTTAACGCAAGTATACAACAATGCTTTTGTATTACCCGCTTTAGGATTGTCTCTTGCAGCAATGTTGGTGGCCGCCAATATGATTAAATATAAATCAAAAGAACCTCAGGACGTTGGCCAGACAACAGAAGTGGCCGCTTTATTAATGTTTGCCATTGGAGCCTATCTGGTTTTAGGAGATCAATTGGTAGGGATCATTGTGGGAACCTTGATGGCTATTTTATTGTATGTAAAGGAGCGTTTACATCATTTTATTAATCGTTTAAGTGAAAAAGATCTTTCGGCAATCATGACATTGGCGGGAATTAGTTTGGTAATTCTGCCAATGCTCCCCGATAAAACGTTTGGCCCCTTTGATGTTCTAAATCCCAGGAACATTTGGTTGATGATAACATTGATTGTGGGTATAAGTGTAGTAGGGTATTTTATTTACAAGTTTGCTGGAAAAAGAATAGGTGTTATTGCAAGTGGAATTTTAGGAGGTTTAATTAGTAGTACAGCTACTACGGTTAGTTACGCAAGGAAAACCAAAAGTGCCAAAGATGTCAATAAAATGGCAGCTTTTGTAATTGCAACGGCCTCCATGGTTTCCTTAGTACGAATCTTAATAGAAATTGTAGTAGTGATTCCTAAAAAGTTCAACTATATACTACTGCCCATACTCTCAGAGGTGGTTTTGTTGGCTTTGCTGTGCATTATCTTGTTCTATCTAGTGAATAAAGATGACACAGAAGATGAAATGCCGGAACCAGAAAACCCCGCCCAGTTTAAAAGTGCCCTATTGTTTGGGATGTTGTATGCGCTTATTTTGTTGGCAGTGGCATTTACCGAAGAGAAGTTTGGAAATGAGGCCTTATATTTGGTGTCAATTGTGAGTGGTCTAACCGATGTTGATGCTATTACCCTGTCGCTTTCTCAGTTAATGAAAATAGACAATATTTCCGTGCATTTGGGGTGGAAGCTTATTTTGTTGGCAGCACTTTCCAATTTGGTGTTTAAAGGTGTTATGGCAATGATTTTAGGTACAAAAACACTTGCTAAATGGGTTGGAATTGTATTTGGAATTGCGCTAGTTTTTGGTTTGCTTATCATTTGGTTGTGGCCCAATTCATGGCATTTGTAAAAGAATTATAGTTTAGATGTTCAAAAAAGACCCGCTTCAAATTGTTGTTTTTCAAAGTTATGGTACTAGTTCTCATTTGTATGTTAGAGGGCGGGCCTTGGAGGATGAATCCATAGACTTAAATCAGCATAAGTTTTTTCATTTGTTGGTGAATTCATATAAGCGATTTGAAAGTGATGAAATTAAATATGCCAATTTAAAAATTGTTTTACCCGATTCAAGAATTGTTGATACCCAAACCGATGATCATGGTTATTTTTTGGTGGACACCTCTCTTAAGGATTTACATTTTTTGACAAATGAAGAAGGTTGGCTAAATTTTGAAGTATCCTATAGTGATGAGCATGCAAAACGGAAAATTCAAAATGAGAATAGGTTTAAAGGTGAGATGTTGGTGCCCTCCCCTAAAGTGGATTACGGTATCATTACCGATATTGATGACACAATTTTGCATACAGGAGTCGTGTCTTTGTTGAAATGGCGAGTTATTTACAATACAATTTTTAAAAATGCCAAACACCGGTTGCCTTTAGAGGGAGCACCAGAGTTTTATCATTTGCTGCATCGGGGAAAGTCTGGCGAAAATTCGAATCCCATTTTTTATGTGAGTCACAGTCCGTGGAATATGTATAGGTATCTCGAATTGTTCTTGAGGCAGCACCAATTTCCAAAAGGACCTATCCTGTTACGCAGTTTTAAAACAATTCTTCAGAAAAAAAGAGGAGACAAGCCCCAAAAGCAAAAGGAGATTTTAAACATTTTGAAGACCTATCCTGAGATGCGTTTTATCTTGATTGGAGATAGTGGTGAATATGATGCCGATATTTATATTGAGATAGCACAAATGTATCCAGAAAGAATTTTAGGGGTATACTTGCGTAGTGTTAAACACACCAGAAAGATGCTTCGAATTAAGGGACTGTTCGAGAACTATAAAACGACCCCTGTGCTTTTGGTGGATAATAGTAAACAGGCTATAGCCCATGCACAGGCCAATGGGTTTATAAAGTAAGTGGTTTAAAAAAGACCATTAATTTCGGCGTCGATTCTATTTATGACTTCTCCAAGATCTTCTGGTTTTGACACAAAATCCAATTGGTCTACGTCAATAATCAAAAGGTTGCCTTTGTCATAGCCGTGAATCCATGCTTCATAGCGCTCATTCAACCTGCTTAAATAGTCGATACTAATGGAGCTTTCGTAATCTCTCCCTCTATTGTGTATTTGAGATACCAAATTTGGGATGGAACTACGAAGGTAGATAAGAAGGTCTGGACCTTGTACCAAGGATTCCATAAGATCAAAAAGAGAGCGGTAATTTTCATAATCTCTATTTGTCATTAATCCCATGGCATGAAGGTTGGGAGCAAAAATATGCGCATCTTCATAGATGGTTCTATCCTGAATAATATCCTTGCCGCTTTCTCTAATTTGAAGTACTTGTCGGAACCGGCTATTCAAGAAGTATACCTGAAGGTTAAAACTCCAACGTTCCATTTGGTTGTAAAAATCGTCTAAATAAGGGTTGTCTACAACATCCTCAAGTTGAGGCTCCCAATGAAAGTGTTTGGCGAGTAATTTTGTAAGCGTTGTTTTTCCTGCGCCAATGTTTCCTGCTACAGCAAAGTGCATATGTTATTCGATTTTTAGATGGAACTGAGTGAGGGTTTCTTTATCGTAAATATACAAGGTTTGGTTGGTTACTAAAAACTGTTTTATTAACAATTGGGGTAAGGCAATGCTTTTGAACTGTTCTTGTTCAGGTTGCGAAAAATAGAGTTCGTTGCCTTTGTTTAGGATAAGGGTTTCATTTACAATGCCCATCGCTGTAAAGCCTTCGTTTTTAACTTTGGCAAGTAGACTGCCTGTGTAGGTGTAGGTGTACAAATAATTTTCAGTTAGTAGCCAGCAATAGTTGTAGTTGCTTTTTAAATCCAATACTTTGGATTGAATTGGCATGGTAGTAGCTCTCGTTGTGTTGGATTTATAATCGTAAAGTTCCAGTTGGAGAAGATCCTGGTTAAAGATCCAAATGGTATTGTCATAACCGGTACTTATATGCGATACATATTTGTAGGGCTGTTTCGTGTTGAAATCGATTTTAAAGATTTCGGCTAAACGGTTATCCAAGATAATAGCCGTATTGAAGTCTTTGTAGAATAAATTAATTTTTAAAGGATTGAAAGTGTTGGCTGAAGTAATGTTTCCTAATTGCACATTAGCATAATTAAGTGTCTTGTTTTTAGTTTTTTTATAGAATGTATTGTTAGTGATGTAGTAAAGAGATTCAAAATTATCAATTGCGACAATTGAGTCCACTTTTAAAGGCTTGGAATCAATAAGGCTAGCTGTAATCGATGTTTGACTAGTGCCTATAAAGCAACATAAAAGCACTAAAAATTGGGTGTATTTCATAACAGATGAAATTACAAAATGCATTTGAAAGATTACAGGGTTGTATAAAAAAAGTGCTTTCGTTAGGAAGCACTTTTTTATTCTTCGTTTACTTGAAACTCCAGTCCTACGCCTCGTACTCTTCGGACTTTGATATTTTCATCATCCTTAAAAAACTTTCGGACGCGGCTAATGAATACGTCCATACTACGCCCTGAAAAAAAGTCTTTTTTGTTCCATACTTTGGTCAGAATATCTTCTCTGGGAATAAGCTGGTTGCGGTAGTTGGAAAAAAAGTATATTAATTGAGCTTCTCTCTCTGTTAGTGGTTGCACAGAGTCATTCAAATGGAGTTCAAGGTTATTGAAATCGAAAGTGTATTTACCTATTTGGATTAAATCGGTTTTTTCTGTGTCAACCGTTAATTTTTGTTGTTGAAGGGTACGTCGAATAATGTTGTTGACTCTCAAAATGAGCTCTTCCAGTTCAAAAGGTTTTACGATGTAATCATCAGCTCCCAAACGCAATCCCTTAAACCGGTCATTTTTAGTCTTCCTTGCTGTAAGAAACAAAAAAGGAATATCTGGATTGCTGCCCACCATTTTTTTTGCAAGAGAAAAGCCGTCTAATTTGGGCATCATAACATCCAAGATGCATATGTCAAAGGCTTCTTTTCTAAACAAATCAAAGGCTTCCTCTCCATTTTGGGCCCAACTTACCTTGAACTTGTTAAATTCTAAATATTGCTTTAAGGAAGTGCCAAGGTCTATATCATCTTCTGCCAATAAAATATGTCTTTCCATAGAGCCTTTGTCTTACAGGTTGGATTTTTTAATAAATTTCCTGCAAAAATAGGCAACTTATTAAATTTATTCAAATGAGGGAAATCATGAAAACCTCAAGGAGGACTTAATGTTTCGTTAAAAAAGCTTAATAAATTAACTTATACCCGAATCCGCGTACATTTAAGATTTGTATATCTGGATCCTCCTTTAATTTTTTTCGTAGTTTGGATATGAATACATCCATACTTCTAGCACTGAAAAAATCATCATTTCCCCAAAGTTTGTTCAAAATTACGGAACGATCCAAAACCTTGTTTTTGTTTTGTATCAAGTGGAATAATAAGTGCGCTTCCCTGTGGGTTAATTGTATGGGGTCCTCGTTTAAGTATTGCAAAGTCTGTTTGGGGAAGTCAAAGCTAAACTTGCCCAACTGAAACGTTTTTGAGGCTTTTTGAAGTTGAGAGCGATTCAGCAAATTATGAATGCGTACAATCAGTTCCTCCATACTGAATGGCTTTTTAAGATAGTCGTTACCACCTATGGAAAAACCTTCTACCACATCTTGGGTTTGTGATTTAGCAGTTAAAAAAATAATAGGTATGCTATCGTCTATGGCTCTAATGTCTTTAGCTAAGGTAAAGCCGTCCTTTTTGGGCATCATCACATCCAAAACTAAAATGTCAGGATGCTCTCTATTGTAAGTGCTTAAGGCAACTTCCCCATCAGGGCAGAGGAGTACATTAAAATCGCGGGTTTCAAGGCTCTCTTTTATGATTTGGCCTAAAGCAGCCTCATCTTCGGCGAGGAGTATGGTGGTTCTAGGAGTCATTGGGCATATGGATTTTAAAAGTAGTCCAGTCTTTGGTCAGGTCCAACTGAATGGAGCCGCCATGCTTTTCAATAATCTTTTTGGTATAGTATAGGCCAATACCAAAGCCTTTTACATCGTGGGTATTTCCTTTGGGAATACGGTAGAATTTCTCGAAAATCTGGTCTTTATGTGCAGTGGTGATGGTATGTCCGTTGTCTGAAATTTCTATATTGAAACCATTTCGATCTTGGTTTAGTGATACCTTTATTTGGGAACCACCATATTTAATGGCATTGTCCAATAGGTTGTTGAGCACATTTTCAAAATGAAACACATCTATATTCGCTAACACATCTTTATGGTTAGGTTGGAATTCTAAAGTTTTGTTTTCAAGCTGAAGTTGATGTTTGTTGATACCCGTTTGTAGTAGTTCTGTAATGTTGGCAGTTTCTTTATTAAGCGGTAAGTTGTCGCTATCCAAAGTGGCTGTTTCCAATAGCTTTTCTACCATAGTGTTGAGTTTGGAAAGTTGCTGGTTGGAAATGTTTAGATAGGTCTCTGTTTTTTTTGGGTCGTTTTGTATGTTGAAATTTTTAATGCCTTCAATAGCTGCGCTAATGGTTGCTATGGGGGTTTTGAATTCATGGGTGATATTACTGATCAAGTCATTTTTAACTTCAGACAACTGTTTTTGGTGTTTAATGATTTTTAGTAAATAAAACAGACAACTTATAACAGCTAAAACTAGGACCGTTGATATGAGGATTCCTGAAAGACTTCGCTGTAGTATTTCGGCTGTTTCATTGGCAAAATATACCGTGAGGTGGTTTCCTCTAGGTAGGTATGAGGATTCCGATGTGGTGCTTAAAACAGGAAGTTTTTTTAGTTTGTGGTTTTTGGGTGTAAACGAGAGTTGGTTAACTGTTATAGTGTCATTGTCATCAATATTTTCGGTGAGTTTGTAATCAATATCAATGCGCTTTCTAAGTAGCTCCTTTTGAAAAAGCGTGTCTATTTTGGGTAGTGAAATACTATCGTTGGACAGGGAAATAACGACTTTGGAGGTTAGTATTTCGAAGGTTTTCCGCTTTGTGGAATCCACGTCGCTATTTAAGGACTCTTTGGCAAAATGATCTTCCATTTTTGGTTTGTGAAGATTCATGGAGCTAAGCATTGAATCGGCAGCCTTTCCCTTAAAAATAGAAATACCGTCAATAGATTTCAATTCAAGAGAATCTAAGCCTTTGTATCGTTTTGTGGAAAAATCAATTTGCTTAATGATACTGTCAAAAGCACCACCATCTTTCATAAATTCATCTTGGTCGTTTTCATTGAAAGCAAAACCAATTGTGGTGTTTTCTGCCAATTCGGTGTAATAGGCGTCTACGGCATTATCCAAACTTATTTGTACCTCATTAATCAATTGTTGCTTGTTGGAAAGGTAGTTTTTGTAATTCCAGTACACTTGTATTCCTATGGTACTAAGTATTACCAAAACAATGATATATAAAATCCAATTGTAGCGTTTATCGTTCATAACTCAAATGTAAATGTTATGCCATTGGAAAACTAATCGGTTAACACACGTTAACACTAGTTAACTGTTAATGCGAAAATTATCGACCATATTTGTAGTATCAATTAATCAAAAAACGAACTGTTATGAAAACATTGCTTATCGTATTAGTCACAAGTTTAATGTCTGTTTTGTGCATGGCACAGTCCCAAAACGGGGCAGATGTTGATGGAAGTAATAATGTTACATTTGAAAGTATTTCCATCAGCGTTAGTGCCGAAAATATGCAGGATTTGAAGGAGTTGAATTTGGAAGATATTCAGGATATTTTTGGAAATGCCGAAGCAGACAGAGAAGTGTCATTCGAAATTGTGTGCTATGGTAAACCTATGAAAAATGGAAAGAAGGCATCGTTGGCTATGAAAGCAGATGGCAATTCCAATGATTTAGAGGCTTTTTACAATCAAATTAAAATGATTAAAAAAATGGCTCTTGGCTATTACAATTAGAAATTCAAAAAAATACACTTATGAAATCAGTTATGAAAGTTTTTGCAGTCTTGTTGGTGTTCTCGACTCTTGCCAATGCGCAAGATTTTACTGGAATTGCTACCTATAAAACCAAGCGTAAAATTGATATTCAGATGGATAGCACCCAAATGAATTCTGAGATGCATCAAAAAATGATGGACATGCTAAAAAAGCAGTTTGAAAAGACCTTTATTTTAACTTTTAATAAAGAAGAGTCCATTTACAAAGAGGAAGAAAAATTGGGAGCGCCGCAAATGGGAGGTATGCAAATGGTTGTGGTAAATACCGGAGGCTCTGATGTGTTGTATAAGAATACAAAAGAAGAACGCTTTACCAATCAAAATGATGTGTTTGGTAAAATTTTCCTAATAAAAGATCAGTTGGAAAAGGAAGATTGGCAATTTGAAGCAGATACTAAAAATATAGGAGAATACACTTGTTATAAGGCTACGATAACAAGAGAGCAGGCCAAGCTTGTTGGGGGAATTAGTGTGAATGGTGATAAAGATTTAAGCCAGGAAAAGGAACCTGAAATGGAAACCGTAACCGTGACGGCTTGGTACACGCCTCAAATTCCGGTTAATAATGGGCCAGCAAAATATTTTGGTTTGCCCGGGTTGATCCTTGAGGTCAATGATGGCTCCGAAACGATTATTTGTAGTAAGCTTGTTTTAAATCCTGCAGATAAGGTTGAGATTTCAGAACCTAAAAAAGGCAAGGAAGTAAATCAGGAAGAGTTTGATAAAATCATGGAGAAGAAACTCAAGGAAATGGAAGAACGCTACAGCAGTGAAAGAGGTGACGGTCATAATATTGAAATTAAAATAGGCGGGTAGTATTTAAGAAAATTTTAACATTTGTAGGATTAACTATTAAAGAATTCATAAGTCTAATATGGTGTTTAAAGGATAACTTTATCATTTATCATCAACGACCATATCATTTTATGAAATCAATTTCTATCCAATTAAGCCTCTTGTTTGTGATTATCATGGCAAGTGTGGCCAATGCACAAGAATTTCAGGGAAAAGCCATTTACCAATCCAAAACTACCCTTGACATGTCCAATTTTGGTGGTGGGAGACAATTTACCGAAGAACAAAAAAAGATGTTTTCCGAACGCATGAAACAAATGTTGGAAAAGACCTTCGTCTTAGTGTTCAACAAAACCGAATCCATGTACAAGGAAGAAGAGAAGCTGGATGCACCGGGTGGTGGTAGCCCTTGGCGGGGGATGATGGGAAATTTTACCGCGGGACCACAGTATAAAAATGTGAAGAACGGTCAATTGCTTCAGGAACAGGAGTTTTTTGGAAAACAGTTTTTAATCAAAGACGAACTGCCCAAGTTGAAGTGGAAAATGGAAAATGAAACCAAACAGATAGGTCAGTATACTTGTTTTAAGGCTACCGCTGTTAAAAAGGTTGATGAAATGGACTTTAACAGTATGCGCCGTCGACGTCGCGATTCCGAAGAGCAAAAAGAAGTAGCTAAGGATAGCCTTGCAAAGAATATCATGGATGAGGTAGAGGTTCCTAAAGAGATTGTTGTTACTGCATGGTATACACCACAAATTCCAGTTAACCAAGGGCCTGGAGAATTCTGGGGCTTACCAGGCTTGATTTTGGAAGTCAATGCCGATCGTACAACAATTCTATGTTCTAAGATTGTATTGAACCCTGATGAAAAGGAGACAATCAAAACACCTACTAAAGGAAAAGAGGTGTCTAGGGATGAATACAATGAAATCATGAAAAGTAAAATTGAGGAAATGCGTGAAATGTACGGGGGAAGACGTCATGGAGGAGGCCGACGTTACTAAGCGTAATTTTCATATTATAAAACAATCCAAACCATTACAATGAAAAAACTTTTGTTTGTTATGTTGCTTTTGGCGACAAGCTATTCTTTTGCCCAAATTAAAGTGGAAGGCGTCGTAAAGGATAGTATAGGAACTCCTCTGGAACTGGCTAATGTCATTGCCATTAATCAGGAAAGTAATATTTTGGAGTCCTTTGGTACTACTAACGACAAGGGGCGTTTTAAGCTAAATTTAAAGGCAAATTCCAAGTATAAAATTCAGGTGAGTTATATTGGAATGAAAACTCACGAAGAAATTATTTCAACCCAGGAAGTAGATATTACCAAGAATTTTTCATTGCAAATGGACAATACTTTGGATGAGGTGGAACTGATTTATGAAATGCCCGTAACCGTAAAAGGGGATACGTTGATTTACAATGCCGATTCGTTTAAAAATGGAACAGAACGGAAGTTGGGGGATGTGCTTAAAAAGTTGCCCGGGGTTGAAGTTACCGATGAGGGAGAAATAGAAGTGGAGGGCAAAAAAGTGTCCAAGGTAATGGTTGACGGGAAAGACTTTTTTGATGGTGATTCAAAATTGGCTACTAAAAATATTCCTTCCAATGCGGTGGATAAGGTCCAGGTTTTAAAAAACTATTCCGAAGTGGGACAGCTGAGAGGAGTTACAGACAACCAAGATAATATTGCTATTAACATCAAATTGAAGGAAGGCAAGGAAAACTTTTGGTTTGGAGACATAACTGGAGGTTCGGGGGTTGCCAATGATGAAGGGTTGTATTTGGTGCAGCCCAAACTGTTTTATTACAGCCCTAAATACAGCATTAATGTTATTGGAGATTTAAATAATATTGGAGAAGTAGCTTTTACCAGACGGGACTATTTTAATTTTAGTGGAGGGTTTAGAATGCCCAGTAGGCAAAGTGGTACCAACATAAATTTGGGAAATAACAACTTGGGCTTTTTGGCCATGCAGAATAACAGGGCCAAGGCCATCAGTACCAAGTTTGGGGCGGCCAACTTTAGTTATTCGCCCAAAAAATCATTGGACATAAGTGGTTTTGCTATTTTTTCAAACACTAAAACAGAACTACAGGAAAATAATTTTGTACAATACACAAACCCGGAACTAGGAATTCCTGACGAAGTGACGCAAAGCAATACTATGCAGCGCAGTGATTTGGGGATGTTGAAATTAAGTGCCAGGTATAAGCCTAATGTAAACAATCAGTTGGATTATGATATTTTGGGACGAATGTCCAAAGAGTCGCAAGACCAATTGTTTAATTCTTCTGTAATAGGAAATACCAATCAATTTGAAGAAACCAGTCCATATAGTATTAATCAAAATCTGAATTATTACTACACCTTAAACGATAAAAATATTTTTGCGTTGGAGGTTCAGCATTTGCTTCAAGATGAAGATCCATTTTACAACGCTATTTTGGAGGATAAAGAGAATTATGAGAATACGGCCAATGCCCTTGGGATGAATGCCGATCAGTTGGTATATGACATTGCACAGGACAAGCGTATCAAGTCCAATCAAATGGATGCCAAGTTGGATTATTGGAATGTGTTGAGCCAGAGAAGTGATATCAATTTTACCTTCGGCACGATACTTAGCAATCAAAAGTTCGATTCGGAAATCTTCCAGTTTTTGGATGACGGTTCAGTTTTTGACCCAACGCCAACCTTTAATGACGGATTGGATACCAATAACACCGACTATAATTTTAGTGATATTTATTTGGGGGTGCATTACCGATTCAAACGAGGAAAGTTTACCATTTCACCTGGATTTTCTACTCATGCTTATAGTACAAAAAATGTACAGTATGGAGACACCTATAAAGATAATTTCTTCCGTGTGTTACCAGATTTTAACATGCGCATTCAATTGAAGAAAAGTGAGAATATTAATTTGAATTATAGAATGCAAACCCAGTTTACCGATGTGACCAATTTAGCAAAGGGGCTGGTGTTAAATAACTATAATTCCATTTTTGCAGGCAATGAGGCTTTGGATAATGCAGTGTCCCATAATGTAAACCTGACCTATTTTAGTTTCAACATGTTCAATTACACCAACGTGTTTGCCAATGTAAGTTACAGCAAGCGTATTGATCAAATTAGGAGTTTGTCTAATTTTGAAAGTGTGATCCGTACCAGTTCTCCATTTAACTCGTCTTTTGCGGATGAAACGGCTTCGGCCAATGGACGTTTTCAAAGGCGTTTTGGGAAATTGCAGGCTTCCGTTAATGGAGGGTTGACCTATTTCAAATTTGCACAATTCATTCAGTCGCAAACCTCGGTGAATGAAAACTATACTCAAAATTACAGGGCTGAGTTACGTACCAATTTTAGGGAGGTGCCAAATGTGGAGCTTAGCTATGCCTATACCATTCAAGATAGTGATCAAGGCGATACCAGAGCCAAGTTTTATACCAGTACGCCATCTGTTGAGTTTGATGCCTACATTTGGAAGTGTATTACTTTTAGAACCGATTTTTCTTATACCAATTTCAGTAATGAAGATGGTACCATAAATGATTATAAGTTCTGGAATGCGTCTTTGTCCTATCGAAAAAATCAGGACGCTAAATTGGAGTATGAGCTAAAAGCTACCAACTTATTGGATACCAGATCGCAAAATGAAAGCAGTACCAGTGATACCAGTATCAGGGCCAGTGAGTATTATATTCAACCACGGTATGTTACGTTTAGATTGATTTATACCTTGTAGAAGGTCTATTCTTTCAGCCGAAAAAATAATTACGTTCTTTTATCTTTTTTATTTGCGCAAATGAAAAACTGGTGTATCTTTGCGCTCGGTTTTGGGGAGATACTCAAGCGGCCAACGAGGGCAGACTGTAAATCTGCTGACTATGTCTTCGCAGGTTCGAATCCTGCTCTCCCCACGAATAAATTCAAAAAGCAAGCTAAATGAAAGCTTGCTTTTTTTATTTAGCTTGCTTTTTGAATTTTCAAAGCGAGGCCGGCAGGATCAACACAGTTAATCCTGCTCTTCCCACTAAATCAACAAAAGCCTGCAATTTCTTGCAGGCTTTTTGCTTTTAAAAGCTCTATTAATTACTTTCTAATTTGAACGTCTTTCATGTTTGAAGATGTCCCTTTTTTTTGCTTCTGTTGCTGATAAATGTCATATTTTGATTGTTTTAAGTTGCGTAACTTTAAGAGTTGGGTGTATATCAGTGTCTTGATTTTGTTTGCTGTTTTCCCAATTTATTATCCCCATGTTTTATTGGATGTTGTTTGAGTGATGTTTTTAGGTATAGCAGAAGGACCTGAAGTGGCTGTGAATTAAATTTAAATGTCATGAAAAATATACTCCTACCCACCGATTTTTCTGAGAATTCTTGGAATGCCATCAAATATGCTTTGCAGCTATTTGAGAATGAAACTTGTAAATTTTATTTACTCCATACCTATACACCGCCAATTTATCAAATGGATTATGCTTTACTGATTCCTGATAATTTAAGCATGGTAGATACCGCTAGAACTAAAGCTGTAGAGGGGTTGAATAATTTTGTGGAACGCATACATAAAGAATTTCCAAATTCCAAACACACCATTGAGTATCAAGCTATATTTAATACCTTGATTCAGGAAATCATCATATTTACTAGACAAAAGGAGATAGATTATATAGTGATGGGGACCAAAGGTGCATCTGGAACTAAAGGGATTTTATTTGGTTCCAATACGGTACATGTCTTTAAAAGTGTAAAATGTCCAGTGTTGGCCATTCCTGAAAATTTTACTTTTGAAACGCCACACGAAGTGTTGTTTCCAACGGATTACTCAATTCAATACAAAGAAATTCAATTAAAGCCTATTCGCGATATTTTGTCGGCACATAGTTCTCGCATTAATATTTTAAATGTAGAGCCAGATATAGGTTTATCTGACTGGCAAGAAAGCAACAAGGCAATTCTAGATGATTACTTTAAAAACATGGCTCATATATTCCATAGTTTGAGTGACTTGACAGTTGTAGAGGCTATTGCAAAATTTCAGGTTAAGGCCAAAATTAATTTGCTGGTCATGATTAATAATAAGCACTCCTTTTTTGAAAACTTGTTTTTCAAATCCAATATCAATCAAATAGGGTTCAATCTTAAAGTTCCATTTTTATTGATCCCTTCAAAAATGTAAAACGCTTAAATTTACTGAGGAAGTGGCTTGCTTCTTGTAGTAAATGTTCAATGAGTGAAATTAATAGTATATGAAAATTGTTTCCTGGAATGTTAATGGTGTTAGAGCTATATTAAATAAGGGGTTTAAAGAATCTGTAGAGACTATAGCACCTGATATACTGTGCCTGCAGGAAACTAAGGCGCAAGATAGTGAGGTGCGCAAGGCTTTGGATGGATTTAAGGAGTATACGCTACATTGTAATTCGGCTAGTAAAAAGGGGTATTCAGGAAGTGCTTTATTGGTAAAGCAATTGCCGTTGTCCGTAACAAATGATATTGGAGTAGAGGAACATGATGATGAAGGGCGTGTACAGTGTGCGGAATATGGGGATTTTTATTTGGTGAATGTATATGTACCCAATTCGGGGCAAAAATTGGATAGGTTGGAGTATCGAAAACAGTGGGACAAAGATTTTCTGAAGTATTTAAAAGATTTGGAAAGCAAGAAGCCAGTTATAGTTTGTGGCGATTTTAATGTGGCGCATCAACCAATGGATCTAAAAAACGACAAAGCCAATTATAACAAAACAGCAGGGTATACTCAAATTGAAATTGATGGTATGGATGCTTTTATAGCTGCTGGTTTTGTAGATGTGTTTAGGGAGTTGCATCCAGATGAAGTTGCCTATACTTATTGGAGTTACCGTTTTAAGGCAAGAGAACGTAATGTGGGGTGGCGGATTGATTATTTTTTGGTGAGTAAGGTTTTGCTCGATAGGGTTAAATCTGTAACCATTTTTAATGACGTTTATGGTTCAGACCATTGCCCAGTGCAGTTGGAAATAGAACTGTAGTTGTTCCTGTGTTATGGTGCACTGAACTATGTTAAGGTAAGGGTAAAGCAATACCCCGCCAATCTTTAATTGGTGTTGTAGTTTGGGCCAATCAATGTTTTGATTAAAGACTTTTTACAAAGCTGAATACAATTTTTTTAAATGATCTAAAATTACTTTCAAAAGTGGTGATACGATCTTTTATGCTTTTGTGTTCTTCTCTAAAACTGCTGTCAGACATAGGTTGTTCTCCATTTTCGATTTTAGATAGTAACCGTTCGTGTTTCATGATGACTTGTTGAAAGTCTTCAAAAAGATCTTTATGGATCTGGTCTAGTTCCTTTAGCATTTTTGCATGGTCTTTCTGCTGTTCGGTAGAAGGTGTTTTTTTAGATAAAAGGTCTTCAAAAAATCGGGTTTCATCTTTCCAAAAAGCTAGGTTTTCTAACCATTCTTTGCTTTCAAAATGCAGCACATTTAGTGCTGCTCCCAATAGGAGTTCGGTTTTTGGGTTTGCATGTGTTGTTTCCATGATATATTAATTCAAGGTTTATTAGGATTTAAATAGTTCTTTATAAAACTGTCCCGAATGCTAATTCGGGCGGTCTGTATCAAGTGTATGGCTGATACGGTGGTAATTTGTTTGAGATTTGCTATTTCAGTTGGGGTAAAATTGTAGTTTGCAAATAGGCTGAAGGTAGATTGAATAGGGGCGGGAAGCTGCTTAAGTACTGTGGCAATGTGTTTTTGGATTTTGTTGTCGTCCAATTTTCTGTCCAATTGATCAATGTACTGTTGTTCGTTATCTTCAATAAAAACATGGTTTAAAGTGTAATCGTTTTTATTGTAGGATATGTCATCTAGCTCTTCAAGCATCAGTAAATCGCCGTCTCCATCTGTGCTGAACTGTTCTTCCATTTCATTTCGTTCGTCTTTAGTGAAGTCGTCAATATTTTTATTGAAAAAGTTGTCAAATTCCTCATCAACAGTAATATCTTCAAGTAATTTGTCTGTTTTTTTGAATAACCACAAGTAAAAGTCATCAGCCTTTTGTACCTCTTCAATATTATCGTAAACCTCTACAAAAAGTTGATCTATAATATCATCTGCACTGTATTTGTTTCTTGAAAAATGAGGATGGTTCGATAGGGTTGCCAGCCGTTCTTGAACATATTTCTTAAGGCTTGATAGAATTTTGAGAGTGAGGTTATTGAAGTCTTCTTTGTTGTTTGCTTTTTTGAGGCTGATTAGCTCCGGGAATGTCTCTGTGATAGTCATTCGTAGGTGGCTGGGTTTGTATATGTCTGCTGTAGCTTTCATGGCTTTAATATTTAATTTTTTTGTTTTTGTACTCTTTGTGTTGAATTGCAGTTTCGTTTTAAGGAAGTTGTGCCGTTAAATATTTACATGTGTTTTGAAAGGAATTTAAAGAACTCCCTTTTCAAATCATGATAGATCATTCTTTGGGTTTCCATGCGCTCTCTTAAAAGGAAGTGCTTTTTAGCTAGGTTGAAATTCATAGCAAGCTCACCTTTTTTGTCATGTTCGAACATGTCTGTTTCGTGGACGTTAATGTCATGTAAAAGTGAGTCTATAATCTCGTGCTGACGAATAAATTGGTTTTGGTAGTGTTCCAATTGCGCCAATACACTGTGGTGGGTCCAGCGTTCAACTAGTTCTTCTAAGCGGTTGTTGAATGATTGTAATTCATCTTCTAGAAATAAGAGCTCTCTTTCCCATTGTTTATGCTCAAAATGCAAATCTGAAATTTGGATTATTAGCGTTTCCATGAGTTCTAATGTTTAAGTTTTCATCTTGTTTAACTTATAGATTGTTGATGGTTGCCAAGATTCCGGTCAACGGAAAATGACATGGTAGAACGTTAATAATTTCAATAGGGTTTAAAAGAGAAGCCTAATCTTGGAAAGATAAAATGTGGAGCTGATGAGGTATCAATATACGTTTAAAAATGTAAAATTGAAATGATATTTATCAGTTGAAATACAGGTATTTAGGTTTGATTTTCTAAATGAGTTGTCGTCTATTTTACATTTTGTGTTGCTTCTGTTTTATATCATCTTGAAGTATGTTCTAAAATAAGTTTATTTTAGAGAAATAAAGACTGTTGAAAATTCTGAATATATGGTATGTAATCTGTTTGCAAGGTATTTATTAATAGTTGGGGTGACGATCTCCACCGTTGGTTATGCTCAAGAATCCAAAGATATTATCGCTCGAATAGAGCAAGAGGCCAATAAAAATTCCCAATTGGAAAATTTGGCACATCACCTTTTGGATGTCATTGGTCCCAGGTTAACAGGAACACCACAAATGGAACAGGCTAGTGATTGGGTTATGGAAACCTATAAAAAATGGGGAATTGATGTAGAAAGAGAGGATTGGGGAGAGTGGAAAGGTTGGGAGCGTGGGATTACCCATATCGATATGGTGTCACCTCGTGTGCAATCTTTAGAGGGGATTCAATTAGCTTGGAGTCCAACAACACCTCCAGAAGGTGTGGTTGGAGAGGTGGTGACCTTGCCTATAGTGAAAGATTCTATACATTTTCAGAAATGGTTAAAGACAGTAAAAGGAAAGTTTGTTTTGACTTCGAAGTACGAGTTAACAGGGCGTCCTGATAGTAGTTGGGAGAACTTTGCTAGGCCCGAGTCATTTGAAAAATTGAAGAATTCTCGCGATTCCATTACAAGAGCATGGTATAGAAACATTGCGAGAACTGGCTATAAAAGTGCGGATATTGTGAGGTTATTAGAGAATGCTGGAGCGGTTGGAATAATCTCTAGTTATTGGTCCAAAGGCTTTGGGGTGAACCGTATTTTTGGATCCAAGACAAAAGGCATTCCAACCCTAGATGTGGAATTGGAGGATTATGCCATGCTATATCGTTTAGCGGAAAGTGGAGCGAAGCCTAAAGTTAGGGTGGTCGCTCGTTCAAAAGATTTGGGTTTGGTGCCCGCATTTAATACCATTGGAATGATTAAAGGGTCTAAGAAACCTGAAGAATATGTCATTTTATCGGCGCATTTGGATTCATGGGATGGTGCCACGGGAGCAACCGATAATGGAACAGGAACTGTGTTGATGATGGAAGTGATGCGCATTCTGAAAAAAGTGTATCCCAATCCAAAACGTACCATTTTAGTAGGGCATTGGGGAAGTGAAGAACAAGGCTTGAATGGTTCCAGAGCTTTTGTAGAAGACCATCCTGAAATTGTGGAATACGTGCAGGTGGTCTTGAATCAGGATAACGGAACGGGGAGAATCACGGATATCTCTGGGGCGGGTTTTTTGAATTCCTACGAATATCTCTCAAGATGGTTGGCAGCCGTACCTAAAGAAATTTCACAACAGGTGAAAACTACGTTTCCAGGGTCGCCTAGTAGCGGTGGTTCGGATAATGCGTCCTTTGTGGCCGCAGGTGTGCCGGCGTTTTATCTAGGAGCTCTTAATTGGGATTACAGGGATTATACTTGGCATACCAATCGGGATACTTATGACAAGATTGTGTTTGATGATTTAAGGAACAACGTAATTTTAACGGCAGTCCTAGCTTATATGGCTTCCGAGGATCCTGAAACCGCTTCTCGTGAAAAAATAGTTATGCCTACGGATCCTAAAACAGGTGAACAGCAATTGTGGCCTGAACAGAAATCACCGAAAAGGTTGGGTGGCGTTGATTAGTTTTTTGGTTTCCACAGGGCGATAAGTCCAAATATCGGACCAATAGCTAAAATCGAAAATATGAGAGGCGAATCGAAACGGCTATTTAATTGGGTTAAAAGTTGAATGCTGAATATGGTGATTGCAAAACCAATACAATTGACAATGGTGAGCGCGGTTCCTTTTATTTCTGTGGGCGCATTTTGGGCAACCATGGTAGAAAACATAGGGGAGTCCATGATGACTACCATTCCCCAAAAAATCAAAAATGACACAAAAAGGAAATTTCCAAGTTGAAAAACCAAAGGAAAAAGAAGACAGCATATGCCCGAAAGTAAAAGTGCTGTTGAGGCGGTGTGTTTGGTTCCTTTGCGTTGGGAAATATATCCTGCCAATACGCAAGAGAGTCCTCCAATAGCGATGATGGTGAACGCTGTTAAAGAGATGTTGATGTTACTATGGGTTTGTTGGTTGTAATGTTTTAGCATAAAAGGTACAAATGCCCAAAACGCATAGAGTTCCCACATATGACCAAAATATCCAAAGGCCGCAGATCGGAATTTTCTGTTTTTAAAAACTCTTGAGATGGCTTTAAAATCTAAACCTTTACTAGCTTTTCGGTAAGGGCCGTTTGGAACAAAAATGGCAATAACTACCCCTCCAATGAGAGTCAAACAGGAGGTGGCTGTTAATACATAGGTCCAAGAGATGGTTTGCATCGCGCTTTTCAAAAGATGAGGGAGAGCTGTACCAATAACCAGAGCGCCAACAAGAAATCCTAATGATTTGCCTAGTCCTTTTTGATAGTAGTCAGCGGCAATTTTCATGCCTACTGGATAAATGCCTGCAAGGAAGAATCCTGTTAAAAAACGAAAGGTGAATAAGGTGCTATAGTTGTTGCTATTGAAAATCATACAGCTATTACATACCGCTCCAAGAATGGCGCAGGTTAAAAAGACTTTGGAAGGAGAAAACCTGTCGGCAATGGTGAGTAAGGCAAAGGTTAAGGTGCCGATTATAAAACCAAATTGTACGGCAGAGGTAAGGTTGCCCAAGGCGGTTTCGTTTAAGTTGAAATTTTTAACCAAATTATCCATGATACCATTTCCTGCAAACCAAAGTGAGGTGCAACAAAATTGTGAGATCACAATAATGGGAAGGATGCGTTTGGCTGGTTTTTCGGAAATAGTCATTCTGAAAAATGTTGGTTTTTAAAGTTTTGGTTTGTTCTAATTTCGTTTATTTTTTTTGAAATGCTCAATGGATGGAAATAAAAATGCCTCGAGAGGTTCTCGAGGCATTTTGTAATAAAGGTTGTTTTTATAATCAATTAAAGTCCAAAAGAGGTCTTTACCGTATCTACATAATCTAGTTTTTCCCAAGTAAATAGTTCAACATCCATTGTGATGTCTTCTCCATTTGGTTGCGAAAATACTTTAGAAACCACTTCATTGGTACGTCCCATATGTCCGTAAGCGGCAGTTTCACTGTACATTGGTTGGCGTAATTTTAAACGCTCTTCAATGGCTGCTGGGCGCATATCGAAAATTTGTGCTACTTTTTTGGCAATTTCTCCGTCTGTCAAATCTACATGTGAAGTACCATAAGTATCCACAAAGATTCCCATAGGCTCAACTACTCCAATAGCATAACTCACTTGAATCAATACCTCGTCACAAACACCTGCGGCAACCAAGTTTTTGGCAATGTGTCTAGTGGCATAAGCGGCACTTCGGTCTACTTTACTTGGATCTTTTCCTGAAAAAGCACCACCTCCGTGAGCTCCTTTGCCTCCGTAAGTGTCCACAATAATTTTTCGTCCGGTCAACCCTGTGTCTCCGTGAGGACCACCAATTACAAACTTTCCGGTAGGATTGATATGGTATGTGATGTTGTCGTTGAACAATTGTTGAATGTGCTCTGGTTGTTTTGCAATAACACGAGGAATTAAAATTTCCACTAAATCCTTACGGATTTTAGCCAGCATTTCATCGTCGCTGCCAAAGTCGTCGTGTTGCGTAGAAATTACAATAGAGTCAATACGTTGAGGCGCATTGTCATCGCTATATTCAATGGTTACTTGGCTTTTAGAGTCGGGGCGTAAATATGTAATGTCTTGATTTTCTCTTCTTAATTCGGCAAGCTCCTTAAGGATGTTGTGAGATAAATCCAAAGCCAAAGGCATGTAGTTTTCGGTTTCGTTGGTGGCATAGCCAAACATCATTCCTTGGTCACCTGCTCCTTGTTCTTCTTTGGAAGCTCTGTCTACCCCTCGGTTGATATCTTCAGACTGTTCGTGGATTGCAGAAAATACACCACACGAATTGCCGTCAAACATATAGGCGCCTTTGGTATATCCAATTTTGTTGATAGTGTCCCTTGCTATTTTTTGTACATCTAGATAGGTGTTCGATTTTACCTCTCCTGCAAGTACAACTTGTCCTGTGGTTACCAAGGTTTCGCAAGCCACTTTGGAATCTGGATCAAAGGCTAGAAAATTATCAATAAGAGCATCACTTATTTGGTCCGCTACTTTGTCTGGGTGTCCTTCAGATACACTCTCCGAAGTAAATAAATATGCCATAAAATAAAAATAAAATATGCTTAAATTGGAGAGATTTGACGGTAGCGTCAAAGGAAGTTGTCCACTGTCCTTTAGCATTTTTTAATGAGGTTGCAATCAGTCAAATCTTTCCTCTAAATTTCGGCTACAAATGTACTGATTAAATTAAAAGAACAAAACCCTTTCCCTTAAAAAGCAACTTAACGAATTGTTAATATATGATTTGGGGGATTTTTGCAGGTAAATGTTTAATATGTAAAAAAAAATGTTATACTATCTTTTTTAGAGAAGAATCATTAATTTAAGAGTGAAAAACTAACAATTCTGTATTTCTTTTTAAAACTTATGACTTTTGATCAAGCTTAAGTAATTTTATATCCTCACTCTTACGAGAAAAATTTTATGGGAACACAACCAAAATTAACACGATTTAATCAAGAAGTATTGTCCAAATATCAGATATACAACAGTATATTCATGACTTTACCTTTTGATACCATTTCCAAAACAGGCGTTTTATTGCCGTTATTTCATGAAACCTGTAAAAAGGGGTTTGAACGAGGAGATGACCCAACAACGATAGTAGATACCTTTTTTTCAAAATACCAAGGAAGGCGCAGTAAGGAAAGTCAAATTAATTTACTGTTCCGCTTTATTCAATACATCGAGCGTCAAGTAGTATTGTTTGATGCTATTGAGGATGCTGCTTTCCCAACGGTAAATAACATGGATGGGATAGGGACCTTGAGAAGCTTAAAAGAAGCTGTCGCCTCCGACGGTAATTTGGAAATGTTGAGACAGTATCTGGAAGAATTTAAGGTGCGAATTGTACTTACGGCACACCCAACCCAGTTTTATCCGGGATCGGTTTTGGGGATTATTACGGATCTTACCGAGGCTATCAAGAATAACGATTTGCTACAGATCAATGATCTTTTGGCACAGTTGGGGAAAACGCCCTTTTTTAAGCGTACCAAGCCTACGCCATACGATGAAGCTATCAGCTTAATCTGGTACCTAGAAAATGTATTTTATTATTCCTTCGGAACAATTTATGACTATATCCAACAAAACATTTTTGATGGCAAACAGGTGGATAATGATATCATCAACCTAGGGTTTTGGCCTGGGGGAGATAGGGACGGAAATCCTTTTGTAACTCCGGAGATTACACTTAAAGTGGCTAGTAGGTTAAAAATGACCATTCTTAAGAACTACTATAAAAGTGTAAGAAAGTTGAGGAGAAGGTTGACTTTTAGTGATGTTGAAGATAGAGTGGCTGCTTTGGAGTCTCAATTATATAATGCATTTATAGATGTAGATGCCGCTAACAATATTACTTTGGAGCATTTCAAATCGGAACTTGAGTTCATTCTTAAGACTATTAAGGAAAAGCACCAATCTCTTTATTTTAAAGAAGTGAATAGCTTGTTGAATAAAGTGCATCTTTTCGGATTTCATTTTGCAACTTTAGATATCAGGCAAGATAGTCGAGCGCACGACAAGGTATTTACGGAAATGGTGGATACCCTTATTGCTAGTGGAAGTGATATTTTTCCGAAAAACTATAATGAGCTTTCTGAAACAGAACAGGTCAAGATTCTTTCTGAAGTAAAAGGAAAGGTGGATTTATCTTTAATAAAGGACGAAGAAGTACTGAAGGCCTTGAATACTATAAAGGCTATTAAGGAAATTCAGAGTAAGAATGGTGAGCGAGCTGCCAACCGATATATTATCAGTAACAATCAAACCACTCTCAATGTTATGCAGCTGTTTGCTATGCTTAAGTTGGTGGCTTTCCAAGATGAATTGACAGTTGATATCGGGCCATTGTTTGAGACGATTACCGATTTGGAAAATGCCCACTTGGTAATGGAAGAACTTTATACCAATCCTGCATATAAAGCGCACCTAAAAGCTAGAGGAAATAAACAGACCATAATGTTAGGGTTTTCAGATGGAACCAAGGATGGTGGATACCTCATGGCTAACTGGGCTATTTTTAAAGCTAAAGAGCGACTCACCGAGGTGTCACGTAAATATGATGTGTCTGTCATATTCTTTGATGGTCGGGGAGGACCGCCGGCAAGAGGTGGAGGTAAAACACATCAGTTTTACGCGTCTTTGGGGCCTACAATCGAAGATAAGGAAGTGCAGTTGACCATTCAGGGGCAGACGATCAGTTCTAATTTTGGAACTTTAGATTCCTCGCAATACAATATGGAGCAATTGATAAGTTCCGGAATCTATAACCAATTGCATGAAGATGTTAATAGAATGTCTCCAGACAATGTTAAGGTAATGGATGATTTGGCTAATACAAGTCTCCAAACTTATATGGACTTTAAGGGGCATCCTATGTTTATTCCGTATTTGGAACGCATGAGTACGCTTAAATACTATGCTAAAACTAATATAGGAAGTCGCCCGTCGAAACGTGGAAAGTCTGATAAGCTTATATTTTCAGATTTAAGAGCGATTCCGTTTGTTGGATCTTGGAGTCAGTTGAAACAAAATGTACCTGGTTTTTTTGGAGTAGGAACAGCGCTTAAAAAATATGAGGATGCTGGTGAGTTTGATAAAGTGAAGCATTTGTACAAAAGCTCTAATTTCTTTAGAACTTTAATTGCCAATAGTATGATGTCTTTATCAAAATCCTTTTTTGATTTGACCAAGTATATGGCTGAAGATCCTGAATTTGGTGAGTTCTGGGAAATCATTCATACCGAGTATGAAACTACTAAGCGTTTATTGTTAAAGCTTACGGATTCTAAAGTGTTGATGGAAGATGAGCCAGCGGGGAAGGCTTCAATTGAGGTAAGAGAGTCTATTGTGTTGCCTTTGTTGACCATTCAGCAATATGCTCTTAAAAAAATACAGGAGCTTGAAAAAGCAGAGGTGAGAGATGAAGCGCAAATTGAGATTTTTGAAAAAATAGTGACGCGCTCACTATTCGGGAATATCAATGCCAGTAGAAATTCTGCATAAATATTATCTGGAAATAGAAAATTAAAAACCCTCGAAGTAAAATGCTCTTCGAGGGTTTTTTGTATATGCAAAGCTAAATTAGTTAATCGTTATAGGCATTCATACCGTGTTCTGTAATGTCCAAACCTTTAATTTCATCTTGTTCTGGAACTCTTAACCCTATGGTTTTCTTAAGGATGAAAAGTACGATGAAAGTGGTCACAATTGCCCAGGCACCAATACTGAAAACCCCTATGGCTTGCACTCCTAGTTGTTTAAATCCTCCTCCATAGAATAGGCCTCCATCAGTTGCAAAAACTCCTACAAGCAGAGTTCCGAAAGCTCCCACTACTCCATGTACGGAAATTGCTCCAACTGGATCGTCTATTTTTAATTTTTTATCAATAAACTCAATAGAAAGTACAACTAGAAAACCAGAAAGGATTCCTATGATAGCTGCTCCTCCTGGGGATACCGCGGCACATCCAGCAGTAATTCCTACTAAGCCAGCTAAGGCGCCATTTAAAGTCATGGACAAATCTGGTTTTCCATATTTGGCCCAGGTTAAAAATAAGGCTGTAACTGCACCTCCGGCAGCGGCAAGGTTGGTAGTGATGACAATGTTGGCAACATTGTTGGCACTTCCTCCTGAAATGGCTAATTCAGAACCAGGGTTGAAGCCAAACCACCCTAACCAAAGAATGAATACACCCAATGCCCCGTACATCATATTGTGACCAAGGATTGCGTTGGACTTACCTCCTGTGTATTTTCCAATTCTAGGTCCTATTAAAGCGGCAGCTACCAGTCCGGCCCATCCCCCTACAGAGTGTACCACTGTGGATCCTGCAAAGTCAATAAAGCCTAATTCTGTTAGCCATCCGTCACCTTGCCAAACCCAATGTCCTGAGATTGGATAAATTATGGTGGTGATAATTAAGGAGAAAATGATGTAAGTTGAGAATTTTGTACGCTCAGCAACAGCTCCGGATACAATGGTTGCGGCGGTGGCGCAAAATACAGTTTGGAAAAACAAATTGTGCATGTCTCCTGGTGTGTTGTAAAAAAGGGAAGGGCTGCCAATGAATTTTCCAATGGAATCACCGTACATGATTGTATAGCCAATGGCCCAAAACCCTAAAGATCCTATACATAGGTCCATCAGGTTTTTCATGACAATATTAATGGTGTTTTTGGATCTTGTAAAACCGGCTTCTACCAAGGTGAACCCAGCTTGCATAAAAAATACAAAGATACCAGCAACGAGAATCCAAAAAATATCTAGAACACCATTTATTTCTGTTATTTGGTTTGTTAATTCTTCCATGTTAATTATTTGTTTCTTTATTAGTTTATTTTAAAGTTTCTCCTCCTTTTTCACCGGTGCGGATTCTGTAGCACTCTTTGATATCGGACACGAAAATTTTTCCATCTCCAACTTCTCCGGTTTTGGCGGACTCAATGATTGTTTTTACTGTGACTTCCTCAAAATCATCGTTAACCACAATGGAGAGGTAGCTTCTTTTGATGTCGCTAGTACTGTAGCTGATACTGCGGTATACATGGCCTTCTTTTTCGTTGCCAAGACCTGTAACATCCCAATAGGAGAAAAAGTTTACTCCTACTTTGTGAAGAGCTTCTTTTACTTCTGAAAATTTGGATTTTCTGATTATTGCTTCAATTTTCTTCATTATTAGATAGTTTATTATTTATAAAAATGTAGTGTCGATTTTTAGAAAGCATAAATAGCAGCTAAAAGAAATGAGCTTAAACTTTTTGTTGGTGCCAAATCGTTGTCCATGAAGGCATCGTCTGAAGCACTGTCTAAGCGCAGTTCTGGTTTAATAATTAAGCTGTTGATGGTGTAGCTTCCCGTAAGGGTGGCGGCAAATACACTTGAATCTTCAACGCCTGTACCAATGGCACCAAAGTCACCATCTTCAAGGAAATATTCACCTCTAAAACCAATGGTGAAGTTGTCGCTTGTGGCAAATTGAGGATAAAGAGCTACGCCTGCGAAGCCAAAATCATCATTATTATAATAGGCGGCATTTATGCCAAGGAAGACACTATTGGTAATGTCGAATCCTCCTGTATAGTCAATTTCAAAGGCGCCGTCGTCAGTCAGGAAATTTAGGTACTGCCCCTTAAAGCCTAGTTGGGCTCCAAATGCATATTTGCCTGTTGGATTAAATTCGGTTAGGTCCGTTGGGTTCATAACCGCAAGCATTAAGCTGAAGTCGTCTGTAAAAGCAAAGTCAGCTTTAAGTCCCGTATGGCTAAATGGTCCATAGGAAAATAGGTAGGAGGTGCTGTAATTGAAATTGGCAACGGGAGAAATTACTTCATATCCAAGAAAGGTGTTAAAGTTACCAAAGGTTAGGGTTACTTTGTCGGATACATTCCAATAGGCGTAAAGTTGATTGACAATATCTCCTGTAGCAGAATACATTGGTGAAGCGAAAATGGCATCCGTTCCTCTTGGTCCAAAGACCAAATCGGCTACAAAGCCTACTTTTTCACCTTCGTAGGCGGCAATTACATTGGCCATGCCAAGTGCAAACCCAGGTAGGTTGGCAAAAGATGATCCCGGAGCGACGATGGTGCCGTCTTCAAGTTCTTTGTTGGGACCGTTAAAATTAACCCTGTAATAAGCGTCAATACTACCGCTTAAGGAAAATTTCTTTTTGTCTTCAGAATCACTTTTTGGGGCGTCTTCTTGGGCGCTTAATTGGCTAATTGCCATTAAGAACAAGTAAAGGGTGAAAAGTTTTTTCATACAAAATTGTTTTGGTTAATTATTGTTTAAAACTATGTAAAAACTATTTATACCCATCAAAAAAAGGGGGTTAAGTAGGAATTTTTATCATTTGATTAGTTTTGACCCTATAATAATTAGGGGTTGTTTGTGATTTTTTGATTTTTCTAAGAATTTTTCAATTTCATAAATGATGAAATCTTAAAATTTTAGGTAAAAAAATAAGGTTAACACATGTTAGTTTGTGTTATTTTGGGTTATTTTCAATAAAAACTGAATTTTAACGATAAAAGTTGATTTGAAAAACTTTAGTTTTTTAAGGGTCTGATTGTGTAATTCTAATTATAAAAGCCCTAATTTGATGAAATCGTAATAATGCTAAGTGTTTTATTATTAATGCCTTTTTCTCTCCTATATTAGTAAATCCAATTTGAGAGATTTACAATAAAATTTTAAGGTTATGTTGAAGAAACAGGGGTTGTATTTGCCAGAATTTGAACACGATAATTGTGGTGCAGGATTTATATGTAGTTTAAAAGGAATCAAGTCTAATGATATTATTCATAAGGCGCTCCAGATTCTTGAGAAGTTGGAGCATCGTGGTGCGGTAAGTGCCGATGGGAAGACAGGAGATGGAGCGGGTATTTTGGTCGATATTCCTCATGAGTTTTTTGTGGCCAATTGTAAATTTAAGTTGCCTAAGGAGCGGGAGTATGCTGTAAGTAATGTCTTTTTGCCCAAAAAGGAAAACCAACGTAAATTTTGTATTTCGGTTTTAGAAAAACATGTAGAAGAACAAGGACTTAAAGTTTTAGGTTGGAGGGATGTGCCGGTAGATGAATCTGTCCTTGGGGAAATAGCCGCAGTAACACAACCTTATATCAAGCAAGTGTTTATTGGTAAAGGCGATAAAAATCAGGATGATTTTCTGTTTAATGTAAAGCTGTTCATTGCAAGGAAAAAAGCAGAGCATGAAATTATTGCTTCCAAGATTTCGGAAAGTGCCTTTTTCTATTTACCTAGTTTATCTACTAAGGTCATTATATATAAAGGACTTTTAATCCCAGAAGACATCAAATTGTTTTATAAAGATTTGAATGATCCTTTATTGGTCACTCGTTTGGCTTTGGTGCACCAGCGTTTTTCAACTAACACTTTTCCAACTTGGGATTTGGCGCAGCCTTTTAGGTATATGTGCCATAATGGAGAAATCAATACTTTAAGAGGTAATGTTTCCCGTATGTATTCCAGAGAGGAATTAATGGAAAGTGAGTTGTTTGGTGAAGAAATCAAAAAGATTTTACCAATTGTACTTCCTAGAAAATCAGATTCGGCTTCTATGGATATGGTGGTTGAGCTGTTGTTAATGACGGGGCGTTCCTTGCCAGAAGTTATGATGATGCTGGTGCCTGAAGCTTGGGAGAAGAATTCAGACATGTCTGATAGCAAAAAAGCTTTTTATGAATATAATTCCTGTTTAATGGAACCTTGGGATGGTCCAGCGTCCATTCCTTTCACAGATGGAGATTATATTGGTGCTGTTTTGGATAGAAACGGACTGCGTCCTTCAAGATATTCGGTAACCAAAGATGGTTATGTTATTATGTCTTCGGAAATTGGGGTGATTGATATTGAACCTAAAAATGTCGAACACCACGGGCGGTTGGAACCAGGAAAAATGTTCTTGGTAAATATGAAGGAAGGGCGGATTGTAAATGATGAAGAAATTAAGGAACGTATTGCCGCTATGCATCCGTATCGCAAATGGATAGACAATAATTTGGTGCAACTACGTGATATACCCTATAATGATTGTCCAGTCTTTTTTAATGAAGAGCCTTTAGAAAAGCGTAAAGTGGTGTTTGGGTATACCCAAGAGGATGTCAATACTATTATTTTGCCAATGGCAAAAAATAGCAAAGAGCCTATAGGGTCTATGGGGAGCGACACGCCGTTGGCGGTGTTGTCTGAAAGACCGCAGTTGATTTATAATTACTTTAAGCAGTTATTTGCCCAGGTTACCAACCCGCCTTTGGATGGAATTCGTGAGGAATTGATTACGGACATAAGTTTGACTTTAGGGAGTGATTCCAATATTTTTGAGATAGATGAAAAGCACTGTCAAAAGCTTAAAATTCAGAATCCAGTAATTTCCAAACAAGATTTAGATAAAATTAAAAGCTATAAAAACCCACATTTCAAGGTTGGGGAAATTCCAATGCTATACGATGTCCAAAAGGGGCATAATGGTTTGGAGGATGCTTTGGAAGATATATTGGAGCAGGCAGCCAAATGTATTGAGGAAGGTACCAATATTATTATTCTTTCCGATAGAAATACTAATGATGTGAAAGCGCCGATACCTGCGCTCTTGGCTTGCTCTTATGTGAATAGTGGTTTGTATAAGTTGGGGAAACGTTCTCAAATAAGCATTATCATAGAATCTGCTGAGCCAAGGGAAGTGCATCATTTTGCGATGCTATTTAGTTATGGGGCTAGTGCTATTAACCCTTATATGGTAAATGAAATTATTGAAGATCAAATGGATGATCTTAATGATTCTTCAATAGATCCTTTACAGGCTATAAACAACTATAACAAAGCGGTAGGAAAAGGGATTTTAAAGGTGATGAATAAAATAGGTATTTCTACACTGAACTCCTACCGAGGGGCGCAATTGTTTGAGTGTATTGGAATCAATTCTGATGTAGTGGAAAAGTATTTTCCTAAAACAGTGACCAGAATCCAAGGGGTTGATTTGCATCAATTGGAAAAAGAAATCAATAAGCGCTATCAAAAAGCGTATAAAAGTAAGCATATAGCTGCTAATCTTGATTTGGAAATTGGAGGACAATACCGTTGGAGAAGAAATGGGGAGCATCATTTGTTTAATCCGTTATCAGTAGCAAAATTGCAAGAAGCAGTAAGGAGCAATAAGCCTAAAACCTATGAGGAATACTCTAAAATCATTAATGATCAGTCTAAACAGCTAATGACTATTAGGGGCTTGTTTGAATTTGCAAACTATGATCCAATCCCTTTAGAAGAAGTGGAGCCTTGGACGAATATTGTCAAGCGATTTAAAACAGGGGCCATGTCTTATGGTTCTATCAGTAAGGAAGCCCATGAGAACTTAGCCATTGCCATGAATCGTATTGGCGGAAAAAGTAACTCAGGAGAAGGAGGGGAAAATGAAGAACGTTTTTATAAAGACGTCAATGGTGATTGGAAAAATAGTGCAATCAAGCAGGTGGCTTCAGGACGCTTTGGTGTGACCTCCAATTATTTGACCAATGCTCAAGAAATACAGATAAAAATGGCGCAAGGAGCCAAGCCGGGAGAAGGAGGGCAATTGCCAGGACCTAAGGTGAATCCTGAAATAGCTAAAACCAGAAATTCTACGCCTTATGTAGGTTTGATTTCGCCACCTCCTCATCACGATATATATTCAATTGAAGATTTGTCACAATTGATTTACGATTTGAAATCGGCCAATAGAGAAGCGCGTATCAATGTGAAATTGGTATCTGAAGTTGGTGTTGGTACTGTGGCCGCGGGTGTGGCCAAGGCAAAGGCCGATGTGGTATTGATTTCTGGTTATGATGGAGGTACAGGAGCATCGCCGTTAACATCTTTAAAGCATGCCGGGTTGCCTTGGGAATTAGGATTGGCAGAAACACAGCAAACCTTGGTGATGAATAACCTGAGAAATAGGATTGTTGTTGAATGCGATGGTCAATTAAAAACAGGTAGGGATGTTGCTATAGCATGTTTATTGGGGGCTGAGGAATTTGGTTTTGCTACGGCACCATTAGTGGCCTCAGGGTGTATAATGATGCGAGTGTGCCATTTGAATACCTGTCCTGTAGGAATTGCAACTCAGAATCCTGAATTACGCAAGAAGTTTAAAGGAAAACCAGAGCATGTTGTTAACTTCATGTATTTTGTGGCTCAGGAGCTTAGGGAGATCATGGCTAAACTAGGATTTAGAACGGTGGATGAAATGGTGGGTAGAGTTGAGAAATTGGATAGAAATATGGCTATTGATTACTACAAGGCCCATGGTATTGATTTGTCTCCAATTTTACATAAAGTAGAAGTAGAACCAGGAACTAAGTTGTACAATACATGTGGGCAAGATCACTATTTGGAAAAATCATTGGATTTTGAAATTATTAGTCAAGCGCATCCAGCGCTGTTCCGAAAGGAGAAGACTATTTTGGATTTCAAAATTACAAATGAAGACCGCGCTGTTGGTGCGATATTGAGTAATGAGATTTCAAAAATATATGGTGCACAAGGATTGCCGGAAAATACTTTGAAGATTAATTTTAAGGGTAGTGCAGGACAGAGTTTTGGTGCATTCGCGACGCATGGTTTAAGCTTGATTGTGACAGGGAATACCAATGATTATATTGGTAAAGGGCTTTCTGGAGCAAAATTGGTAGTGAAAGTACCTGACGAAGCAACAATTGTCCCTGAGGAAAATGTGATTGTTGGTAATGTGGCCTTTTATGGCGCTACCTCTGGAGAAGCTTATATTAACGGTAAGGCAGGGGAACGGTTCTGTGTTAGAAACTCTGGCGTTAAAACCGTTGTAGAGGGTATTGGAGATCATGGCTGTGAATACATGACAGGAGGTATTGCTGTAATACTTGGAAATGTAGGGCGCAATTTTGGAGCAGGTATGAGCGGGGGAATAGCCTATGTTTACGATAAGAATGAAACCTTCGTAAAGCATTGCAATACAGAGGGACTGAATTTGGACCCAGTAGTTATTCCAGAGGATGTCCAGGAGTTGAAACGATTAATTGAAAATCATTACAATGCCACGCAGAGTGCTTTGGCGCAACGTATTTTGGAAAATTGGGAGAACGAATTGCCTAAATTTATTAAAGTGCTTCCAGAGGAGTACAAGCAGGCTTTGATACGATTGGAAAATGAAAATAACCTTGTAACGAAATAGAATTATGGGAAAGATAACCGGATTTATGGAATTTGAACGGGAGGTTGAAAAATATGCCGATGTTGAAGAAAGGGTTAAAAACTATAAGGAATTTACGATTCCTTTAGCGGAAGATAAATTGAAAGATCAGGGCGCCCGATGTATGGACTGCGGTATTCCATTTTGTCATAGTGGTTGCCCTTTGGGGAATCTAATCCCAGATTTTAATGATAGTGTCTATAAAGGGAAATGGAAAGAGGCTGCGAGAATTTTGCATGCCACCAATAATTTTCCTGAATTTACGGGGCGGTTATGTCCAGCTCCTTGCGAAGAGGCTTGCGTTTTAGGAATTAATGAAGACCCTGTGACAATTGAAAATATTGAAAAGAATATTGTAGAAACCGCTTTTGAAGAAGGGTGGATTGTCGCAAATCCACCTGAAGAAAGAACGGGCAAAAGTGTTGCGGTTATAGGTTCTGGGCCGTCGGGATTGGCGGCAGCACAGCAGCTTAATAGAGCGGGACATAGTGTAACGGTATTCGAACGCGATGCCAAAGTAGGTGGCTTACTTCGCTATGGAATCCCAGACTTTAAATTGGAGAAAACAATTATAGACAGAAGAATTGCTATTTTGGAAGAAGAAGGCATCTGTTTTGAAGTGAATGCTCATGTAGGAGAAAATGTTAGCGTAGAAACCCTGAAGGATGAGTTTGATGCCATACTTTTATGTAATGGAGCAACCGAAAGACGTAGTATCCCTATCAAAGGAGCGCATTTAAAAGGAGTGCATCAGGCTATGGAGTTTTTGAAAATGAATAATCAGTATGTAGATGGCAAGCTGGACTTTGATGAAATTTTAAGTGCTAAGGATAAAAATGTGATTGTTATCGGTGGAGGTGACACGGGTTCTGATTGTATTGGAACCTCCAATAGACATGGTGCTAAATCGGTTGTTAATTTTGAGATATTGAGTAAGCCTACGGTTGGCAGACCAGCCAATCAGCCTTGGCCTTATTGGCCGATGAAGTTGAAAACAAGTTCTTCCCATCAAGAAGGGGTGGAACGATTTTTCAGTATTTCAACCAAAGAATTTTTAGGGGATAAAAACGGGAACTTAAAAGGGCTTAAAACGGTTGAGGTAGAATGGATTTTTAAAGATGGTGAGCGACCTCAGTTAAAAGAAATTCCAGATACAGAAAAAAAATGGGACTGCGATTTGGTACTTTTGGCTTTAGGATTTACGGGGCCAGAAAAAACTTTAGTGGAACAATTTGGTTTGGACACCGATTTTAGAAGTAATATTCAGGCTACGGTTTCTGATTATAAAACTAATGTTCCGGGAATATTTGCAGCTGGTGATTCCCGTAGAGGACAATCATTAATTGTTTGGGCGATTTCAGAAGGGAGGCAAGCGGCTCATCATATTGACAAATTTTTGATGGGTAGTACTAATTTGCCTTTAAAAGATGATAATGATTTGCCTAGAGTTTAAGAGGTTGGCCTAAGAGCTTGTATTCCTATTGAATATTTTTGATATTTGATGAACATCATGAATAGAAACATATTCCATATCATTTCCATTATTATCATCGCGATTATTTCGCAAAGGTAGGGAATGCTATGTTGTCAATATTTAAAGTCAAAGCCTTCCCTGTTTGGGAAGGCTTTTTTTATAGGAAAAATTAAGGCCTTGAACATCATATTGAAAAGCATTTAAACAACTGTAAATCAGTCGTTTAAACTATATTTGATTCGCTTGAGTTTAACCTAGGGTTATAATCAAAAAACTAACATAAAACACAAACTTTTAATTTAGAACTAATTATTGAGAGAAGTATAATAATAAGAATGAATAAACTTAATAAATATAGTAAAACAGTAACTCAAGATCCTACTCAGCCGGCGGCTCAAGCAATGTTGCACGCCATAGGATTGACGAATGAAGATTTTTTTAAGCCAATTATTGGCATTGCAAGTACCGGTTATGAGGGTAACCCTTGTAATATGCATTTAAATGACTTGGCAAAATTGGTAAAGGAGGGAACACAGAATGAAGATGTGGTTGGTTTGATATTCAATACCATTGGGGTGAGCGATGGAATTTCCATGGGAACTCCGGGAATGAGATATTCTTTGCCGTCAAGAGATATCATCGCCGATTCCATGGAAACGGTAGTTCAAGCGATGAGTTATGATGGATTGGTGACGGTTGTTGGTTGTGATAAAAATATGCCGGGAGCTTTAATGGCCATGATTAGATTGAATCGTCCTTCCATTTTGGTTTATGGGGGAACTATTGATTCTGGATGTCATAATGGTAGGAAGTTGGATGTGGTCTCTGCTTTTGAGGCTTGGGGAAGTAAAGTGGCCGGAACCATGACCGAAACAGAATATCAAAGTATTGTGGAAAAGGCGTGTCCAGGAGCCGGTGCTTGCGGAGGTATGTATACAGCCAACACCATGGCCTCGGCTATTGAAGCCTTGGGGATGTCGCTTCCATATAATTCTTCCAACCCTGCCTTGAGTAAGGAGAAAAAAGATGAATCGATTAGAGCAGGTGAGGCCATGCGTTTGCTGTTGGAAAAGGATATTAAACCTTCGGATATCATTACCAAAAAGTCTCTTGAGAATGCCATAAGGTTGGTGACCATTCTTGGAGGTTCTACTAATGCGGTGCTGCATTTCTTGGCAATTGCTAGAGCAGCCCGGATAGAATTCACACTAGAGGACTTTCAGAAAATTAGTGATAACACGCCGTTTTTGGCCGATTTGAAGCCTAGCGGAAAATATTTGATGGAAGATGTGCATGCGGTGGGCGGTATCCCGGCCGTGTTAAAATATTTATTGAAAAAAGGATTGCTGCATGGGGATTGTTTGACGGTAACAGGAAAAACGCTTGCAGAAAATCTTTTGGACGTACCAGATTTATCTCCCGATCAAGATGTCATCAAACCTTTGGAAAGTCCTATAAAAATTTCAGGACACTTACGCATGCTTTATGGCAATTTGGCTTCGGAAGGTAGTGTAGCCAAGATTACCGGGAAAGAAGGACTGAGTTTTGTTGGGAAAGCCAAGGTGTTTGATGGGGAATATGCTGCCAATGATGGGATTCGAGACGGTAAGGTTGAAAAAGGCGATGTGGTGGTGATTAGGTATGAAGGTCCTAAGGGAGGTCCTGGAATGCCCGAAATGTTGAAACCAACGGCTGCTATTATCGGTGCTGGATTGGGGAAAGATGTTGCCTTGATTACTGATGGAAGATTTTCAGGCGGAACCCACGGTTTTGTAGTGGGGCATATCACGCCTGAAGCTCAAGAGGGAGGAAATATCGCTCTGGTGAAAGACGGTGATTTAATCACTATAGATGCTGAAACTAACACCATTATGTTGGAAGTTTCGGAAGAAGAATTACAAGAAAGAAGAAAACAATGGAAGGCACCTAAATTAAAGTTTGATAGAGGGGTGCTGTATAAATATGCAAGAACCGTATCGTCTGCTTCCAAAGGATGCGTGACCGATGAATTTTAGTTTTCAAACGGGTCTTATTTAACTGAGTTGAGACTATGAATACAGAAACATTGAAAGAGCAAAAAGTAACCGTAGCGACTACGGAGCGCATTTCTGGTAGTGAAGCCATTGTGCGCTGTTTGTTGGAAGAAGGTGTGGATACTATCTATGGGTATCCGGGAGGGGCAATCATGCCCGTGTATGACGAATTATATAAATATAGAGATCAATTGCATCATGTCCTAACCAGGCACGAGCAGGGCGCTGCGCATGCCGCACAAGGTTATGCGCGAATTTCGGGAAAGGTTGGTGTTGCTATGGCAACCTCTGGTCCAGGCGCTACAAATTTAATCACGGGTATTGCCGATGCGCAGATTGATTCTACCCCTTTGGTGTGCATAACGGGACAGGTGGCTTCGCACTTGTTGGGAAGTGACGCCTTTCAGGAAACTGATATCATTGGGATTTCTACCCCTGTGACCAAATGGAACCATCAGGTGACAAGGGCGGAAGACATTCCAGAGGTTTTGGCCAAAGCTTTTTACATTGCTAAAAGTGGGCGACCGGGTCCAGTACTGATTGACATTACCAAAGATGCACAATTTGCAGAATTTGATTTTAAGTATAAAAAATGTACAGGAATAAGAAGTTATACACCGATTCCAAAAATGGATTTGGAACAGGTGAAAGCTGCCGCGGAATTGATCAATTCAGCTAAAAAACCAATGATTGTTTGGGGGCAGGGGGTAATCCTTGGTCAAGCGGAAGAAGAGTTTAAGGCGGTTGTTGAAAAGTCGGGTATTCCTTCGGCGTGGACTATTTTGGGGGCTTCGGCCATCTCAACAGACCATCCGTTAAATGTGGGCATGGTGGGAATGCATGGCAATTATGCACCCAATAAATTAACCAATGAATGTGATGTCCTGATTGCAATTGGCATGCGTTTCGATGATCGTGTTACGGGTAATTTGGCGACCTATGCTAAACAAGCAAAAGTTATTCATTTTGAAATTGATCCTGCCGAAGTGGATAAAAATGTCAAAACAAATGTTGCCGTTTTGGGAAATGCCAAAGAAACTTTAGCGGCTTTACTTCCTTTATTGGAAGAGAAGAATCATGAGCAGTGGCATGATGAATTTAGAAAGCTTCATGTGGTGGAGTTTGAAAAGGTGATCAAAAAGGACCTTTATCCTGTCAAAGAAGGTTTGACGATGGGAGAAGTGTTGAAAGAAATTAATGAGCAGAGTAAAGGAGATGCAGCAATAGTAAGTGATGTAGGGCAGCACCAAATGATTGCCTGTCGCTATGCTAAATTCAATAAATCTAAAAGTAACATTACTTCCGGCGGTTTGGGAACAATGGGGTTTGCGCTTCCTGCAGCTATTGGTGCTAAAATGGCGGCACCCGAGCGGGAAGTGGTGGCTATTATTGGTGATGGAGGCTTTCAAATGACCATTCAGGAGCTGGGAACGATATTCCAACAGCGGTTACCTGTGAAGATTGTGGTGTTGAACAATGAGTTTTTAGGAATGGTAAGACAGTGGCAGCAATTGTTTTTTGATAAGCGCTATGCTTCCACGGAGATGATCAACCCTGATTTTATATCCATTGCAAAAGGCTATTATATAGAAGCTAAAAAAGTCACTAAACGGGAAGAGCTAAAGGATGCAGTTGCTGAAATGATGAGCAGCGAAGGACCTTATTTCTTGGAGGTTTGTGTAGAGAAAGAGGATAATGTATTCCCTATGATTCCTACGGGAGCTTCAGTGTCGGACGTAAGATTAAGTTAATTATGGAAAAAACAATTCATACATATACAGTTTCAATTTATACCGAAAACAACATTGGCTTGCTCAACAGGATTTCGGCTATTTTTCAACGAAGACATGTCAATATTGAAAGTATTGTCTCTTCGGTTTCTGAAATTAAGGGGGTGTCTCGGTGGACTATTGTGGTCAAAGTTTCAGAAGAACAAATCAAGAAGATTGTTGGGCAAATTGAAAAGCAGGTAGAGGTTATCAAGGCTTATTACCATAAGGATGAAGATACCATTTATCAGGAATCGTGTTTGTTCAAAATCAAATCGGATTTGTTATTTGAAGAGCGCGAAATCCAAAACATTATAAAGGACAGCGGCGCTAATATTGTTACTGTGAACAAGGAATTTTTTGTACTAGAAAAATCTGGAAGGCGCAATGAAATTGAGGAAATATACAACCAATTAATTCCTTATGGAATCATGCAATTTGTCCGTTCGGGAAGGATTGCCGTAACCAAAGACGAAATGAAAATATCAGAAATGCTGGCAGCATTCAGCAATTAAAACATACAAAGCAATGTCAAATTATTTTAACACACTTTCATTAAGAAAACAATTAGAACAATTAGGAAAATGTCGTTTTATGGACGCCTCCGAATTTGAGGATGGCATAAACGTTTTAAAAGATAAAAAAGTGGTGATTGTGGGCTGTGGAGCTCAAGGATTGAATCAAGGATTGAACATGAGAGATTCCGGGTTGGATATTTCTTATGCCTTAAGACCGCAAGCAATTGCTGAAAAGCGAGCTTCGTATAAACAGGCCGTGGAAAATGGATTTACCGTAGGAACTTATGAAGAGCTTATTCCAGATGCTGATTTGGTCTTGAACCTGACACCGGATAAACAGCATACCAATGTAGTGAATGCTGTGATGCCAATGATGAAACAAGGGGCGACGTTGTCGTATTCACACGGCTTTAATATTGTAGAAGAAGGAACTCAGGTGCGTAAAGATCTTACTGTAATTATGGTGGCGCCAAAATGCCCGGGAACTGAAGTTCGGGAAGAATACAAAAGAGGTTTTGGTGTACCGACACTTATCGCCGTGCATCCTGAAAATGATCCTGAAGGAAAAGGCTTGGCTCAGGCAAAGGCTTATGCCGTGGCTACTGGGGGGCATCGTGCTGGGGTTTTGGAATCGTCATTTGTGGCAGAGGTAAAGAGTGATTTAATGGGAGAGCAAACCATTTTGTGTGGCGTACTGCAAACCGGTTCTATTTTATGTTTTGATAAAATGGTTGAGGAAGGCGTTGATGCGGAATATGCTGCAAAATTGATTCAGTATGGTTGGGAAACCATTACGGAAGCATTGAAACACGGTGGAATTACCAATATGATGGACCGCCTTTCCAATCCAGCCAAAATTGAAGCTTATAGGTTGTCTGAAGAATTGAAAACCATCATGAAACCTTTGTTTGAAAAACATATGGATGATATTATTTCTGGCGAATTCTCGAAAACCATGATGGAAGATTGGGCCAATGATGACGTAAATCTTTTGAAATGGAGAGCGGCCACAGCCGAAACCAATTTTGAGAAAACACCATTAACGCCTAATCATGTTTCAGAACAAGAATATTTTGATCATGGCACTTTGATGGTGGCTTTTGTAAAGTCTGGGGTTGAGTTGGCTTATGAAACCATGGTAAGTGCGGGTATTATTGCAGATTCGGCTTATTACGAGTCTTTGCATGAATTACCATTGATAGCCAACACCATTGCAAGAAAGAAATTGTATGAAATGAATCGTGTGATTTCTGATACTGCCGAGTATGGGTGTTATTTGTTTGATCATGAAGCAAAACCTTTGCTGAAAGAGTTTATGGAAACAGTTTCAGTGAATGTGGTAGGGAAACCATTTTCAAAATCCAATGCTGTTGATAATTTAGAGCTAATTGCAGTTAATGACGCAATTAGAAATCATCCAATTGAAACAGTTGGAAAAAGGTTGAGAAGTGCCATGACAGCCATGAAAGTGATAAAGACAGCAGAAGTCACTGAAGCAGTGTTGTCTTAAGTAAAATGTAAGCAGAAATTAAGAGTATGGAAAATACAACCACAACCTATTTCCCAACCTTGGAAGCGGTGAAAATGGCGGCAGAAAAATTGCAATCTGTCGTCTATCGCACGCCGCTCACCTCGAATATGTTTTATTCACGGGGATTGAGGAGTGATATCTTGTTTAAGCGGGAAGACTTGCAGTTGGTGCGTTCCTATAAAATTCGAGGAGCCTATAATAAAATGTCGATCTTAAAAGACACTGAAATAGAGAACGGTGTGGTGTGTGCCAGTGCAGGTAACCATGCTCAAGGAGTGGCTTTATCCTGTAAATTGTTGAAAATTAAAGGGAGTATTTTTATGCCAACTCCTACACCAAAACAGAAAATCGATCAAGTTAAAATGTTTGGTGAAGATTATATTGAAGTGGTGTTGGAAGGCGATACTTTTGATGATGCCTATTTGGCTGCTATGCGCGAACAGGAGCAGACCAATAAAACATTTATTCATCCATTTGATGATGAAAAAGTCATTGAAGGGCAGGCTACAGTTGGTTTGGAAATAATAGAACAGGCAAAGGAACCAATAGATTATGTATTTGTGCCAATTGGTGGAGGTGGTTTGGCTTCTGGGTTGTCAAGTGTTTTTAAGGAATTGTCACCTAATACAAAAATTATAGGAGTGGAGCCAGAAGGAGCTCCTTCCATGTCGGTTTCATTGAGAAACAAAAAAAATACGAAGCTAAAACACATTGAGAATTTTGTTGACGGGGCCGCTGTTAAAAAAGTCGGTGATAAAACTTTTGAAATCTGTAGGCAGAATTTAGATGACGTTATTACTGTTCCTGAAGGTAAAATATGCCAGACCATTTTGGATCTCTATAACAAAGAAGCTATAGTAGTGGAGCCGGCCGGAGCTTTGAGTGTTGCAGCTCTTAGCTTTTACGCTGATAAAGTTAGAGGGAGAAATGTGGTGTGTGTGGTAAGTGGAAGCAATAACGATATCACACGAATGGCGGAAATCAAGGAGCGGGCCCTCTTGTATTCAAATTTAAAACATTACTTTATTGTAAAATTTCCTCAACGGGCAGGGGCCTTAAAGGAATTTGTGGTGGATATTTTAGGGCCTGGAGATGATATTACGCATTTTCAATATACTAAAAAATCCAACCGGGATAACGGTTCGGCGGTTGTAGGAATCGAGCTCAAATCGCCACAGGATTTGGAACCCTTGATCACTAAAATGAAACTGCATAAGTTTTATGGAGACTACCTCAATAATAAACCCGATTTATTTCAATTTTTAGTATAGCTTAATAGCTTTTTAGTAATGGTTGGAAGAGTACTTTGTTGTATATTTATGCAAAGCATTCTTCATTAAAAAACTATTGTATTATGACGTCTACGTTTACAGAAATTCCAGAACAATATCAAATTAAAAACCTCTTACATCAAAACACTTATTTGGTTGGAGGAGAATTAAAAAAATGGAATGGTGAAACGTCTAATGTGTATTCTACCATTTCTTCTACGGAAGATTACCAGCCAACTTTATTGGGGAGTATTCCAACCTTGGGAAAACCAGAGGCTTTGGAAGCTCTTGATGCGGCCTGCGATGCCTATGGGAAAGGACAGGGGTTGTGGCCAACCATGAAAGTTGCCCATCGTGTTGCCTGTATGGAAAAGTTTGTCGAACAAATGAAAACCAAGCGCGATGAGGTGGTTAAATTATTGATGTGGGAAATTGGAAAGAATTTACCCGATTCGCAAAAGGAATTTGATAGAACTGTGGAATATATCTACGATACCATTGAAGACTACAAACAAATGGATCGGGATAGTGCTAAGTTTGAAAAGCATGATGGAGTCCATGCGCATATTCGTCGTGGGCCGTTGGGAGTGGTTTTGTGTTTGGGACCCTATAATTACCCATTAAATGAAACGTTTGCCTTGTTGATCCCGGCAATTATGATGGGTAATACTACTGTATTCAAACCTGCCAAGCACGGGGTTTTATTATTGTCGCCGCTGTTGGAAGCTTTTCAAAACAGTTTTCCGAAAGGCGTTGTAAATATTATCTATGGCCGTGGCCGTACGGTGGCTACTCCAATTATGGAGACTGGCCGAATTGATGTATTGGCCTTGATAGGGAACAGTAAATCTGCTAATGCCCTGCAAAGCCATCACCCTAGACAAAACAGATTGCGATTGGTTTTGGGCTTAGAGGCTAAAAACCCTGCTATTATTCTTAAGGATGCTGATTTGGATTTGGCAATTTCAGAATGTATCTCTGGAACTTTATCGTTTAATGGGCAACGCTGTACTGCCTTAAAAGTAGTGTATGTGCATGAAGATATTGCTGAGGAATTCAATAAGCGTTTTTCTGAAAAAGTGGATGCCCTTAATTATGGAAATCCATGGGATAAAGGCGCGCAGTTAACACCGCTTCCCGAACCTGAAAAACCACAATACATCCAGGAACTGATAGATGATGCCCTTGAAAAAGGTGCGGAAATTTTGAACGCCAAAGGAGGGGTGACAACTCCAAATTATATTTTTCCAGCGGTGCTGTATCCGGTTAATAAAGAAATGCGGGTGTTTGAAGAAGAGCAGTTTGGCCCAGTTATTCCAATATTGTCTTTTAGGGATATTGAAGAGCCAATGGATGATATTGCCAATTCCAATTATGGACAGCAGGTAAGTTTGTTTGGGAGTGATGTGAAATCTTTGGCGCCACTTATCGACACTTTGGTGAATTTGGTGTGTAGAGTAAACTTAAATAGTTCTTGCCAAAGAGGGCCAGATGTGTATCCATTTACAGGTAGAAAGGATTCTGCAGTAGGAACATTGAGTGTGCACGATGCGCTTCGATCATTTTCCATCAGGACTTTTGTGGCGTCCAAGGATAATGATTATAACAATGCGATAATAAATAATTTGTTGGATTCTAAAGCGTCCAATTTTGTAAGTACGGACTATATTCTTTAGTGCTTTGTAAAAAGATTCTGTTCCTTTGGGATGGAATCTTCATAATGTTAGCCCCTTATAATCAATAAAATCATAATAATTATTAAAAATTAATGGGCAAATGAATGCGGTATTGAATAATGTTTTAAATTTGTGGCATGCAAAAATTAAAGAATAATAATGGTTTGATATGTAGGAGTTTGCCGTATAGCAAGCCCCGACGTGTTTAGTGATGTTCTTCGTCTGGTACACTAAGCATTTATCATAATTTAGTTATTATTTTTTAAAATTGAAAAAAACAGCACAAATAACATTCTTTAAAAATTCTAAGATTGCTCCCAATAGCAATCCTAGGCTTCGTGTTGTTTTTAGTCGCCGCCCGTAAGGGTGTGTGTCCTTTCTTGGAATTTTAGGTGAGTCCAATTCCGTTTCCAAAACATTTATTTAATATTTTTAATAAAAACAAAGGCAATGAAGATTGTTATAGCAGATAAATCTCATGCGGTTTACGCGCCACAGATATGCGAAACCATTTCAGAATCCGCAAAAGTTAGAGGTACTGGAATAGCTAAACGCACTCCCGAATATATCATTACCAAAATGGAAAATGGTAATGCCGTTATTGCTTTGGACGGTGATAAATTTGTTGGGTTTTGCTATATAGAGGCTTGGGGTCACGGCAAGTTTGTAGCGAATTCTGGTTTGATTGTCCATCCTGATTACAGAGGCCTTGGAATGGCTAAGAACATAAAAGCAAAGATTTTTGAGCATTCCAGGACCAAATTCCCAGATGCAAAGGTGTTTAGTATAACTACAGGTTTGGCCGTTATGAAAATGAATAGTGAATTGGGCTATAAGCCCGTAACCTTCTCGGAGTTGACAGATGACCAAACCTTTTGGAATGGTTGTCAAACCTGTAAAAACTATGATGTATTACAGCGGACAGAACAGAAAATGTGCTTGTGTACAGGAATGCTGTATGATCCTAAAAAACAAGTTGCAGAGCAAAAGCAAATAAAAACGAAGGTATTTAAAAGGTTAAAAAGCATTAAGGAGAACCTGTTTTTAAAAAAGGAGAAACAATGAGTAAGAAGTTAGTAATTGCGTATAGTGGAGGTTTAGATACGTCCTACTGTGCAGTAAGTTTGTCAAAGGCGGGCTATGATGTGCATGCCGTAAGTGTGAATACAGGAGGTTTTACCAAGGAGGAAATAAAGCACATTGAAGCCAACGCCTATAAAATGGGAGTGTCTACCTATAAAAATATTGATGCTGTTGCCACCTTTTATAACAAGGTTGTAAAATATCTTGTGTTTGGAAATGTATTGAAAAACAATAGCTATCCGCTTTCTGTAAGTGCCGAAAGGATTATTCAGGCTATTGAAATCATTCAATATGCTAAATCCATTGGAGCCAAATATATTGCCCATGGAAGTACTGGTGCTGGAAATGACCAAGTGCGTTTTGACATGATTTTCCAAACCTTGGCTCCAGAGATTGAAATCATCACTCCAATTAGGGATCAAAAACTATCTAGACAGGAAGAAATCGATTACCTGAAAAGTAATGGTATTGAAATGTCTTGGGAAAAGGCTAAATATTCGGTGAATAAGGGATTATGGGGAACCAGTGTTGGAGGTGAGGAAACCTTGACTTCAGGTCAGCCTTTGCCAGAACATGCCTATCCTTCACAATTGCAAAAAGAAGGTGAAGAAAAGGTAGTCTTGACCTTCACAAAAGGAGAGTTGACAGCTGTAAACGGCAAAGAAAATACACCACCAGAAAAGAATATTGAAATATTGAATGATTTGGCCGCTCCTTTTGCTATAGGAAGAGATATCCATGTAGGAGATACTATTGTAGGGATTAAGGGGCGTGTAGGCTTTGAGGCTGCTGCCGCGTTAATCACTATTAAGGCGCATCATTTGTTGGAAAAACATACTTTGACCAAATGGCAGTTGCAACACAAAGAATATTTGTCAAGTTTTTATGGGATGCATTTGCATGAAGGCCAATATTTAGACCCGGTGATGAGAAACATTGAAGCTTTCTTGGAAAGTAGTCAAGAACAGGTGTCTGGAGATGTTACTGTAAGTTTGAAACCATATCACTTTACCTTGGACGGTATTGAATCTGCTCATGATTTAATGAATGCCAAGTTTGGAAGCTATGGAGAAATGAACAAGGGATGGACTGCAGATGATGCCAAAGGATTTATCAAAATCTTTGGTAACCAGAACAAAATCTATCACCAAGTAAATTCAGAATCATGATTAGAACCGGAATTATTGGTGGCGCAGGGTATACGGCAGGAGAGCTCATAAGATTGCTATTGCACCATTCGCAAACCAAAATCGATTTTATTTATAGTACATCCAACGCAGGTAACCCTGTTAGTGCCGTTCACCAAGATTTGTTGGGTATCACTGATTTGCAGTTTTCAAGCACTATCAATCCTGAGGTAGATGTGTTGTTTTTGTGTTTGGGACACGGTAACTCTAAAGCGTTTTTGGAAAACAATCAGTTTGCCGATCATACAAAGATTATCGATTTAAGTAATGATTTTAGATTGGAAGCCGACAAGACCTTTCAAGGGAAAACCTTTGTGTATGGACTTCCAGAATTAAATAAAGCAGACATTAGAAAAGCTGATTATATTGCTAACCCGGGATGTTTTGCTACCGCTATTCAATTGGCATTATTACCTTTGGCTAGTGCAGGGAAATTGCATGATGATGTGCATGTAAATGCCGTAACAGGGGCAACTGGAGCAGGAACTTCATTGTCCGATACTACGCATTTTACTTGGAGAGACAACAACTTTTCATATTATAAACCGTTTACCCATCAACATTTGGGGGAAATCAACCAGTCGGTAAAACAGTTGCAATCCAGTTTTGATGCTAATATTTTGTTTATGCCTAACAGAGGGGATTTTTCAAGAGGAATTTTCGCTACGGCCTACACCAAATTTGATGGTGATTTGGAAGAAGCCAAGGAGCTGTATGAAGCCTGTTATAAGGACGATGCCTTTACTTTCGTGTCCCAAAATCCATTGCACCTAAAGCAGGTAGTAAATACCAATAATTGTTTTGTGCATTTGCACAAGCACGATGGAATGCTGTTGGTAACAAGTATCATTGATAATTTGCTGAAAGGCGCTTCGGGTCAGGCAATCCAGAATATGAACTTGATGCATGGATTTTTTGAAACCGAAGGATTGAATTTAAAAGCCAATTATTTTTAAACATATAAGTCTATGAAATTAGCCGTTATTGGATCAGGTAATTTAGGGCAGTCTATTGCCAAGGGGTTAATCACTACCAATGCCGTTACAACCTTGTATTTAACAAGAAGGCATGTGGAGGCACTTTCAGAATTCGAAGGATATAAAGGAGTTACAACCACAAACGACAATGTGTTGGCAGTGAAGCATTCCGATATTCTCATTTTTGCAGTGCAACCCTCTCATTTGGAAGCCATTTTGAAAGAAGTAGCTCCCTACCTGACTGAAAAACATGTGTTAATTTCAACCATCACAGGATACACCATTTCTAGGATTGAAGCCATTGTAGGAGAGAATCAATTTATCATCAGAGCCATGCCTAATACGGCTATTGCTGTTGGTAAATCCATGACCTGTTTGTGTAGTAATGAACAAGGTGCCAAGCGTATCAAGGTAGCCGAAGCAATCTTTAAAAGATTGGGACATACCTTAACTATTCCAGAAGCCCAAATGCAGGCGGCCACCGTGGTGTGTGCTAGTGGTATTGCCTTTTGGATGCGTTTGATACGCGCTACTACTCAAGCGGCCATTCAATTGGGGTTTGATGCAGAAGAGGCTCAGGAGTTGGCGATGTATACTTCAGAAGGAGCGGCGAGCCTGTTGATTAACAACGGACATCACCCAGAGGAAGAAATTGATAGGGTTACTACTCCAAAAGGTTGTACTATTGAAGGTCTTAACGAGATGGAACACAAAGGCTTGAGTTCCTCTTTAATTCAAGGTATGGTAGCCTCGTTTAACAAAATCAACAATATTAAAAAAGAACAAATATGAGTTTGTTTAAGGTGTATCCGTTGTTTGATATCACGCCAGTTAAGGCGAAAGATGTCCTCGTATATGATGACAACGGTACCGAATATTTAGACCTTTATGGCGGGCATGCAGTGATTTCCATAGGGCATTCCCATCCCGAATACGTGTCGGCTATTTCAAATCAAGTGGCCCAATTGGGCTTTTATAGCAATGCCATTCAAAATCCATTACAGGAGGAATTGGCGGAAACATTGGCAAGGGTGTCTGGATGTTCAGATTACCAATTGTTCATGTGTAATTCAGGAGCAGAGGCTAATGAAAATGCTTTGAAGTTGGCGTCTTTCCATAACGGCAAAGAACGAATTTTAGCTTTTAGAAATTCCTTCCACGGAAGAACTTCGGCAGCGGTTGCAGCAACAGACAATCCTAAAATTGTAGCGCCATTAAATGCGCAACAGCAAGTGGATTTTGTCGAATTGGGAGATTTGGAAGCTGTAGAAGCCATCCTAGTTAAAAATGAAACCTGTGCCGTGATTGTTGAATGCATTCAGGGTGTTGGGGGATTGGACGAAAGCACCACTGAGTTTTATAAAGGTCTAGAAAAGTTGTGTCGACAATACAATACGCTTTTTATTGCCGATGAGGTGCAAAGTGGCTATGGAAGAACAGGCGATTTCTTTGCGTTCCAAAAACACGGAATAACTCCAGATGTCATTTCATTGGCGAAAGGAATGGGGAATGGATTCCCTGTTGGGGGCATTTTGATCCATCCAAAATTTGAAGCGTCTTTCGGAATGTTGGGAACTACTTTTGGCGGAAACCATTTAGCCTGCGCGGCTTCTTTGGCAGTTTTAAAGGTGTTGGAACATGAAAATTTGATGACCAATGTAAAGGAAGTTTCAGATTATTTTATAGAACAAGCACAATCTCTCAAAGGTCTAAAGAATATTAAAGGTAGAGGCTTGATGCTTGGTTTGGAGTTCGATTTTAAAGTGGCCGATTTACGCAAACAGCTGATTCATAAACATAAAATTTTCACTGGAAGTGCGAATAATCCAAACTTGATCAGGATTTTGCCGCCACTAACGGTGCAAAAACAACATATCGACCAGTTTTTAACTGCTTTGAAAAGCGAATTATAGATGAAAAAGTATACCGACATAAGCGATATTGCTGACCTTGATAGTTTGATAAGAGAAACCATTTTGTTGAAAATGGCACCTTTTGAATATCATGGTTTAGGAAAGCACAAGACCTTGGTGATGCTCTTTTTTAATGCAAGTTTGCGAACGCGTTTAAGTACGGAAAAAGCGGCTAGGAATTTGGGTGTGGAAGTGATGTCACTTAATGTTAATGAGGCTTGGCAGTTGGAATTTGAGGACGGAACCGTAATGGATGCCAATACATCAGAGCACGTTAAGGAAGCGGCCCAAGTGATTTCACAATACGCTGATATTATTGCGGTGAGAGCATTTCCAAGTTTGACGAATAAGGCTAAAGACCAGTCGGAATATATTTTAAAAAGTTTTGAAAAGTACGCTTCGGTGCCAATTGTCAATATGGAGAGCGCTACGGCACATCCCATGCAGGCTTTGGCCGATGCCGTGACTATTTCGGAATTTACAGAAACAAAACGTCCCAAGGTGGTCTTGTCTTGGGCGCCACATCCTAAGGCATTGCCTCAAGCGGTGGCCAATTCATTTGCATCCATGATGCAACTAATGGATGTCGATTTTCAAATCACGCATCCAAAAGGGTATGAATTGGATCCTAACATTACCAAAGATGTACCAATTATCCATCATCAGGAAGAAGCCTTAGCCGATGCCGATTTTGTATATGTAAAAAACTGGAGCAATTTTAATGATTACGGAAAAGTGTTGAATACGGACCCTAATTGGATGATGACTGCTGAAAAACTTGGTAAGGCCAAGTTTATGCACTGTCTACCGGTACGTAGAAATATGGTGGTTGAAGATGCTGTTTTGGATGGTAGTCAATCCATTGTGATGCAACAGGCCAATAACAGAACTTTTGCCGCACAGATTGTATTGAAGCAAATTTTAGAAAATCTGAAATAATGGAAACGCTTAAAATTGTAAAAATAGGAGGAAACATTATTGACGATTCTAAAGCTTTGGACGCATTTTTAGAGCAATTTTCCAAGATGAATTCACCAAAACTCTTGGTGCATGGTGGAGGGAAATTAGCGTCCCAATTGGCCCAAAAGATGGAGGTGGAAGTGAAGATGGTGCAAGGTAGACGTATTACGGATGCTGAAACATTGGACATCATCACGATGGTATACGGAGGAAAAATCAATAAAAATATTGTTGCAAAACTGCAGTCGCTTAGCTGCAATGCCATTGGTTTTACAGGTGCTGATGGAAATACTATTGTGTCTGTAAAACGTCCTGTAAAAAATATCGACTACGGATTTGTAGGTGATGTAGAAAAAGTAAATACTGAAATTTTAGAGTTATTGATGAATCAAGGTGTTGCTCCAATATTTTGTGCTATTACCCATGATACGCAGGGGAATTTGCTTAATACCAATGCCGATACTATTGCTTCGGAATTGGCCATAGGCTTTGCGAAAAAATACAATGTAGAACTGTATTACTGTTTTGAAAAAAATGGCGTATTACGTGATGTGAATGATGAGGATTCTATAATTGAAACCATCACCGAACCAATTTATCAAAACTTGCTTTCCGAAGGGATTATTGCCGATGGAATGCTGCCTAAACTAAATAATTGTTTTCATGCAATTAACAAGAATGTAACCAAGGTTTGCATTGGTAAACCAAACATGTTGACCCAAGCTACCACAAAATTTACAACAATTACCAAATGATTCAAGAACTGACACAGCATGCCATAAATTTGTTGAAACAGCTCATTGCCACGCCTTCTTTTTCTTCGGAAGAGGACCAAACGGCAGGGCATATAGAGAATTGGTTCAAAGGGCATGATATTCCTTATAAACGATATAACAATAACGTATGGTCTATCAATAAATATTTTGATGAGAGCAAACCAACCTTATTGCTTAATTCCCATCACGATACCGTAAAACCTAATAATGGCTATACCAAAAATCCTTTTGAAGCCATTGTGGAGGATGGGAAGCTTTTCGGTTTGGGAAGCAATGATGCTGGAGGTTGTTTGGTGTCACTTTTGGCAACCTTTACTTATTTCTATGCCAAAGAAGATTTAAAATATAACTTGGTGATTGTGGCTTCTGCGGAAGAAGAAAGTAGCGGACCTAATGGTTTGAATAGTATGTTGGAGTTCATTCCGGAGGTGGATGTTGCAATTGTAGGCGAACCAACACTCATGAATTTAGCTATTGCAGAAAAGGGGTTGGTGGTATTTGATGCCGTGGTAAAGGGGACTCCAAGTCATGCGGCGCACCCAAATGATGATAATGCTATATACAATACTATTAAGGTTTTGGAATGGTTCCAAAAGTTTCAATTTGAAAAAGTGTCCGAAACTTTAGGAGAGGTGAAATTAACTGTTTCTCAAATTAATGGAGGGAAACAACACAATGCCATTCCTGCCAATGTTGATTTAGTGGTGGATGTGAGGGTGAATGACCAATACACCAATCAGGAAGTTGCCGATATTTTGATGAAGGAAGCACCATGCGATAGCATTGTTCCGAGAAGTTTACGATTGAATTCTTCTTCCATTCCTGTGGAACATCCTTTGGTGAAAGCTGGAATCGCTTTGGGAAGGGAAACCTATGGGTCACCTACGTTATCAGATCAAGCTGTGCTGTCTTGTCCATCTCTAAAATTGGGACCTGGAGACAGTACGCGCTCGCATTCTGCCGATGAATTTATTTATCTGCACGAAATTGAAGAAGGAATTAAGATTTATATTGAATTGCTAAACAACGTATTATGAAGCTCTGGGATAAAGGCTTGGCCATTGATAAAAAAATAGAACAGTTTACTGTAGGAAACGATAGAGAAATAGATTTGCATATTGCAAAATATGATGTTCAGGCATCTCTGGCCCATGCAAAAATGCTGCAGCATATTGGAATTTTAAACGAGGTAGAGCTTGGCCAGTTGGAAGAAGGATTGCAACATTTGAAGGAACAAATAGAAGCGGGAACATTTGTAATTGAAGACCAGTTTGAAGATGTACACTCCAAAATAGAATTTGAACTGACCAAAACTTATGGCGAAGTTGGAAAAAAAATCCATACAGCACGTTCTAGAAACGATCAAGTTTTAGTCGCCTTACAGTTGTATTACAAGGAAAATATTCAAGAGATTCTATTAAAAACAGAAACGTTCTTTTTGTCACTTTTGGACTTGGCCAATACCCATAAAGATAAACTGTTGCCAGGCTACACGCATTTGCAGGTGGCGATGCCGTCTTCCTTCGGATTGTGGTTTTCTGCCTATGCCGAGATTTTGGCCGATGATAGTTATCTATTGCAGGCGGCCTTAAAAACGGTGGATCAAAATCCGTTGGGCTCGGCTGCTGGTTATGGGAGTTCCTTTGCAATTGATAGAGAATTTACCACCAAAGATCTTCAATTTGAAACCTTAAAGTACAATGTTGTTGCAGCCCAAATGAGTCGTGGTAAGAGTGAAAGAACTATCGCGGCTGCTTTAGGAGGTTTAAGCAACACCATGGCGCGTTTTGCAATGGATATTTGTTTGTATATGAGCCAGAATTTTGGTTTCATTTCATTTCCAGATGAATTGACCACAGGAAGCAGCATCATGCCTCATAAGAAAAACCCTGATGTTTTTGAATTACTTCGTGGCAAATGCAACAAAATTCAAGCCCTTCAAACCGAGATGACTTTAATTACCAATAACCTTCCCAGTGGTTACCACAGGGATTACCAATTGTTGAAGGAGTCTATTATAGGGGGAATAGAAGATATGAAGGATTTGTTGGATATTTTTAACTATGCCATCAATCAGGTGGAAGTAAAGGATATCGATTTGAATGATGCTAAATATCGTTACCTTTTTACGGTAGACAATATGAATACTTTGGTTGAAAACGGGATGAGTTTTAGAGAAGCTTACCAGGTTATTGGTAAGCAGGTACAGGAGGGAACTTATACACCAGACACTTCTAAACAACATACCCACGTTGGAAGCATGGGGAACTTATGTTTAGAGGATATCAAGGCTAAATTCGCAAAGTAGCTTAATAGGTTTTTGGAATTTGGTGTGTGGCAGCACAAGCGGCACCTATAATGCCAGCATGGTTTCCTAAATGGGCAGGAACAACAGGCGTTTCAATAGTAATGTACTTTTTGAATTTATCAAAATCGTCTGATGTGCCTCCTCCAAGAATAATTAAATCGGGGCACACCAATGTTTCAACCAAACCAAGGAATATGTTGAAGCGTTTGCCCCATTTCTTAAAGCTTAAATTCTTGTCTTTTTTTGAAGAAGCGGCAGCCCACTGTTCAATTTTTTCATACTTTTTATAAGGGATTTGACCCAATTCAAAATTAGGAATCAATTTACCGTCATAAAAAGCACCGCTACCCAAACCAGTACCTATGGTAATGGTTAGGACTAACCCAGGTTTTCCTTGGCCAATGCCATAATTCATTACCGCATATCCAGCTGCATCAGCATCATTAATAACCGTAACGGGTAAATGGACTTCTTTCGAAAACAACTCCTCTACATTGACGTGATCCCACTCTTCATGGAGGTTTCCGGAAGCTTTACAAATTCCATGTTTGATAATGCTGGGAAACCCGCAACCAATAGGTCCCGAATAGTCAAAATGTTTTACTATCTGAGCAAACACTTTTGCCATGTCTTCGGGTTTTCGTGATGGAGGTGTTGGTATTCTATATCTTTTGGTGACAAGTTCTCCTGTGATAGTATTCACTAATGCTCCCTTCATGCCCGATCCGCCGACATCGATTCCTAGAATTTCCATAGAATTAAATTTTCTGAATGTTAAAATTAATAAATCTATTAGAGAACCCCTCGTAAAAAGTGAGTCATAATTATTGACAACGGATAGTTTTTTAAAGAGTATGAAAGCAAAAAGCACTCAGTTGAGTGCTTTTTTATATCCTAAAGAAGACATAGTTTTCTTAAACGTTTCAGATTATTGTAGACTGACCCAAATGGATGTTAGTGAAATTAATATTACTATCTTTAGGATTGTTGATGAAATCCTCAATGAAATCACCAACCTTAGCAGTTGTTATGTTGTTATATTTTGAATTCAAATCAGGGGTCATTATTTCTAATTGAACCGATTTTTCTACGGCATTCCTAACCATATCCGCTTCATCATGCAAACCAAAATGATCTAGTAACATAGCAGCGGATAGAATAGATGCAATTGGATTGGCGATGTTTTTGCCTTTTGCCTGTGGATATGAGCCATGAATAGGTTCAAACATGGCGTGTTTATTACCTACAGACGCCGAGGCCAAAAGCCCAATAGACCCTCCAATAACACTGGCTTCATCACTGATGATGTCTCCAAACATGTTCTCGGTTAAAATAACATCAAACTGTTTTGGATTTAGAATCATTTGCATGGCAGCATTATCTACAAACAAGAAATCTAAAGTTACATCAGGGTAAGATGTAGAAAGCTCGGTCACTACTTTTCTCCATAAACGGGAAGATTCCAGAACATTGGCCTTGTCAACCAGTGTTAGTTTCTTGCTTCTCGTTTGAGCAGCCTTAAAGGCTAAGTGGGCAATGCGTTCAATTTCTTCCCGTGTATACAAACAAAGATCAGAAGCAGTGTTGCCATCATCGCTTAAATATTTGTCTCCAAAATAGATGCCTCCAGTCAATTCACGGTAGATACTAATATCGGTTCCTTTTATGTTTTCTTCCTTAAGTGGTGATGCCCCTACAAGACTGTCGTAAGCTTTTACAGGTCTGATATTGGCAAACAATCCCAGCTCCTTTCTAAGTTTAAGTAAACCTTGTTCCGGACGCACTTTTGCCGAAGGGTCGTTGTCATATTTAGGGTCGCCAATAGCTCCAAATAACACAGCATCACTTTGTTTGCAAATGTCTAAAGTGGCATTTGGTAAAGGGGAACCTGTTTCGTCTATTGCAATGGCACCGACAAGCGCAGGTTTGAACCTAAAGCTATGGTTGAATTCCTGTGCGATGGCCTTTAACACCTTAATTGCCTGATCGGTCACTTCTGGACCAATTCCATCCCCTGATAAAACAGCAATATCTAATTTCATTTCTTTATATGAAGGACCATTTGTAGCCTTCTCTACGTGTTAGTTTGTTCTACTTAATTCAAAAGCCTCAATGGCTTCTTTTTTACTTAATAAATAATCAATATCATCATAGCCATTGAGCATACAGGTTTTTTTGTAAGCGTCAATCTCAAAACTTTCCTGTTGGTCGCTACCTATAATGCCAATGGTTTGATTTTCTAAATCAACGATGAGTTCGGTTTTTGGATTTGCCTTAATGGTATTCAATAAAGTTTCTAGATAGGCTTCACTCACCTGAACCGGCAGCAACCCATTGTTCAAAGCATTTCCTTTAAAGATATCAGCAAAAAAACTTGAGACGATTACTTTAAACCCATAACCAACTAAAGCCCATGCGGCATGCTCGCGACTGGAGCCGCATCCAAAATTATCACCAGCAACCAAAATGCTTCCTGTATATTTTGGATCGTTTAATGGGAACCCAGTATTGACATTTCCATGTTTGTCGAAGCGCCAATCTCTAAAGGCATTGTCGCCAAATCCCTGTTTGTCTGTTGCTTTTAAAAAACGCGCAGGGATGATTTGATCAGTATCTATATTTTCAATGGCCAACGGAATGGCTCTTGATTGTAACGTTGTAAACTTTTCCATATTTGTTTCCTTTCCGTTGAAAGGTTTAGCTCATTAATTCTTTTTCAAAAGCATTTTCAAAGGCTTTTGATACATCTACTATTTTTCCTGCAACCGCTGTAGCTGCCGCTACTAATGGACTTGCCAAAATGGTTCTGGCACCCTGGCCTTGTCGTCCTTCAAAATTTCTATTGGATGTAGAAACGCAATATTCGCCTTGGGGGATTTTATCATCGTTCATGGCCAAACATGCGGAACAACCTGGTTGTCGCAACTCAAAACCGGCAGTTTCAAAAATGTCTTTTAAGCCTTCGTCTATAATTTGGGCTTCTACCTGCTTACTTCCAGGAACTAACCACGCAGTGACGTTGTCGGCCTTATGTTTGCCTTTAATGTAGTTGGCAGCCACTCTAAAATCTTCAATTCTAGAATTGGTGCAACTACCAATAAATACATAATTGATAGGTTTATCTACTAAGGATTCTCCTTTTTGGAAATCCATATATTCCAAGGATTTTTCAAAGGAAGCATCATTCAAAACAGGGATGTGTTCTGAAATTTTAATGCCCATACCTGGATTGGTACCGTAGGTAATCATAGGTTCAATATCTTGGGCATCAAAAACGTATTCTTTGTCAAACGTAGCGTCAGCATCCGTAGGCAATGTTTTCCAATAGGCAACTTTGTTTTTGAATTCCTCGCCTTTAGGCGCAAACTCTCTATCTTTTATGTATTCAAAAGTGGTTTCGTCTGGGGCAATCATACCGCCTCGAGCACCCATTTCAATACTCATATTGCAAACAGTCATTCGGCCTTCCATGCTCATGTTTTCAAAAACGTCTCCTGCATATTCGCAGAAATAGCCCGTTCCTGAATTGGTGCCCAATTTTGAAATGATATAAAGAATGACATCTTTGGGTAGGACGCCATTCTTTAACTTGCCATTAACCGTTACACGTAAACTTTTAGGCTTTGTCAATAACAAACATTGACTTGCAAATACCTGTGCTACCTGACTGGTCCCAATACCAAAGGCAATGGCACCAAAAGCACCATGGGTAGAGGTATGCGAATCGCCACAAACCATGGTCATACCTGGTTGGGTGATGCCTAGTTCAGGAGCCATAACATGGACGATACCATTGTATTGATGTCCTAAGTCGTAGAGTGTAATATTATTTTTATGACAGTTTTCGGCGAGCTGTTTTAACTGATTTCTGGACAGCTCATCCTTAACTGGTAAGTGTTGATTTTTTGTAGGAGTGTTATGGTCTGCGGTGGCCACAATTTGGTTTGGCCTAAATATTGGAATATCTCGTTCTTCAAGCTCGTTAAAAGCCTGTGGGCTGGTAACTTCATGAATTAAGTGTTTGTCAATATATAAAATTTGTGGTCCATCCTGAATGGAGTCCACAACGTGCGCATCCCAAACTTTATCAAATAAGGTCTTTCCCATTACGCGCTAATTATTTGTTGATATACATTACTGGTTTCGATGATGTGGTGGATATCATTGTCATCGATTTCCTTTTTACTATCGGCAAAATTCAAGAAACTGGCATAGATCTCGTCCAATTGCAATTTGGTCAATTCGTACCCGATGTTTTTGGCTCTATATGCCAAGGCAGCTCTTCCGCTTCTGGCTGTTAATACAATGGCCGATTCGGTAACACCTACATCTTTAGGGTCGATGATTTCGTAAGTTTCTCTGTTTTTAATGACGCCATCTTGATGAATACCGGAGCTATGTGCAAAGGCATTGGAGCCTACAATAGCTTTGTTAGGTTGGGTATAAACGCCCATTTGCTCGGACACCAATTGGCTGATGCCGTATAACTCTGGAGTTTTAATGTTGGTATCCAAGTTTAAGTACGGGTGTTGTTTTAAAATCATGACGACTTCTTCCAACGCAGTATTTCCGGCACGTTCCCCAATACCGTTGATGGTACATTCAATTTGGCGTGCACCGTTAATAACACCTTCTATGGAATTGGCCGTAGCCAATCCTAAATCGTTATGGCAGTGACAAGACAAGATGGTCTTTTCAATACCTTTTACATTTTCTTTTAGGTATTTGATTTTTGCCCCGTATTCACTGGGCAAGCAATAACCAGTCGTATCTGGAATATTTAAAACGGTAGCTCCAGCTTTAATGGCCATTTCACACACACGAGCCAAATACTCATTGTCTGTTCTTCCCGCATCTTCCGCATAAAATTCCACATCTTCCACAAAGGATTTGGCATATTTCACGGCTTCGTAAGCCCGTGTTAAAACTTGTTCTCTTGTAGAATTGAATTTAAATTTAATATGAGAGTCGGAAGTTCCAATACCGGTATGGATTCGAGGTCGTTTGGCATATTTAAGGGCTTCCGCAGCTACTTTAATATCGTTTTCAACAGCTCGAGTCAAACCACAAACAGTAGCATTCTTAACCAACTTGGATATGGCCTCAACCGATTCAAAGTCGCCAGGACTAGAAACCGGAAATCCCGCTTCAATAACATCTACTCCTAGTTGGTCCAACTTTTTGGCAATAATCAACTTTTGGGTGGTATTTAGCTTGCACCCAGGAACTTGTTCACCGTCTCTTAAGGTGGTGTCAAAAATTTGTACGTGCTCTTTAGACATTTATAGAAATATATTTTTGTATTGTCTTACGAATTTATACTTTGGTTATACATTACACTTTGGTTTTTAATGTGTATTACGATGTTCAACTGTTGTTTTGCGTTGTAAAACACTGTAAAACAAGTGTTTAACGTTTATTTTTGTTCGATGACTAAGGATTTGAAAGACAATTTGTTTCTACTGGTGAAGTCCATGACAAAATCGGAAAAGCGCCAGTTTAAGCTGTATGTGGGGCGATTGGGAGTAAATGAAGATTCAAAATTTTTGAACCTCTTTAACATCATGGATAAGCTATCTGTGTATGACGAGGCTATTATTTTGAAAAGTGGAGTGGTCAAAAAACAACAATTAGCGAATGTTAAGGCTCATTTATACAAACAAATACTGATTAGTCTTAGATTAAACCCATCTCACCAAAATACTAGGTCGCAATTAAGGGAACAATTGGATTTTGCTTCCATTTTATACCATAAAGGACTTTATAAACAAGCCTTGAAAATATTAGATAAGTCCAAGGAATTGGCTATTCAAAGTGAAGAAAAGAATCTAGCTTTTGAAATTGTGGAGCTTGAAAAAATCATCGAATCACAATACATAACAAGAAGTATCAGTGGGCGAGCCGATGAGTTGACAATTCAGGCGAAAGAACTGAGCAAGGCTAATGTTATAGCAAGTAAACTTTCCAATTTATCCTTGCAGCTTTATGGCTTATTTCTAAAGATAGGTTACGTTAAAAATGAAGCCGAAGCCAAGCAAATAAGGGATTATTTTCAAGCCCGTTTGCCAAAATACGATATCAATGAATTGGGGTTTAGAGAGCGTTTATGGCTATACAAAGCTAATTTATGGTATAGTTTTCTGCTTCAAGATTTTTTGAATTGCTATAAATATGCCTTACGTTGGGTGAAGCTATTTGAGCAACAACCAGATATGGTAGACTTGAACCCTGTGTTCTTCATTAAAGGGAACAATTACCTATTGGAAGCCTTGTTCTACACTAAAAACAAGCGCAAGTTTGACCATTATTTAAGAAAATTTGAAAGTATTGTAGCGGCAAAATCCTTTCCAAAAGATGAAAATGTAGAAGCCCTTTCGTTCTTGTATTTAAATGTTAATAGACTCAATTATTACTTTATAGATGGTAGTTTTCAAGAGGGCTTATATTTGATTCCGATCATCGAAAAAGATTTACAGTCGTACAAAGATCGTATAGACGAGCATCACACCATGGTGTTTTATTACAAGTTTGCGAGCATGCATTTTGGAGCAGGAAACAATAAAGAGTGCATCGCATATTTGGATAAGATCATTTCTAATAAATCCCTTTCTATGCGGGAGGATTTGCTCTGCTTTTCCAGAGTTTTAAATTTAGTAGCTCACTATGAAGGAGGTTACGATTATCACATTGAAAAGCTTTTGAGAAGCACTTACAAATTCCTACTGAAGATTAATGACCTTTACGAAGTCCAAAAAGAAATGATCAAGTTTATTAAAGGGCTTCAGGATGTGTATCCTCAGGATATCAAAAAGGCATTTATTGAACTTCATAAAACCTTTAAAACCTACGAAAACGATCCTTACGAGCGTCGTGCCTTTTTGTATTTGGATATTATTTCGTGGCTGGAAAGCAAAATATACAACAAGCCGGTAGCGCAAATTATCAGGGAAAAGTATTTGGCAGAATTTTCATGATAAAATCATAAAAAATTCAAAAAGTGAAGAATAAATTTGGATTTTAAGTTTTTCTAACTGAATATTTGCACTCACAAAGTTCACTCACTTATTGAAAATGTTATCAAGAAAGGTGGAGGGATTAGACCCAACGAAACCTTAGCAACCCTTTAGCAATAAAGAAGGTGCTACATTCTACTGAAGGCAATTAGTTTTTAGATAGATAACCTCATGAGAATTACATTCTGTATGTTCTCTTAAATTCTTTTTAACATATTCTATTTAGGTGCGCCCTTTTGGGGCATGAGCTTTTTATTTTTCAATTTGTAACTTGAAATGAAAGCACTTAAATTCATACAACTGGATAATTTTACTCTTGAAAGCGGAGTGGAGTTGCCAATTCAATTATCGTATCAAACCTTTGGGTTGCCGCTTCATGAAGCCCCAATAGTAGTGGTTAATCATGCCTTAACCGGGAACAGCAATGTGGCTGGAAGTGATGGTTGGTGGGGCAGTTTGATTGGCGATGACAAAATTATCGATACCAAAAAGTTCACGGTTCTAGCCTTTAATATTCCAGGTAATGGGTACGACGGATTCCTGATTGAAAACTATAAGGATTTTGTGGCGCGTGATGTTGCCAAATTGTTTTTAAAAGGCCTAGAAGAATTAAACATTCAACAGGTGTTTGCCTTGATAGGCGGTTCGCTTGGAGGCGGAATTGCTTGGGAAATGGCCGTTTTGAAACCTAAACTAGCCGAGTATTTAATCCCCGTGGCAACCGATTGGAAATCGACCGATTGGTTGATTGCCAATTGTCAAATTCAAGAGCAGTTTTTGGTGAATTCCAACAATCCGGTGCACGATGCCCGAATGCACGCCATGCTATGCTACAGAACGCCTAAGTCGTTTAAGGAGCGTTTCCAAAGAAGTATAAACAATGAATTGGAAATTTTCAATGTAGAAAGTTGGTTGCTGCATCATGGTAATAAGTTGCAAGAACGTTTTCAGTTGTCGGCTTATAAATTGATGAACCAGTTGCTGAAAACCATTGACGTTACCAAAGGAAGAGAAGCCAACGAAAATATATTGGACATTATCAGTTCCAAAATTGCCATTGTGGGTGTGGATTCTGATTTATTTTTTACTGCGGAAGAAAACAGGGAAACCCAAAAACAGCTAGCTGCAACACATCCAAATGTGACCTATCACGAAATCCATTCAGATCATGGTCACGATGCATTTTTAATAGAATTTGAACAATTAGAAAAAATTATAGAGGGTATTTTTAGCCCAGATACAAAACACAAGAGAATGAAAATATTGAAGTTTGGCGGGAAGTCTTTAGCAAATGGAGAAGGTCTTACAAGAGCCCTTGAAATCATAGAGAAAAAGGTTAGTGATGGCGAAAAAATAGCAGTGGTTGTATCGGCTAGAGGGAATGCCACGGACGAATTGGAAGCTTTGCTTGAAAAAGCTTCTAAGAAGGAAGTGTACAAATCCGATTTTGAAGCTTTCAAGGCCTATCAAGTAGAACCATTGCCAAGTATTGATTTTACAAGTGAGTTTTCGGCTTTGGAAAATATTTTCGAAGGGGTGGCTTTGCTTGGGGATTATAGTGAAAAAATCAAAAGCCAAGTATTGGCTTTCGGGGAATTATTGTCTGCCAAAATTATTGCAGAAATATTAAAAAGCAAAGGCATTAATGCTAATGCAACCGACTCTAGAACCTTAATAAAAACAGAAGGTGATTTTGGAAATTCGCAACCGATTCAAAAGATTTCCAAAGAGAAGGTGGTGGAGCATTTTAAGAAATTCAATGGTTCTACGGTGAATATTGTTACAGGGTTCATAGCATCGAATTTGGATGGAGAAACAACGACTTTGGGACGCAACGGAAGCAACTATTCGGCATCTTTATTGGCTAATTTCTTGGATGCAGAAGAATTGCAAAATTATACACATGTAAATGGTATTTATACGGCCAATCCAGACTTGGTTGCCGATGCTCAAAAAATTAGAGAGCTGTCCTTTAGTGAAGCCAATGAACTGGCAAATTTTGGAACGAGTGTGCTGCATGCCAAAACCATCATTCCATTGGTGGAAAAAAATATCAATTTAAGAATCCTGAATACTTTCAATTCCGATGGGGAAGGTACCTTGATTACGGCTAAACCAAGCAATAAGGAAGTCACTTCATTGTCGGTTTTGGATAATGTGGCGCTATTGAATTTTGAAGGAAGAGGTCTTTTAGGGAAAGTTGGGGTAGATGCCCGAATTTTTAAAGCCTTGAGTGACCAAAATATCAGTGTCAGTATTGTGTCTCAAGGATCTTCGGAAAGAGGAATTGGTTTGATCATAGATGCTTCAAAAGCAACGCAAGCTGTTGTGGCTTTGGAGCGCGAGTTTGAAAATGATTTTTACACACAAGACGTTAACAAAATTGGTGTAGTAGATGATGTGTCGGTAATCTCTATTATTGGGATTGAGTTGAGTTCGTTCCATAAGCCATTCAATGCCTTGATCAAAAACCAAATTACACCACTATTGTTTAACAATACGGTGACGGGTAGAAATGTGAGTTTGGTGGTGAAAAAGCATCAGTTACACAAGGCTGTAAATGTTATTCATGGGGAGATTTTTGGAATTTCCAAGAAAATCAACATTGCCATTTTTGGCCATGGATTGGTTGGAGGTGCTTTGATCAATCAGATTTTGAAATCGAAAGATGAAATTGAAAAGCGCAAGGGAATCAGCTTGAATGTATTCGCTATAGCTAATTCAAAACAGGTGATTTTAGATAAAAATGGCGTCGATGAAAATTGGAAAGAAGCCTTGAAAGCTGAAACTTCAGGATATCAACTTCAGGATATAGTGGATTTCGCCAAAAAACACCATTTGGAAAACTTGATCGCTGTGGACAATACCGCAAGCGGGGTGTTTCATGAAAACTACAAGCCATTGGTGGAAGCGGGATTTGATTTGGTGTCGTCGAATAAAATTGCCAACACCATTTCCCACGATTTTTACACCGATTTAAGAGAACACTTAAAAGAGCACAACAAACAATATCTTTACGAAACTACCGTAGGTGCTGGATTGCCATTAATTGACACCATAAAATTACTGCACGAATCTGGTGAAAACATCACCAGGATTAGAGGGGTGTTTTCAGGAACGTTAAGTTACCTGTTCAATAATTTTTCTGTTCAGGACAAACCATTTAGTACAATTGTTCAGGAAACTATTGATAAAGGATTTACGGAGCCAGATCCAAGAGAAGATTTCTCAGGGAATGATGTCGCGCGTAAACTGTTGATCTTGGCTCGTGAATTGGATTTGCATAACGAATTTGAAGATGTTTCTGTTCAAAATTTAATCCCTGAAGCTTATAGAAATATTTCAGTTCAGGAATTTTTGGGGCAATTGGATGTGCTTGATGAGGAATTCCAAAAAATCAAAGAACAACAGGAACCGGGCAATGTGTTGAGATATGTTGGAGATTTGTTTGGTGACCTGTCGCAGGAGAAAGGGAATTTGGAAGTAAAATTGGTTTCCATTCCAGAAGACAGCACTTTGGGTCATGTAAAAGGTTCCGATGCCATTTTTGAAATTTTTACAGAATCTTATGGAGAGCAGCCAATTGTGATCCAAGGGGCAGGCGCAGGTGCCGAAGTAACCGCCAGAGGGGTCTTTGGGGATATTTTAAGACTGTCCAAACACATTAACTAATAAGAAAACACAATTCCAAAATTCAATTTGGAACACAAAATACCTATAGTCATGAGTCAAAAACATTTCGAAACCGAAGCTATCAGAACACAAATGGAGCGTTCGCAATATTCAGAGCATTCAGCACCTTTGTATCTAACCTCTAGTTTTAAATTTGATGATGCCGAGGACATGCGTGCCTCCTTTGCAGAGGAAAAGGAGCGCAATATTTACAGCCGTTTTACCAACCCAAATACTTCGGAGTTTGTGGAGAAAATCTGCAAATTGGAAGGAGCAGAGGCCGGCTATGCTTATGCTACTGGAATGTCGGCGGTGTTTTCAACTTTTGCAGCTTTGTTGAGTGCTGGAGATCATGTGGTGTCCTGTCGAAGTGTATTTGGGTCTACACACGCTTTGTTTACCACCTATCTTCCAAAGTGGCATATTGAAACCACTTATTTTAAGGAGAGCGAAGTTGATAAAATTGAGGAATTGATTCAACCTAACACCAAAATTCTATATGCCGAAACACCTACCAACCCAGCGGTAGATATTTTGGATTTGGAATTGTTGGGAAAGATTGCCAAGAAACATAACATACTATTGGTGATTGATAATTGTTTTGCCACGCCCTATCTGCAAAACCCAATTAAGTTTGGAGCCGACTTGGTTATTCATTCAGCAACTAAGTTAATCGACGGACAAGGTCGCGTGCTGGGCGGTGTCACTGTGGGTAGCAAGGAACTGATTCGAGAAATTTATTTGTTCTCTAGAAACACAGGGCCATCGTTGTCGCCTTTTAACGCTTGGGTATTGTCCAAAAGCTTGGAAACCTTGCCTGTTCGTGTGGATAGACATTGCGAAAATGCTATGCAGGTGGCAGAATTTTTAGAAAGCCATGACAATGTCAATTTTGTGAAATATCCATTTTTAAAATCGCACCCACAGTATGAAATAGCCAAGAAGCAAATGAAACAAGGTGGGAATATTGTAGCTTTTGAAATTAAAGGAGGAGTAGAAGCTGGGCGTAAGTTTTTGGATGCTTTAAAAATGGCCTCGCTTTCCGCCAATTTGGGAGATACTAGAACCATTGCAACGCATCCTGCGTCAACAACACATAGTAAATTAAGTGAAGCTGACAGGTTGGAAGTGGGTATTACCGATGGGTTGGTAAGAGTTTCTGTAGGATTGGAGCATGCTGATGATATTATTGCAGATTTACAACAAGCATTGAGCTGATTTTGAGAATTTGGTTATATTTGAGCAATGCTTTCAAAGAAAACCAAATACGGCCTTAAGGCACTAACATACCTGGCTAGACAGGAAAATTTTAGTCCGGTACAAATAGGGGTTATTTCCCAACATGAAAATATTTCCCAAAAGTTTTTAGAAAGTATTCTATTAACACTTCGGAAAAATGGATTCTTGGGATCCAAAAAAGGTAAGGGCGGAGGTTATTACCTGCTAAGGGATCCCAAGGATATCAAAATGTCTGCCGTAATGCGTATTTTAGAAGGGCCAATTGCCATGGTGCCTTGCGTAAGTTTAAACTTCTACGAGAAGTGTGATGACTGTCCAAATGAAACAACTTGTTCTGTTCATAAATTGATGGCAGAAGTAAGGGATAGCACACTTAATATCTTTAATAATAAATCATTAGCCGATATAATTTAATTATTTAACACCTGAAAAGGGTGCTACTTTAAATATTTTGTATACTTTTGTTTTTAATTCCTAGTATTCCGATAGGGTAAAAGGAAAATAAAATTAAAATTATGATAGGACATACAATTGATATTGCACATTGGAATCAAGTGCTAAGAGACAAAACACCAGATGAAATTATTGACTGGGCTTTAACTTTAACAGATAACCGAATTGTTACAACCAGTTTTGGTGTGTACTCTTCCGTATTGTTAAGCACCATGGCCAGGAAGGATAAGGGCATCAAGGTAATTTGGTGTGATACGCTCTATAATGAAGCCAGTACTTACGAACATGCTTCCAAATTGATTAGGCAATACAATTTAAATATCCACAGATATCAGTCCTTAAAAAGCAAGGCAGAAATTGATGCCACAATTGGCTTGCCAAGTCTTGAGGATGATAATCATGCTGAGTTTTCAGAAGTAGTGAAATTGGAACCATTTAGACGAGCGCTGAAAGAACACCAGCCCGACTTGTGGTTTACCAACATTAGAGTGAGACAAACAGAGCTTAGAAGCAAAAAGGATATTTTAAGTTTAAGTAAGGATGGTATTTTAAAAGTGAGTCCATTTTATTATTGGACAGATGCAGATTTAGATAATTATTTAGAAGTTCATGGGTTGCCAAAAAATCATGACTACTTCGATCCTATAAAGGCTTTGAAGAACAGAGAGTGTGGCATACACTTACAATAAAAAGAAACAGGCATTATGCAAAGTTTTAGAACAGAAATAGAAAACCCGGTTGTAGAAAGAGACATTATTGAATTGGCCAATAAAATTGAGTTCTTCCATAATGGCAAGATTGATGAGGAGAAATTCAGAAGCCTGCGTTTGGCTCGTGGAGTTTATGGGCAACGTCAACAGGGTGTGCAAATGATCCGTATTAAATTGCCTTACGGGAAAGTATTGAGCAAACAGTTGCGAAGAATTGCCGATGTGTCCGATGATTATTCTAGAGGAAGATTGCATATTACTACGCGTCAGGACATCCAGATTCACTATGTAGATTTGGATAGAACCCCAGAGCTTTGGGCCGAATTGGAGCGTGATGATGTGACCTTACGGGAAGCTTGTGGCAATACAGTAAGAAATGTCACAGCGAGTGAAACAGCTGGAATTGATGTTGATGAACCCTTCAATGTGTCTCCTTATGCCGATGCTGTGTTCAAATTCTTTTTAAGAAATCCTATCTGTCAGGAAATGGGACGCAAGTTTAAAGTGTCATTTTCGTCTTCCGATGCCGATACTGGTTTGTCGTATATGCACGATTTGGGGTTTATTGCTAAAATTCAAAATGGCACCAGAGGTTTTAAAGTAATGTTGGGAGGTGGTTTGGGGTCCCAACCACGGCATGCAGATGTACTTTATGAGTTTTTGCCTTCAGATAAAATTATTCCAGTAATGGAAGGTGTTCTGAGAATTTTTGATCGCCATGGAGAACGTAAAAGTCGTGCCAAGGCCCGTATGAAATTCTTGCTAAAGGACATTGGCTTAGAGGCTTTCAAACAATTGGTGGATGAGGAGCAAGCGGCTATTAAATATAGATCGGTGCCTATTGATGCAGATTCGTATCCAATATCTGTGCCTGTTCAGGTTACTATCCCAGATGTGGAATTAACAGATGTGGAGCCCTTCAATAAATGGAAGGAAACCAATATTATTCCTCAAAAGCAAGAAGGCTATGTGGCTATTGGTATCAAGGTGTTGTTAGGTGATTTTTATACTGATAAAGCCAGATTGTTGGCAGATTTGGTAGAAACCTATGCTGCCGGTGAAATCAGGTTGACCTTGCGTCAGAATATCTTGATTCCTTTTGTGAAGGAGGAATTGTTGCCTTTCTTTTATCAAGAGTTGAGCAAATTAGGCTTTACTGAATTGGGATATAACAAAGCAGTGGATATCACTGCATGTCCAGGAACTGATACTTGTAATTTGGGAATTGCCAGTAGTACGGGAATTGCCGAAGAGTTGGAGCGGGTCATCAAGGCCGAATATCCGCAATATTTGGATAATGAGGATTTGGTCATCAAAATTAGTGGCTGTATGAATGCCTGTGGACAGCACACTATGGCCAATATAGGATTTCAGGGAATGTCCATTCGCACGCCAGATAAGTTGGTGGCACCGGCATTACAAGTATTGTTAGGAGGTGGCAACAAAGGGAATGGTAGCGGTGTTTTTGCAGATAAAGTAGTGAAAGTACCAAGTAGAAGAGGTCCTGAAGCCTTGCGCAGAATCTTGAATGACTATGAAGTCAATGCTAATGGAAAGCCTTTTGTAGACTATTATTTAGAACAAGGACAGAAATACTTCTACGATTTTTTGACTGATTTGTCTGATGTTTCCAATTTAACCCAAGAAGATTTTATCGATTGGGGAACGAATGAAAAGTATGTGAAGGCCATAGGAATTGGAGAATGTGCTGGTGTGGTCATCGATTTGGTATCCACTTTGTTTTTGGAAAGTGAAGAAAAAATTGAATTGGCAGAACAGTCCTTTGAGGATAAAGTGTATTCGTCGGCGGTGTATCATGCTTATAGTTCCATGGTGAACTCGGCAAAAGCCATTTTGATTTCCGAAGATATATCAGTGAATACCCAAGCAGGAATTATTTCTCAATTCGATGCTGAATTTGTGGAAACGAATAGAGTGCGCTTGGGGGGGACATTTTCAGAATTGATATATCAAATAAAAAACAATGCCCCAACTAAAGAATTTGCAGAGAATTATATTAAAAGCGCCAAAGTGTTCTTGTCCAATGTGAAAACATATAGAGCAGAAACACAGAAAGTGGCCAGTTAAATGATTAAATAAAGATGGGGATGGAAAGAATAACACCAAGATTGACAGTTGTGGGAGCAGGTCCGGGAGATCCGGAATTGATCACCCTAAAGGCCGTAAAGGCTATTGGTTCGGCCCAGGTCATTTTGTACGATGCGTTGATAAATGACGCTTTGTTGGAATATGCATCATCAGAGGCTGAACTCATTTTTGTGGGAAAACGAAAAGGGTGCTATGCTTATCAACAGGAGCAAATCAATGAATTGATTGTAGCGCGAGCCAAAAGTCATGGCCATGTGGTGCGGTTAAAGGGAGGCGATCCATTTGTGTTTGGTAGAGGCGCCGAAGAATTGGAATATGCCCAGAGGTTTGGTGTGGAAGGCAATGTGGTTCCAGGGATTTCATCGGCTATTGCAGTGCCAGCATATCAAGGCATTCCTTTGACGAAGCGAGGAAGTTCCGAAAGTTTTTGGGTGATTACAGGTACAACCAAGGATCATAAAATGTCCAATGATATCCCTATTGCGGCCAAATCTACGGCCACAGTAGTTATTTTAATGGGTATGAGCAAACTGCCTCAAATCATGGAGGCTTTTCAAAAGGAAGGGAAAGCTGAAACACCGGTAGCAATCATTCAAAATGGAACGACAGAAGATGAAAGAATAGGCATTGGTTCAGTTGCTTCCATTTGTGAGGTTGTGGAGCAGGAGCAGTTATCCAATCCAGCCATAATTATAGTAGGTGAAGTGGTCAACGACCGAGTGCATTTGACTTCGATACGCCAAGAAATTCAACAGTTTTCATAGAATAAATAGAAACTAAATTTTTTAAAAATCATTGATTTTATGGGATAGCTATATCCAAAATCAACTAAAATTAGAGACCATGATAAAAACAGATATATTGATTATTGGAGCAGGACCAACGGGGTTGTTCACAGTTTTTGAAGCTGGATTATTGAAATTGAAGTGTCATTTAATTGATGCATTGCCACAACCAGGAGGACAATGCTCGGAGATATATCCTAAGAAACCAATCTACGATATTCCGGGATTTCCGGAAATATTGGCTGGAGATTTAACCAATAATTTATTGGAACAGGGCAAACAATTTGAACCTGGGTTTACTTTGGGTGAACGTGCAGAAACCATTGAAAAGCTCGAAGACGGAAGTTTCATTGTAACCACCAATAAGGGGACTAAACACCATGCCCCTGTGGTGGCTATTGCGGGAGGTTTGGGGTCGTTCGAGCCTAGAAAACCCTTGATTGAAAACATTTCCTATTACGAAGATAAAGGTGTGGAGTATTTTATCAAGGACCCGGAAGTGTACCGCAACAAGAAAGTGGTGATTTCAGGCGGAGGAGATTCTGCTTTGGATTGGAGTATTTTTTTGGCGGATGTAGCCGAAGAGGTCACTTTGGTCCATAGACGAAATGAATTCCGTGGTGCTTTGGATTCCGTAGAAAAAGTACAAGAGTTAAAGTTGTTGGGGAAAATCAATTTGGTGACTCCAGCAGAGGTGACTGCCTTGCATGGCAATTCCAAATTAGAGGGTGTAACGATTATCAAGGATGGTGAAAAAATATTGCATGAAGCCGATCATTTTATTCCTTTGTTTGGTTTGTCTCCAAAATTAGGGCCTATAGGCGATTGGAGTTTGGAAATTGAAAAAAATGCCATCAAAGTAGATACCTTGGATTACCAAACCAATATTCCTGGAATCTTTGCCATTGGAGATGTAAACACTTACGAAGGTAAATTGAAGTTGATACTTTGTGGGTTCCATGAAGCGACTTTAATGTGCCAATCGGCTTATAAAATCATCAATCCGGGTAAAAAGTATGTCTTGAAATATACTACAGTAAGTGGTGTTGATGGTTTTGACGGCACGAGAAAAGAAGCTCCAAAAGCTGTAGTACAGGCTATAAATTAACGGTTATTTAGAATACAGTTTAAATTGTAATCCCTAAATTTAGACGCTCGAAATAACAACTATGGCATATAAACTTCGCTTAAAGGACGATATCGCGACTTTTACAAAACGGCTCTTCTATGCATTATTTGATGAGGAAGAAGTTCAGCAAAAAGAATTGAAAGTACTGAGACAGGTGTTTTTGGATGTGGTATCGCAATTGAATGTTCAAGATGGTAATGAAATTTGGGACGCTTTTTCAAACAAGATTCCTTCTATTAAAAAACGAATAGAATTGGATGCTTTGGCTACCGAAAAAAACGATCCGGCTTGTAAAAGTTTGGAAGAAATTTATTTGGCCTATCCAGGATTTCACGCTATTGCCATTCATCGTTTGAGTCATGAACTTTTTAAGTTGAATGTGCCTATCGTGGCAAGAATGATGAGTGAGTGTGTGCATGGGAAAACAGGAATTGATATCCATCCGGGAGCGACCATTGGAGACTCGTTTTTTATAGACCACGGAACAGGAATTGTGATTGGAGAAACTTCTATCATAAAAAATAATGTAAAGATTTATCAAGGAGTAACGCTTGGAGGGATTCAGGTGAAGAAGAGTTTGTCCAATACCAAAAGGCACCCAACCATTGAGGATAATGTCACCATTTATGCCAATGCCACAATTTTGGGGGGAGACATTGTGATTGGAGCTAACAGTATTATTGGAGCCAATGTTTGGATAACCCAATCGGTTCCGGAAAATTCATTGGTGACCTATCAGTCAGAAATTAAAATCAGTACACGCAACAAATGATTCAAAGTAAATCCATAACCGATTTAATCGGGAATACACCACTTATTGAAGTCAAACGAATCATTTCCAAGCCAAACGTACGACTGTTTTTGAAAATGGAGGGGAAGAACCCAGGTGGTAGTGTGAAGGATCGTGCTGCTTTCAATATGATTTCCGAGGCAGTGAAACGTGGTGATATTTCGGAGGGAGACACTTTGGTTGAAGCTACCAGTGGGAATACGGGAATTGCCTTGGCTTTTATAGCTCAGTTATTAGGATTGAACATGGTGTTGATCATGCCTGAAAACTCTACGGAAGAACGTATTAAAACCATGCGTGCCTATGGAGCGGAACTGATTCTGACACCTGCTGCTGATGGCATAGAAGGTTCGCGTGATTTGGCTGAAAAACTTCAAAAAGAAAAAGGCTATTACATGCTCAATCAATTTACCAATGATGACAACTGGAAAGCCCACTACAAAACCACAGGTCCGGAAATTTGGAACGATACCGATGGGCAAGTGACACATTTTGTCTCGGCCATGGGCACTACAGGGACTATCATGGGGGTATCTACTTATCTGAAAGAACAGAATGAAGCAGTAACCATTGTAGGCGCCCAACCAACCGATGACGCTAAAATCCCAGGGATTAGAAAATGGCCAGAGACCTATTTGCCAAAGATTTTCGATCGCTCCAAAGTAGATCGAATTATAGAGGTAAGCGAAGAAGATGCCCGAACTGTAGCCAACAGATTGGCCAAAGAAGAAGGTGTGTTTTCTGGAATGAGCAGTGGCGGAAGCGTGGCTACTGCATTAAAAATAGCCGATGAAATTGAAGAAGGTCTTATCGTCGCTGTAATTTGCGATATCGGAGATCGTTACCTTTCTTCAGATTTGTTTCAATAAAAATTGGTTATAAACTATTTATCCTGTAATTTCGCAGCCTAGTTCATAAACATATAAAATGTTATCACGAAAGGCAGAGGGAATAGACCCGTTGAAGCCTTAGCAACCCTTTAACTTTAAAGAAGGTGCTAAATTCTACTAGTTGAATACTACTCAATTGGACAGATAACCTCGAGTAATTTCTTTTACTTTCTTGATGACATTTTAATATAAACACAATAAAATGTCAAATATTAATCAGGTTTTACAAGACCGAATTTTAGTTCTGGATGGGGCCATGGGGACCATGCTGCAACGGTATAATTTTTCTGAAGAGGATTTTCGTGGGGAACGTTTTAAAGATTATCCGTCTCCTTTGAAGGGGAACAACGACTTGTTGTCGCTTACGCAGCCCCAAGCCATTGCTGAAGTACATAGTAAGTACTTCGAGGCTGGTGCCGATATCGTGGAAACCAATACGTTTTCGGGAACTACCATTGGTATGGCTGATTATGATATGGAAGATTTGGTGTATGAACTGAATTATGAGTCCGCTAAAATTGCCAAAAAAGTAGCTGATGAATTTACAGCTGCCAATCCTGATAAACCTCGTTTTATTGCCGGAAGTATTGGGCCAACCAACAGAACGGCCAGCTTGTCTCCAGATGTGAATCGTCCTGAATTTCGTGCCGTAACCTTTGAGGCATTGCGTGTGGCCTATAAGCAACAGGTAGAGGCCTTGATTGATGGTGGTGTGGATTTATTGTTGGTGGAAACTGTGTTTGACACTTTGAATGCCAAGGCCGCATTATTTGCGATTGAAGAAGTAAAAGAGGAGAGGGGTATCGATATTCCGGTCATGGTATCCGGAACGATCACGGATGCTTCAGGAAGAACCCTTTCTGGGCAAACTGTGGAAGCATTTTTAACTTCCATTTCGCATATTCCATTGCTAAGTGTTGGGTTTAATTGTGCGCTTGGAGCCGATCAGTTGCAACCTTATTTGAGACGTTTGGCAAATGAAACCGAATTTTTCACCTCTGCCCATCCAAATGCGGGACTTCCAAATGCCTTTGGGGAATACGACCAAACTCCGGCCCAAATGCAAGTACTTATTGAAAACTATCTTAAAGATGGTTTGATCAATATTATTGGAGGTTGTTGTGGAACAACTCCAGAGCATATTACGGCTATTGCTGAGGTGGCTGCCAAATATAAACCACGCAAAATTGAAGTGTCTGCATAGGGACGGTTAGAAAAGAATTACAATGTCAGAAAAACATACAAAATATTTAAAGCTTTCAGGTTTAGAACCTTTAATAGTCACTCCTGAAAGTAATTTTATCAATGTAGGGGAGCGAACCAATGTAACGGGGTCTCGCAAGTTTTTAAGGTTGATAAAGGAAGAAAAATACGAGGAGGCCCTTGATGTGGCTAGAGACCAGGTGGAAGGCGGTGCCCAAATCATCGATGTGAATATGGATGAGGGGATGTTGGATGGTAAGGAGGCCATGGTAACTTTCTTGAATTTAATTGCTTCGGAACCTGATATTGCCCGCGTGCCGATTATGATCGATAGTTCTAAATGGGAAATTATCGAAGCAGGCTTGCAGGTGGTGCAAGGGAAATCTGTGGTGAATTCCATCAGTTTAAAAGAAGGAAAAGAAACTTTCGTGCATCATGCCAAATTGGTAAAACGTTATGGAGCTGCGGTGATTGTGATGGCATTTGATGAGGAAGGACAGGCTGATACTTACCAAAGACGTATCGATATCTGTAAACGTTCTTATGATATTCTGGTGAATGAGGTGAATTTCCCGCCAGAAGATATCATTTTCGATCCTAACATTTTCCCAGTGGCTACTGGAATGGAAGAGCACAGGTTAAATGCATTGGATTTTTTCAATGCCACAAAATGGATTCGTGAAAACTTGCCTTATGCCAATGTTTCGGGAGGGGTGAGTAATGTGTCCTTCTCTTTCAGAGGAAATAATGTAGTTCGTGAAGCTATCAATTCAGCATTTTTATTTCATGCCATTAAGCACGGAATGAATTTGGGTATTGTTAACCCAACGATGTTGGAGGTATATGACGAAATTCCAAAGGATTTATTGGAACACGTCGAAGATGTATTGTTGGATAGAAGAGATGATGCTACGGAGCGTTTATTGGATTTTGCAGAAACCGTAAAAGGTGATAAAAAGGAAGATGTTGCCAAAGTTTTGGAATGGCGAAGTGATAGCCTGCAAGACCGTATCACTCATAGTTTGGTGAAGGGAATCGATACCTTTATAATCGAGGATGTTGAGGAAGCAAGATTGACGGTCGAAAGGCCTATCGAGGTTATTGAAGGTCACTTGATGATTGGGATGAATGTGGTTGGAGATTTGTTCGGAAGTGGAAAAATGTTTTTGCCTCAGGTGGTGAAATCGGCTAGGGTGATGAAAAAGGCAGTAGCCTATTTGCAACCATTTATTGAAGCAGAAAAGGACGGAAAGCAAGAGTATGCCGGAAAGATTTTGATGGCGACCGTAAAAGGGGATGTCCACGATATTGGTAAAAATATTGTCAGCGTGGTTTTGGGGTGTAACAATTATGAGATTGTAGACCTTGGAGTAATGGTACCACCAGAAAAAATTATAGAAACAGCAAAAGCCGAAAAGGTGGATGCCATTGGTTTGAGTGGGTTGATTACACCGTCTTTGGACGAAATGGTGTATCTGTCTAAAGAAATGGAAAAACAAAAGTTTACCATTCCATTGCTTATTGGAGGAGCAACTACTTCTAGAGCGCATTCCGCGGTGAAAATTGCGCCGAATTATACCCATGCTGTGGTACATGTAAATGATGCTTCCAGAGCGGTAACTGTTGTAGGGAATTTGTTGCAGAAGGACAATGCAGTTTACAAAGAACAGATTCGTGAGGAGTATGAAAAATTCCGTGAACAGTTTTTAAAGCGCGGGAAAAAGAAGGATTATATCGACATTGAAGAGGCTAGAAAGCGCAAATTCAAAATTGATTGGAATGCTGTTGACATTGTAAAGCCAAAGCACCTGGGGGTTCAGGTGGTAGAAGATTTCGATATCACCAAATTAGAAGCTTATATTGATTGGAGTCCATTTTTTAGAAGTTGGGATTTGCATGGAAAATATCCAGAAATCCTAAAAGATGAAGTGGTTGGACAGCATGCGTCTGAATTGTATGCCGATGCACAGGTATTGCTAAAGCGTATTTTTGATGAGAAGTTATTGGGGGCCAAAGCAGTTTTTGGACTGTTCCCTGCCAATACGGTGAATGACGATGATATTGAAGTGTATGATGAATCTGGAGCTGTAGAAGCAAAGTTTTTAACCTTACGTCAGCAATTGGATAAGCGTGAAGGCGTGTCAAATTTTGCCTTGTCGGATTTCGTGGCACCGAAAGAGTCAGGAAAACAGGATTACATAGGTTGTTTCTGTGTGAGTACTGGTTTTGGAACGGCTGAATTGGCCAAGCAATTTGAGGATAACCATGACGATTATAATTCCATCATGATCAAAGCCCTTGCCGATCGTTTGGCAGAAGCTTACGCTGAATATTTGCATAAGGAAGTTAGAACGGATATTTGGGGCTATGTGCAAGACGAGAATTTATCCAATGAAGAATTGATTAAAGAAAACTATAAAGGCATCCGTCCAGCGCCGGGATATCCAGCCTGTCCAGACCACTTGGAAAAGAAAACCATCTGGAAATTGTTGCAGGTAAAGGAAAACATTGGGGTAGAGTTGACCGATAGTTTGGCCATGTGGCCAGCGGCTAGTGTAAGTGGGTATTATTTTGCCAACAAAGATGCCAAATATTTTGGGTTGGGTAAAATAACCGAAGACCAATTGAAGGAATATGCCAAGCGTAGAGGGATTTCAAATGATGAGGCCGAAAAATGGCTAAATCCAAATTTGGCTGATTAATTTAGAAGCCGCACTAAAAAAAGACAGTAATTAAACACTTTTCCAACTGAGGGAAATATTATGAAAGTAACAGATCATATCAAACAGGCCAAGGGCAAAACATTGTTTTCATTTGAAATCATACCTCCAAAAAAGGGGAGCAATATTCAGGAACTATACAATAATATTGACCCTTTAATGGAGTTTAAACCGCCATTCATTGATGTCACTACGTCTCGTGAAGAGTACGTGTATATTGATAGGAATGGGTTGTTGGATAGAAAGATTACAAGAATGCGTCCAGGAACGGTTGGAATCTGTGCATCGATAAAGCATAAGTACAATGTCGATACGGTGCCTCATGTACTCTGCGGAGGTTTTACAAAGGAGGAAACCGAATATGTATTGGTAGACTGTCACTATCTGGGGATTGAAAATGTCATGGCGTTGCGAGGCGATGCCATGAGCCACCAAAAGTATTTTGAACCAGCGAAGGGAGGTCATACTTATGCTAGTGAATTGGTAAAACAGATTCAGGATTTGAATGAGGGGAAATACCTTCACGATGTTATTGAAGCCGACGATAGAGCTGATTTTTGTATTGGTGTAGCTGGTTATCCAGAAAAACACATTGAAGCACCTTCACTTCAAACCGATTTGAAGCGTTTAAAGGAAAAGGTGGATGCCGGTGCTGATTATGTGGTGACCCAAATGTTCTTCGATAACAAACGTTATTTCGAATTTGTAAATGCTGCTAAAGAAGCAGGGATTGATGTGCCAATCATTCCGGGGATTAAACCTATTGCCGTAAAGCGCCATTTACAGCTGTTGCCACATGTGTTTAAAATTGATTTGCCGGAAGAACTGATTTCAGCAGTCGAAAATAGTAAGGACAATAAGGCGGTACGCCAAGTTGGTATAGAATGGGCCATTCAACAGTCTAAGGAATTATTGGAGGCAGGAGTGCCTGTGTTGCACTATTACTCTATGGGGAAAAGTGACAATATAAAGGCTATTGCAGAACACTTGTTTTAATTATTCTACTATTTTTGCCCCCATAATCCAGCCTATGAAGCATCTATTTTCCTGCCTGTTTTTTTTATGGATCGGAGTTCTTTTTTCTCAAGAAACTGAGACTAAGTATTCTACTGTAGAAGTCAATTATTTTAAAGGGAACATAGCGCTTCACAACAACAGTATTCTACACTTAATCAAAGGACATCCCGAAGGTTTTATTGTTAGTTGGAACAAGAAAACCTTTGGGTTCAATGATTGGGAACAGCGTTATAATTATCCAGATTATGGTGTGTCTTTTGCTTACCAAAATTTAAAGAATGATGTTCTAGGGAATAATTACGCGCTATATGCCCATTATAACTTTTACTTTTTTAAGCGGAATTTAATGTTGCGTATTGGTCAAGGATTGGCTTATGCTACAAATCCTTATGATAAGTATGATAACTTTAAGAATGTGGCCTTTGGGTCGCATGTGTTGAGCAGTACTTACTTGATGCTGAATTATAAAAAAGAACGCATTTTTGATAGATTTGGAATTCAGGGAGGTTTGAGTTTGATTCATTATTCCAATGCCAATGTAAAGGCACCCAATACTAGCGTGAATTCAATGACGTTAAATGTAGGGGTGGTTTACAGTTTGGAGGAAAGTGATCCTGAGTATATCGACGATTTAACAAAGGAGAAATTTACTGAACCTATCAAATATAATTTGGTGTTTCGAACAGGAATCAATGAAAGCGACGTTATAGATAGTGGCAGGTTTCCATTTTATGTGTTGTCTGCCTATGCCGATAAAAGTTTGGGGCATAAAAGTGCCATTCAGTTAGGAGCTGATGTGTTTTTCTCTAAGTTTTTAAAGGAATTAATTTATTACCAATCGGTAGCTTTTCCAGAGGAAAATGTTTCTGGGGATGAAGATTGGAAACGTGTGGGGATTTTTGCAGGTCACGAATTGTTCATCAATAAAATGTCGGTGGTAACCCAAGTAGGATACTATGTGTATTATCCTTTCGATTTTGAGGGGCGTACTTATTTTAGAGTAGGTTTAAAACGTTATTTTGGAGATAAAGTATTTGCAGCTTTAACATTGAAATCGCATGGAGCTAAAGCAGAAGCCGTTGAACTAGGAGTTGGAATTCGATTATAGGTATGAGAAAGCTAATTTACATTTTCGTTTTATTATTGATGGTTGCTTGCGACAGTGAGAATGCCAATGATTGTTTTCAAACTTCAGGAAGCATCATTCAGCAGGAATTTGAAGTGTCTGAATTTGAACGGATTTTGGTGAATAGGGATATAGAACTGATTTTGGCCGAAGGTGATTTTCAGGTTTTGGTTGAAACGGGAGAAAATCTTATCAACGATGTATCTGTAAAAGTAGTGGATGGAGAGTTACAATTAGCCGACAATAATACGTGTAACTATGTGAGGGACTATGGTGTAACCAAGATGTATGTTACGGCACCAAATATTAAAACCATTAGAAGTTCTACGCAATACGACATTTCTTCGGAAGGAACCCTGAATTTTCCAAACCTTCAATTATTGTCTGAAGATTACAATGCGCCTGACAGTTTTACTACAGGAGATTTTAGATTGGATGTCAATGCAACTCAAATAAATATAGTAGCCAACAATATGGCGTCTTTCTACATCACAGGGCAAACCGAAAATTTATTTGTTGGTTTTTATGCTGGAGCAGGGCGTTTTGAAGGTGAAGCCCTGATTGCGCAACATGTGGATATTTATCACCGCGGGAGCAATGATATGATTGTAAATCCCCAACAATCTTTATCTGGAGAAATTTTAGGCCCTGGAGATGTAATTTCTCTAAACGAACCTTCAGAAGTTACTTTGGAAACCTTGTATACTGGAAATTTGATTATTCAGGATTAGAAGAGCATTCCTTTATTTATTTGTCAATTCTCTGAACAAACTTTCCAAACTTTCATTCTTTTGGTTCAGTTGAAGGATTTTGAGTTCATTGTCATGGGCAAAATCAAACACATGAGAACGCATGTCCTTAGTTGTGGAAAACGTGATTTCATATACAAAATCATGAACATTAACTACCGATTTCACATGAGGCAATTTTTGTAAAAAGGCTTCTTCCACGCGATAATCAAACTCAACAATCACGGTTTGGTCTTTCCCTTCCCTAAGTTCAGAAAGGCGTTTGTCTGCCACAATTTCACCTTTGTTGATAATGATTACTCGGTCGCACATGGCTTCCACTTCTTGCATGATATGCGTAGATAGAAACACAGTTTTTTCCTTTCCCACATTTTTAATCAGTTGCCTGATGTCTACCAATTGGTTGGGGTCCAATCCTGTGGTAGGTTCATCCAAAATCAACACATCTGGGTTGTGAAGGAGTGCATTTGCCAATCCAACACGTTGCCGATATCCTTTTGAGAGCTGACCAATTTTTTTGTGGGCTTCGGGTGTCAATCCCGTAAGTTCAATCACTTCTGCAATTCGCTCTTTGGCTACACTATAGACCCCTGCATTAAAATGAAGGTATTCCTTCACATACATTTCCAAATAAAGTGGATTGTGCTCCGGTAAATAGCCTACATGTTTCTGTACCTCTTTAGACGCGGAGTTCACGTCAAAATCACAAACTTTAGCCTCTCCGCTGCTGGCTTCGATATAAGTGGTTAGGATTTTCATCATCGTTGATTTTCCAGCACCATTGGGACCTAAAAAACCAACAATTTCACCTTTGTTCACTTGGAAAGAAACATCGTTCAGAGCCTTTTGTGTGCCGTAAACTTTGGATATGTGCGCAACTGCTATTGACATATAGAGAATTGTTTGTCCAAAAATAGTAATTATATAGTTTAAACCTCGTATAGATGTAAATTCGTGAAAAAAAATGGAAATGAAGAAAAAATTAAGGTCCAGGACTTTGATTTGTGGAAATATTAATTACATTAGCATTTCGTAACAGCAATGAACACAAATAATTATACATATTTTAACTGGTTTTATTTCTTTTTTAGCAAAAGAAACGAGACTCTGTATGTATAATTTATAGCTATAAATTTAATATAAGTCTCGATGAAAATCGGGACTTTTTTTTTTACATGATAAAGTCAGTTGCAATACAGGGAATAAAGGGGTCTTTTCATCATATTGTCTGCCAACAATATTTTAATGATGATGTTATTATTGATGAATGCTTGTCTTTTGATACAGCGGTAAACAGTTTGCTTACCGATAAAAGTGATGCCGTGATTATGGCTATAGAAAACTCCATTGCGGGTTCTATTATTCCAAATTACGCTTTGCTTGACACCCATAACCTGCATGTTATTGGAGAGCATTATTTAGATATTCAGCATCATTTAATGGCCTTGCCAAATCAGTCCATCGAGGAGATTCACGAAGTGTATTCACACCCTATGGCCTTGCTACAGTGTAAGGAGTTTTTTAAAAAGCATTCGCACATCAAGTTAATTGAAGACAAGGATACGGCTGAAGTGGCGGAGCGAATCAAAACCAAGGGACTTAAAAATGTGGCAGCTATTGCCAGCCGTTTAGCGGCGGAATTGTTTGAGCTTCAAATTTTGGCGGAAAGTATCCAAACCATTGCTCATAACGAGACCCGTTTTGTGATTGTGAAAAAACAAAATTCTGAAATTTCTAAAGAGGAAATCAATAAAGCGTCTCTTAAATTTGAATTGGACCATAAACGTGGTAGCTTAGCTACAGTGCTTAATGTAATGAGTGATTGTAAATTGAACTTGACCAAAATACAATCTTTACCAAAAATTGAGACCCCTTGGAAGTATGCCTTTTTTGTGGATGTCACTTTTGAAGCCTATGCCGATTATGATAAGGCGAAATCCATTTTAAAAATCATGTCTCAGGACCTAAAAATATTGGGCGAATATAAAAACGCTAAACTATGATTACAGTAGCTGACAGGTTACATACAGTGGAGGAATATTATTTCTCAAAAAAACTGAAGGAAGTGGCATTGCTAAAGGCACACGGCAAGCCTATTATCAATTTAGGCATTGGAAGCCCAGATTTGGAGCCGCCCATGAAAGTGTTGGCAGCTATCACAGATAGTCTTTCTGATCCTTCGGCGCATAAATATCAAAACTACTATGGTTTGCCAGAGCTGCGGGAAGCCATTACGGTGTTTTACCGAGAGAGGTTTGAAGTGGCTTTAAGCCCGACAACGGAAGTGTTGCCGCTTATGGGAAGTAAGGAAGGAATCATGCATGTTTCCATGGCTTTTTTAAATGAAGGCGATGAGGTGTTGATTCCCAATCCGGGATATCCAACCTATACATCGGTAACCAAATTGGTGGGTGCTGTGCCTGTGTTCTACGATTTAAATGAAAAAGGGAAGTGGTTGCCGAACTTGATCGAACTGGAAAAGCAGGATTTGAGTAAGGTGAAGTTGATGTGGCTAAGCTATCCGCACATGCCAACTGGAGCTGCAGCGCCAAACAAGTTTTATGAAGATGTGATTGCTTTTGCCAAACGCAACAACATTTTATTGGTGAATGACAATCCGTATAGTTTTATTTTGAATGAACATCCTAGAAGTATCTTGAAATACAAAGGCGCGAAGGATTGCTGTTTGGAATTGAATTCGTTGAGTAAAACCTTTAACATGGCCGGTTGGCGTGTGGGAATGGTTTTGGGAAAATCTGATTATATCAATGCCATTGTCAAGGTAAAGAGCAATATGGATTCGGGGATGTTTTACGGCATTCAGAAAGGTGCCATTGAAGCCTTAAAATGTTCTGAAATGTGGTATGTAAGCCTTAACAGTGTTTACGAAAAGCGTCGAGAGTTGGTTTGGCAATTGGCAGAAGCCCTAAACTGTACATTTGATAGAACTGCCTCGGGGATGTTCGTCTGGGCCAAGTTGCCCGATTTTGTAAAGGCCGAAGAATTTATAGATATATTGTTGAAGAACAATTCCATTTTTATTGCCCCAGGCACTGTTTTTGGAACCAATGGAGAAGGCTATATTCGGTTTTCATTGTGTGCCCCATTAGAAGATATAGAAGAAGCGATAGCTAGAGTTAAGTAGTATGAAAAATATTTACATCATAGGGATTGGGTTGATTGGCGGAAGCATTGCCAAAGATATTAAGCGCCTGAGCGAGAATATAACAATTCATGGTATTGACCACAATCCAAAACATTTGGAACAGGCCAAGGATTTGGGAATTATAGATAAAAAGGCTACTATGGAGTCCTTGCCCCAAGCAGATATTATTGTGGTTGCTGTGCCCGTGGATGCTACCGTTACACTATTGCCTAAAGTCTTGGATTTGGTGCATGACGATGCCTTGGTGATTGATGCCGGTTCCACCAAAAATGATATTTGTAAAGTGGTGGAAAATCATCCAAAACGAAGAAATTTTTTGGCCACCCATCCCATTGCGGGAACCGAGTTTTCTGGACCTTCGGCTGCTATTGAAGGGTTATTTGTAGGGAAAACCAACATAATTTGTGAGGTGGAAAAAACAGCATTCAAATTGCAGGAATTGGCCTTAAATATTTTCAAAATTATGGGCATGAGGATTCGGTATATGAATCCCGAGGCGCACGACAAACACATTGCCTATGTATCGCATTTGTCACATATCAGTTCTTTCATGTTGGGGAAAACCGTAATTGAAAAGGAAAAAAATGAGCGTGATATTTTTGACTTGGCGGGAAGTGGATTCGAGAGTACGGTGCGTTTGGCTAAAAGTTCACCAGAAATGTGGACTCCAATTTTTAAACAGAACAAGGTCAATGTCATTGAAACTTTGGAAGAGTATATAGACAACCTCACAAGATTCAAGGAGTTTATGAAGGCAGATGAGTTTGATGAAATTTACAATGAAATGAAAAGTACCAATCATATTAAAGACATATTAAAAGGAATCGTTTAAAACAGAGCATAATGGAAAACAAGAAAGAACTTAGATCGTGGTTAGACAACTTCGGATTGGAGCATCCGTTGGTAATTGCAGGGCCATGTAGTGCGGAAACAGAGGAGCAGTTGTTGAAAATTGCACATGAATTAAAAGATAGTGATGCTACGGTATTGCGAGCAGGCATTTGGAAGCCAAGAACAAGACCAGGCAACTTTGAGGGTGTGGGAGCTTTAGGGCTTAAATGGTTGCAAAAGGCAAAGGAAGAAACAGGAATGTTAACCACCACCGAGGTTGCCAATGCCCATCACGTAGATTTGGCCTTGGAGCATGATGTAGACATTTTATGGATTGGCGCCAGAACCACGGTGAGCCCATTTATAGTTCAGGATATTGCCGATGCCCTTAAGGGAACAGATAAAACGGTGTTGGTGAAAAACCCTGTAAACCCAGACTTGTCTTTGTGGTTGGGAGCTGTTGAACGATTCTATACGGCAGATATTAAAAACTTAGGGGTGATCCATAGAGGGTTTTCTACCTATGAAAAAACAAACTACAGAAACAATCCTGAATGGCAAATAGCCGTTGATTTACAAAACCGTTTTCCAGATTTACCTCTTATTTTAGATCCTTCACATATTGCTGGAAGGCGAGACATCATTTTTGATCTTTGCCAGACTGCCTTGGATTTAAATTACGATGGTTTGATGATAGAAACCCATTACGATCCAGATAATGCATGGAGCGATGCCGCGCAACAAATCACACCAAAAACCTTGATTCAGATTACCAAAGATTTAAAGATTAGAAAGGAGTTTGACGATGCCGCCGAGTTCAACAATAAAATCAACATGATGCGTACACAAATAGACCTTATTGACCATCAATTAATTGAAATTTTGGGTAAACGCATGAAAATAGCCGATGATATTGGAGCCCTTAAAAAATCTAAAAACGTGGCCGTATTACAGTCTAAACGATGGAATGAGATTTTAGGTAAAATGATTCTTCAAGGTGAGGAGAAAAATTTAAGCGAAGAATTTATTTTGCGTGTATTTAAAGCTATTCACCAAGAGTCTATTAACCATCAAGAGAAGATTATCAATTCTTAGTCGTTTTTGAATAGAATTATTTCTTCTAGTATGAATTAGAAAGACTGCCTTTGGTGGTCTTTTTTGTTGTTTGACAAGCGAATAATTCACATCTTTGTACCGCATGACAGGAATCGTATATAAATCTACAGGAAGTTGGTACACCGTTAATACAGAGCTCGGTGCATCCTATCAATGTAGGATGAAAGGGAAGTTTAGGATTAAGGGAATTAAGAGTACCAATCCTATTGCTGTTGGTGACGTGGTAGATTTTGAATTGGAGACCAACAATGATGAAACTACGGGGGTCATTCACCATATCAAGGATCGCAAAAACTTTATTGTCAGAAAATCGGTAAACCTTTCAAAGCAAACCCATGTTATTGCTGCCAATATTGATGTGGTATTCTTGTTGGTAACCATTGATAATCCGCCAACTTTTACAAGTTTTATCGATCGCTTTTTGGTGACTGCTGAAGCCTATTCCGTGCCAGCCGTTCTTCTATTCAATAAAATTGATGCTTACGACGAAGACACTTTGAATGAGGTGCGGTATTTGGCTCATGTGTACAGAAAGATTGGATACGAATGTATTGGTATTTCGGCAGCGACCGGGAAAAATATTGATAAGGTGAAGTCGTTAATGAAGGATAAGGTATGCATGTTTGCAGGCCATTCTGGAGTTGGAAAATCTACTTTGGTAAACGCTATAGAACCGACTTTAGATTTAAAGACTAAGGAAATTTCCATGCAGCACATGCAGGGACAGCATACCACAACGTTTGCCGAAATGTTCGATTTGGAGTTTGGAGCCAAAATAATTGATACCCCTGGAATCAAAGGGTTTGGTGTGGTGGATATGGATAAAGAGGAAGTAGGGGACTATTTTCCTGAGTTTTTTGAATTAAAACAGCATTGCAAATTCAATAACTGCATCCATGTAGATGAGCCAAAGTGCGCCGTGAAGGAAGCTTTGGAAAATGATGAAATTGCCTATTCTCGATATAGAAGTTACCTTCAAATTTTGGAAGGCGAAGACGAATCTTACCGTACAGATAACTACTCAAAAGAATAATATTTTACACAACAATGAAAGCAGTCATTCAAAGAGTATCACAATCCAGTGTCACTATTGAAGGAGAGCAAGTGGCTAATATTAAAACTGGCCTTTTGATATTATTGGGAATTGTAGATGAGGATACTCGAGAGGACATAGACTGGCTTTCCAAGAAGATTGCCAACCTTCGAATTTTTCCAGATGAGAATGAGGTGATGAACAAATCTTTGATTGATGTGGATGGAGATGCTATTGTTGTTAGCCAGTTTACTTTGCATGCCAGTACAAAAAAAGGAAATCGTCCTAGTTATATTAATGCAGCGAAACCAGATGTTGCCATTCCTTTGTACGAAGCTTTTGTGGCCAAATTTGAAACCGATTTAGGTAAAACTGTTGGAACGGGAGAGTTTGGTGCCGATATGAAAGTTGCATTGGTAAATGATGGTCCCGTAACCATTATAATTGATACAAAAGACAAAGTGTAATGGCCTCTCTCTTTGGCCATGGAATGCTAGCCTTTACTATTGGTAAAGTTGCGTCCAGAAAAGTGCCCAAATTTTTATTGTTTCTAGCTGTTTTGTCAGCCATAATTCCAGATGCTGATGTGTTGGGATTTATGTTAGGGGTTCCATATGAGTCGCCATGGGGGCATCGTGGTTTTACACATTCCATTGTATTTGCTATTATTTGGACCTTGTTTCTAACCTTGGCTTTTGGTAAAAAGCAGAAGCCTATTTATGCCATCGTTATTGTATTGAGTACTTTGTCCCATGGGCTTTTGGATGCTTTAACTACTGGCGGCAAAGGTGTGGGCTTTTTTATCCCTTTTAACAATCATCGGTATTTTTTTCCTTGGAGGGTCATCCAAGGATCACCAATTGGTGTGGAACGTTTTTTTTCAGAATGGGGTGCTAAAGTGATAATGAGCGAGTTGCTTTACATTTTTGCGCCTTGTTTTATTGTTTTGATGTTCAGTTGGTTAAAAAATAAACGGGCCTAATCTTTACAGATTTCTCCTTAAAATTGGAGATTTTTATTAGATTTATGCTTCAAAAACCAACCCATGACAACCAAACTACTGACCTTTTTAGGGGCTTTCTTCATGGCCTCTATAGTATATTCTCAAGAAGAACTTTATGCTGCCGCGACTATTCCCTCGGAATTGAAATCTAAGGCTAATGCTGTTGTAAGATATAATGATCAAAAAATTGAAATTAAAGCCTATAATGAAATTTTGGTTACTCAAAAAAGAATTGTGACGGTTTTAAGTAAAGCAGGTAATTCTGATATTGATGCTGTATTTCATTATGGAAGGGGGATTGATATTAAAAATTTGGAAGTGAAGATTTTTGATGCTTATGGAAAAGAGTTGAAAAAAATTAAGGAGAAGGATTTTCAGGATGTAAGCGCTGTTAGTGGAGGGACTTTGTATTCTGATAGTCGGGTTAAGTATTTGGATTACACTCCTATAAGTTATCCCTATACGGTACTGTTGGATGCTGAAATAGAATATAATTCCACAGCATTTTTGCCTGGTTGGAGACCCATTGAAGGTTTTTATGTAAGTACGGAAAATAGCGAGTATGAAATTATAAATTCTTCTGAAGTTGAAGTTAAAATTAAGACTCAAAATTTTGAAAACTATAATATTACAAAGCTTAATAATTTTCATTACAAAGCAAATGATTTAAGCTCATTAAAGCCAGAAGCTTATAGTCCTCCTTTTAAAACCTATGCCCCTGTTTTAAAGGCAGCTTTAGTTGAGTTTGATATGGTTGGGGTAAAAGGTGTTAATAATAATTGGTCAGATTTTGGTAAATGGATGTTTGAGGACTTATTAAATGGAACTGATCAATTGCCAGATCAAGTAAAACAAGAGATAAAAGAATTGACAAAAGATAGTTCAAATGATTTGGAAAAGGCAAAAATTGTCTATAAGTATGTGCAAGATAAAACTCGTTATATAAGTGTACAGGTTGGTATTGGTGGTTGGAAGCCTATGTTGGCAACCGATGTTGATCGCTTGGGCTATGGAGATTGTAAAGGCTTGTCTAATTACACCTATGCTTTGCTGAAAGAGGTAGGAGTTGATGCTAATTATGCCGTTATTTATGGGGGGAGAAATATAAGAAGTATAGATAAAGAATTTTCTTCTACACAAGGAAATCATGTAGTGTTATATCTTCCAAATAAAGAGAATGGTGTGTGGTTGGAATGTACTAGTCAAACAAATCCTTTTGGTTTTATTGCAGGTTTTACAGATGATAGAGATGCTTTGATAGTGACACCTGAAGGAGGTGAAATAATCCATACAACGATATATCCTAAAGAGAAAAGCAATCAGGTTACTAAAGCTAGAGTAAAACTGCTTAATGATGGATCCTTAAATGGGGAAGTAACCATTAAAACCCAAGGATATCAGTATGCTTTGCATGAGGGGATTCAGAATGAAGAACCCAGGAATCAGGATTTGTATTTTAAAAACTATTGGGATTATATCAATAATTTATCAATAACCGAAATGGAGTTTGAGAATGATAAAGATAGTATTCTTTTTACTGAAAATATTAAGGTTTCCGCACAGAATTATGCCTCAAAAACAGGTAATCTTTTATTGGTTAGTCCTAATATATTCAATAGGGTAACTCACATACCTACACGATATAGAAATAGAACTTTAGATTTTGAAATTGAAAGGGGCTTTGTTGATACTGATGAGTTTATAGTTGAAATCGACGAATCCCTAAGTTTTGATGCGTTACCAGATGCGGTAAGCATTGATACTAAGTATGGTTTCTATCAATTTTCAATAACGGTGCTTAATGAGCATGAAATACTTTACAAGCGGACTTATAGCTTAAATAAAGGAAATTATCCTAAAGAAGAATATGCCAGGTTTAGAGACTTTGTGGCCTCTGTGGCAAAAAATGATAAAGCTAAACTGGCATTAACTTTAAAACCTAAAAAGTAATGAAAAAGGTTCTTACAACATTATTGATTTTATTCTTGAGCTATGTGCAATATGCTCAAGATTATGATTTTGGAAAAGTTTCAAAACAAGAACTTGAAGAGAAAATCTGCCCTCAAGACTCTTCAGCTAATGCTGTAGTGTTATATAAGAATGAAAAAATAAGTTTTGAGTATATTCAAGGAGAAGGATTTATGCAAAATAGGGAAGTCCATGAGCGCATAAAAATTTATAACAAAGAAGGTTTTAATTGGGCCACAAAAAAAGTGAGACTTTACAATAGGTCTGCTGCGAATTCAGAATCATTATCTTCATTAAAAGGATATACTTTTAACCTTATAGGAGGTAAGATAGAAAAAGATAAGTTGAAAAAGGAAGGCATGTTTGAAGAGTTTGCTAATAAGTACTGGAAATTTGAATCCTTCACTATGCCAAATGTAAAAGAAGGTTGTGTAATTGAATATTCCTACCAAATTAAATCACCTTATTTGCAAATTGATGATATTGATTTTCAGTATAATATTCCAATTCTGAAGTACGATTTGAAGATTAGTACTCCAGAATACTATATGTACAATAAATTGCTAAATCCTAAATCTAGATACATTCCAAAGTTTGATATGACAAAAGTGCATAATAGCTTTACAATTCATAGTAAAGAAAGAAGTGGGAGTGGATGGGGTGTATCCAAAACAGAATTTAGTCAATCAAAGACGGATTATTTGGACAACGTTATAACATCAAGTGAAGAGAATATTCCTGCGTTAAAGGATGAACCTTTAGTGGACAATATCAATAATTACAGAGCAAAACTAATTTTGGAGCTAACAGCTATTAAATATCCTAATAAACCTTTGGAGACTTTCTCTTCAACTTGGGAAAAAGTGACCAAAAGGATTTATGACAGTGACGAGTTTGGAGCACAATTAGATAAGACAGGATATTTCGAAGAGGACCTTGAAGCTTTAATAGGAGGTGAAACAAATGATGCAAAAAAGATTGCTCTTATTTTTGAGTATGTAAAAAGAAAAGTAAAATGGAATGGGTATTATGGCTATAGAACAGAGAATGGCGTTCGTAAAGCTTATAAAGAAGGCTCGGGAAATATAGGCGATATAAATTTAATGTTGATCTCTATGCTGCGCAGTGCAAAAATTAATGCAAATCCTGTTTTGGTGAGTACTAAAAATAATGGTATCCCTCTTTTTCCTACACGCCAAGGGTTTAATTATGTAATTTGTATGATTGAAGATGTGAATTTTAATGTCCTATTGGATGCAACAAGTGCCTACAGTACAATAAATGTGTTGCCAGTGAGAACTTTAAATTGGCAAGGAAGAGTCATTAGGGAAAATGGAAGTTCTGCTTGGATTGATTTGCAGCCTAGTATTAATTCCGATGAAACCGTGCTCTTAAACATGACAATAAATCCGGATTTAACAGTTGAAGGAAAAGTTCGTGAAAATTACACCAATTATGTTGCAATGCTTCATCGAAATAGATATGCCAATGTAAGTCATGACGATTTGATTAAGATGTTTGAGAAAAATAAGGGGGAGATTGTTATTGAAAATCTAGAGCCGAATAATGTGAAAGATGTAGATAAGCCTCTACAAATTACATATGACTTTCAATCAAATGACGGTATTGAAGAAATTGCAGGGAAGCTTTATTTTTCACCGATGCTATTTTTAGCAACACTGGAAAACCCTTTTAAACAAACCAAAAGAAATTATCCAATTACAATGGATTTTCCAGTTGGGACAAAATATATGGTTAATATTGTGATACCTGAGGGGTATGAGGTTGAAACGATACCTGAGAGTAGCGCTGTCGATTTTAATAACGGAGCGGCCAAATTAACTTATGTGGTAAGGCAAAATGGCAAGTATCTTCAATTGCTTGTAAATTTAGATTTAAATACTACTTTGGTATTGCCTGAAGACTATGAAAATTTTAAAAGCTTTTTTAAATCTAGTGTAGAAAAGCAGAATGAAAAAGTTGTGCTAAAGAAAATAATATGATACTCAATTTTGTAGGTTGAGTAGTAATTGATAATAATTAGTTGTATCGGATAAGTAGAATGAAAACTATTGTTACAATTTTTATAATATTTATTGTCAGTCATGTTTCGATAGGGCAAGAGCAGAATTATGATTTTGGAAAGGTTTCGAAACAACAAGTTGAAGAAAAGATCTGCCATAAAGACTCTTCTGTAAATGCTGCGGTTCTGTATAAAAATGAAAAAATTTGGTTCGCTTATCAACAAGAAGAAGGTTTTGTTCAAATAAGGGAAGTACACGAACGTATTAAGATTTACAATAAGTTAGGGTATGATTGGGCCACAAAAAGAGTAAGATTATATAATAGATCAATTGAAAACAGTGAGGTTTTAACGTCTTTAAAGGGATATACATTTAATGTGGTTGATGGTAAGTTGGTTAAGGACAAGTTGAAAAAAGAAGGAGTATTTCAAGAATTGGTCAATGAATATTGGAAATATGAGTCTTTTACAATGCCCAATGTTAAGGAAGGCAGTGTAATTGAATATACCTATAAAATAAGATCACCTTATATACAAATTGACGATATTCAATTTCAATATACTATTCCAATATTAAAATATGATTTAAAGGTAAGTACTCCTCAGTATTTTAATTATAATAAACTTTTTAATCCCAAGTCAAAATACGTTCCTGAGTTAGAGTATTCAACCTCAAATGGCATGCTAAATCTTAATACCAAGGATGATACAAATAGAAAGTGGAATAAGGCACCTGCTTTTACCAACTATCATTACTCAAAAGTAGATTATATCAATAATGTGATAATGGCAAGTGAGGTAAATATTCCTGCCTTAAAAGAGGAGCCTATGCTTGATAATATTAACAATTATAGAGCAAAATTAATTTTGGAGCTAAAGAGTATTGAATATCCGGGAGAACCAATAGAATATTTTGCTTCTACATGGGAAGATGTAACTAAAAATATTTATGACCTTGATAAGTTTGGTGGGCAATTAAATAAAAGTGGCTATTTTAAAGAAGATATAGCCAATTTGGTTGAAGAAGGAGCAAGCGAATTTAAAAAAATCAATCTCATCCATAATTACGTTAAGTCCAAAGTGAAATGGAATGGCAATTATGGTGTTGCCGCAGAAAAAGGCGTTAGGAAAGCCTATAAAGAAGGAGTAGGTAATGTTGCAGATATTAATTTAATTTTGGTGGCCATGCTACAGGAAATGGGTATTGAGGCTAATCCAGTATTGGTAAGCACTAAAAACAATGGTATCCCATTATTTCCAACGCGCCAAGGGTTTAACTATGTTATTTGTGTGGTTGAAAATGATGAAGGAAGGGTTTTGATGGATGCTACAAGTGCTAATGGAGCTATTAATGTTTTGCCATCTAGAGCTTTGCATTGGCAAGGGAGAGTAATCCGGGAAAATGGAAGTTCTAATTGGGTGCAACTAAAAAGCAAAGTAATGTCGGAAGAGACTACTTCAGTGAAAGTTCAAATACAATCAGATTTAAGTATATCCGGTGAAGTAAGACAGATTCTTACCAATTACATGGCTATGAATTATCGGGATAGATATATTGATGCAAAAGATGATGAGTTGCTGAAGGATTTTGAAAGAGATAAAGGGGATGTTATCATTGAAAATATAGAGTTTAGAGATCTCTCAAATACAGATAAACCATTTCAAATCTCTTATGATTATCAAATGCAGGGAGGAATTGAGGTGATAGGAGAAACGTTATTACTTAATCCTTTGTTATTTTTTGCAGAATCGGAAAATATCTTTAAGCAAGAAGAGAGAACCTATCCAATTACTTTGGATTTCCCAATAAGAAGTAAATATATGATCACCATATTACTTCCTGAAGACTATGAACTTGAATCAATGCCAGAAAATGGAGGAAGTGAGTTTAATAATGGGGAGGCAAAATTTGTATATGCAATAAATCGTATGGGGAATTATCTTCAGATACTTGTAAATTTTGATTTAAATACTACTTTAGTGCTTCCAGAAGATTATGAATATTTCAAGAACTTTTTTAGGTCTTATGTAGAGAAGCATAATGAAAAGATTGTACTAAAAAAAATAATATAATGAACATCGAAAATGCCCAAAAGGCAGTTGATAATTGGATCCAAGAGCACGGGGTAAGGTATTTTAATGAGCTAACCAATATGGCGCAGCTTACCGAGGAAGTTGGAGAAGTGGCTCGGATTATTGCTAGACGCTATGGGGAGCAGAGTGAAAAGGAAAGTGACAAGGACAAAGATTTGGGTGAAGAGTTGGCCGATGTGGTGTTCGTGGTGCTGTGTTTAGCCAATCAAACGGGTATTGATTTGCAGGCGGCATTCGATAAAAAAATGGACAAAAAAACCAAACGCGACCACGATAGGCACCATAATAATGAAAAATTAAAGTAAATTGCTCAAATAAGTAATTTACAAATCATTGCTATGAATATCCAACTCCGTAAATCGGTTGTTGATCAAACGTCGAGTGTTACCATTACAGGGTCTAAGAGCGAATCCAATAGGCTGCTATTATTGCAAGCCTTATTTCCTGAAATATCAATAGAAAATTTATCGGAATCTGATGATTCCAAGGTGATGCAAAAAGCTTTGGAATCTCATTCCAAAATTATTGATATCCATCATGCTGGTACTGCCATGCGCTTTCTTACGGCCTATTTCGCGACTAAAGAAAGCAGTGAAGTGGTGTTAACGGGTTCAGCAAGAATGAAGGAACGTCCCATTCAAGTGTTGGTGGATGCTTTGAATACCTTAGGTGCTGATATTACTTATTTGGAAACAGAAGGTTGCCCTCCTTTAAAAATCAAAGGCCAAAAGCTAACCAAATCCAAAGTGAGTTTAAAGGCTAATGTAAGTAGTCAATATATTTCAGCCTTGTTACTTATAGCTCCAAAATTGGAAAATGGTTTGGAGTTAACTTTGGAAGGAACCATTACTTCGGTACCTTACATAAAAATGACCTTGGACTTACTAAATCAAATTGGTGTAGACACCAAATTTGAAGGCAACCTTATTACAGTCGCTCCAAAAACATCCCCTTTAAATACAACAAACTTGACTGTGGAATCCGATTGGTCTTCGGCATCTTATTTCTATAGCATAGTGGCCTTGAGTGCCCTTGGTACAGAAATTAAATTGTCTTCTTACAAAGAACATTCGCTACAAGGGGATTCTGTTCTTGCTGAGATTTATTCGCAATTTGGAGTAACTACGACCTATGAAGAAAACGAGATTATTCTAAGAAAAGAATCTCAGAATCTTGAACTAAAACAATTCAATTTAGTCAATGCACCCGATATTGCACAAACTATTGCCGTTACCTGTCTAGGTTTGGGAATTGGGTGTGAGCTAACGGGACTTCACACCTTGAAAATTAAGGAAACCGATAGGTTGGTGGCATTAAAAAATGAAATGGAGAAATTTGGGGCAGAGGTGGAAATCACTAATGATTCTTTAAAATTGTTTCCAGTTTCAAATTTAAAATCAAATCCTGCAGTGGCTACTTATAATGATCATAGAATGGCTATGGCCTTTGCGCCTTTAGCTCTAAAAACAGAGTTGCAGGTTGAAGATGCTATGGTGGTTTCAAAATCCTTTCCAACGTTTTGGGAGGACTTGGCGGCTATTGGATTTCAAATAAACCAATAATAATCTGCGATTTACTTGACAACCCCTATCTTGAGATTGTATATTTGCCACTTCCCATAAAATATAACAAATGAAATTATCAAATTTTAACTTTAAACTTCCAGACGAATTATTGGCAGATCGTCCTTCGGACATTAGAGACGAAGCGCGATTGATGGTTTTGAACAGAAAAGAGCAAACCATCGAGCACAAATTGTTTAAGGATGTTATTGATTACTTCGATGAAGGAGATGTGATGATCCTTAACAATACCAAAGTGTTCCCTGCAAGATTGTATGGAAATAAAGAAAAAACAGGAGCAAGAATTGAAGTATTCCTTTTAAGGGAATTGAATGAAGAGCAACGTCTTTGGGATGTTTTGGTAGATCCTGCAAGAAAAATAAGAATTGGTAACAAGCTGTATTTTGGTGATGACGAAACGTTGGTAGCAGAGGTTATTGACAACACCACTTCAAGAGGGAGAACTTTGCGTTTCCTTTATGATGGATCATATGCCGAATTTAGAAGTAAGCTTACTGAATTAGGAGAGACACCACTTCCTAAATACATAAAGAGAGACGTGGAGCCTGAAGATGAAGAGCGTTACCAAACCATTTTTGCAAAAAATGAAGGTGCTGTAGCAGCTCCAACGGCAGGACTACACTTCTCTAAGCACCTGTTGAAGCGTTTGGAAATTAAAGGTATAGAATTGCCAGAAATTACACTTCATGTCGGTTTGGGAACTTTTAACCCTGTTGAGGTGGAGGATTTATCTAAGCACAAAATGGATAGTGAAGAGGTAATAATTGATAAAGCGGCGGTTGATATCATTAACAAGGGAATTCATGATAAAAGACGCGTGTGTGCCGTAGGGACTACTTCCATGAGAGCTATTGAAAGTTCAGTGTCTTCCAATGGAACGTTAAACGAGTTTGCAGGGTGGACCAATAAGTTCATTTTCCCTCCTTACGATTTTAGTATTGCCAACTGTATGATTACTAACTTCCACACGCCAAAATCTACGTTGTTAATGATGGTGTCTGCGTTTGCTGGTCATGATTTCATCAAAAAGGCTTACGAAGAAGCAGTAAAAGAAGAATACAAGTTTTATACTTATGGAGATGCTATGTTGATTTTGTAATCAAAAAGCACATCTAAATATTATTATCTTAACAAGGCCTTGTAGATTTACAAGGCCTTGTTTTTTATGAAATCCTAAGAATTCTATAATTCTAAATCGAAAAATCGTAAATCGATATTCCTTTCACTATTTTTGCAGCATCTATGGAAGTAAAAAAGAAAGACATACGAGCACTCACCAAAGAACAATTGCGAGATTTTTTTGTGGAGCAAGGTGATAAGGCATTTAGGGGAAACCAAGTGTATGAATGGCTATGGAATAAAGGTGCTCATACATTTGAGGATATGACCAATATTTCCAAGGATACCCGATCTATGCTTCATGAAAATTTTGTGATCAATCATGTGAAGGTGGACCAAATGCAGCGTAGTTCGGATGGCACCATTAAAAATGCGGTAAGATTGCATGACAGTTTGGTAGTAGAGTCGGTATTGATTCCAACAGCAACCAGAACCACGGCTTGCGTGTCTTCGCAGGTAGGGTGTAGTTTGGATTGTAGGTTTTGTGCTACGGCTAGATTAAAGCGTATGCGTAACTTAAATCCAGATGAAATTTTCGATCAGGTGGTGGCTATCGACAATGAAAGCAAACTTTATTTTGACAGACCTTTGAGTAATATTGTGTTTATGGGGATGGGAGAACCACTCATGAATTACAATAACGTGCTTAAGGCAATTGATAAAATCACGTCTCCAGAAGGATTGGGAATGTCCCCAAAACGGATTACCGTTTCTACATCGGGAGTGCCTAAAATGATCAAAAAAATGGCTGATGATGGAGTGAAATTTAAATTGGCCGTATCGCTGCACTCCGCCATTGATGAAGTACGTACTTCTATAATGCCTTTTAACGCTACTTTTCCTTTGAGGGATCTTCGTGAAGCACTTGAATATTGGTATGCTAAAACCAAAAACAGAATTACTTATGAATATGTGGTGTGGCAAGGGATAAATGATTCCAAAAAGGATGCAGAGGCTTTGGTGCAGTTCTGCAAGTTTGCGCCAAGTAAGGTAAATTTAATTGAGTATAACCCTATTGATGATGGAGAGTTCCAACAGGCCAATCCTAAAGCAATTGATATGTATGTGTCCCTATTGGAGGCTAATCATATTACGGTTACAGTTAGACGTTCAAGAGGTAAAGATATTGACGCGGCCTGTGGACAATTGGCAAATAAAAGTTAAACTAAGCTTCCCTTCAGCTTGAAAGGAAAAGCTTAGCGTTAAACTTAATATTTTAAAATTCTAACGGTTTGAGTTTTACTATTCATCTGAATTTTTGCCAAATAAAGCCCTTCGGACAGGGAAGAAATTTCAACCGTTTCGCTTACTTGATCTAGAGGTTGATTTAATACTTTCTGACCAAAGAGATTATAGAACTCTATATTTTCAAAGGCTTCCGATGAAGATTCCAGTATTACAGATTGCGTATGCTTATTGTAGGAATAAGAAAAGCTAGTTTGTGCTATATCCTCTACTCCTAAAATTGCCGATTCCAATGTTATTTCAAGCACTATTAAAATATCACTGTCAGCTGAACCTGTAGTGGCATGAAGCCCGAGATAGAAATCACCATCTGTGTCCGGTGTATAGGTAAGGGTGCTCGTGTAGGCTTGTGTAATTAGATCATTGCCCGAGGAGTCTCCTAATTCACCGCTTTGAGTGACACCGGTGATATTTCCCAAGGTAGATATTGGGTTGTTAGGGGACACATCACTTAAGGCAACGGCTTCTAGTGTTTCATTTGCTGTGCCGTTAAAATCTACTGCATTATAAACTATCGTAAAAGTATATTCTGTATTGGCAACTCCTGTAATGGCAGGTGAAATTAACCAGTCATCTTTTACATAATTTACATCCGGAGGAAAAATATTCAAAAAAGGATCGTCGGTTCCGTCACCGTCAAGATCGTTAGCACTATTGTAAGTCCATCCAAGGGCGTCGGCGTTATCATCCAATTTGTAAAAGCAATTAGAGAATTCTGTGTCTGTGGTTAAGTCGAGTGTATAGGGTAGGGAATTTCCAAAGTTGCAGCTATACGAGTTTTGTGTTAACTCAAAGTCAAAACCAAGGGCACTCCAACGGTCGTCCCAAGCAATGTAATAGGTTTCACCTGAAATTACCGGGAAGGTTACTTCAGATAGATAGTTGCTACTACTAATGTCATCATTTGCAGCATAACAGGTTAATGATTCGCAACCCCCAATATAGATGTGAACTCGTGTGTCGTCACTATTTGTATCACCATCATTTTGGGGTAAATCAGTTGTAATTGTTACGGTGCCGTATGTGGTAGCTGTATAAGTATACCATTCGCCAGAAGTAGCACCTGTGCCATTGACAGCACATATAATTGCAGGAACTTCAGATCCATCCACAGCAGCAACGCTATTTAGGCCTGTAACAGCTGTTCCTGCAGAAGCACAAGTGTTTTGTGAATTTCCCAAGTGATAAATCAAAAGGGAAATACATAAAAGTGTAATTTTTTTCATAATGATTGAGTTTAAGTTGTTGATTTATAGCTGTGTAAAGCTTTATAAAACTATCTATTTTTTTTGATAAATCCTATTTGGTTTGTATTTAATATGTTGAATTTCAAATTTTTATGATGTAGTCTTGGTTTGAGAACTCATTGTGTTGTCTAGATATTTTGCTATGAGATAAATATGACTTAACTTTTTTTAGTAGGTTTGTCATTACCTAAATGACTAAATTTTTCTGTTGAAAATAGTAGAGCAAATAAAGCAGCCCATCGCTTACGAAATGGACCTTTTTGAACAAAAGTTTCAATTGTCCATGTCTTCAAAAGTAGCCTTGCTCAATAGAATTACTACTTATATTGTTAACAGAAAAGGGAAGCAAATGCGTCCCATGTTCGTGTTTTTGGTAGCAAAAATGGTCAACAATGGAGAGATTAGTGAGCGCACGTATCGCGGAGCTTCGGTTATTGAGTTGATTCATACCGCAACTTTGGTGCATGATGATGTGGTGGATGATAGTAACAGGCGTCGAGGCTTTTTCTCCGTCAATGCCCTTTGGAAAAACAAGATTGCTGTGTTGATTGGGGATTTTCTGCTATCTAAAGGTTTGTTGCTTTCCATTGATAATAATGATTTCGATTTGTTGAAAATCATTTCCGTAGCTGTTAGGGAGATGAGTGAAGGAGAGTTGTTGCAAATCGAAAAGGCCCGCCGACTGGACATCACCGAAGCTGTGTATTATGAAATCATTCGTCAGAAAACGGCAACCTTAATAGCAGCGTGCTGTAGTTTGGGAGCTGCTTCGGTAAAGCCAAATTCTCCAGAAGTGGAAACTATGCGTAAATTTGGAGAGCTGATTGGGATGGCGTTCCAAATTAAGGACGATTTGTTTGATTATGGAGAAGATGCCATCGGGAAACCTACTGGTATCGATATCAAAGAGCAAAAAATGACCCTTCCGTTGATTCATGTACTTAATAAATGTGATAAGAAGGACAAAAAGTGGTTGATCAATTCCATAAAAAATCACAATAAGGACAAAAAGCGGGTTAAGGAAGTCATTACTTTTGTTAAAGATAATGGCGGTCTGGATTATGCCATCGCGAAAATGAAAGAGTTTCAAAAAGAAGCACTTACTTTGTTGGAAACTTATCCTGAATCTGAATTCAAAAGTTCACTGAAGCTTATGGTGAACTATGTAATTGACAGAAAAAAATAATTTTTTTCAACCTACAGGCAACCATTGGTTCAATAATTGCGTCTTTGTATATAAAGACCAACATCTTGTAGATTTTGAAAGTCATTCAACTGCATAAAAATACCAAAGAGCTTATCTCCAAAGCTGCGAAGGACAATCGCGAGGCGCAACATGTGCTTTATGAAATTCATGCGCCAAAGATGTTGAGTGTATGCCGGTATTACATCAAGGATGTGCAGGATGCGGAAGAAGTGATGTTGAATGGGTTTTTTAAAGCTTTTACCAACATTAAATCCTTTAAAAATGAAGGAAGTTTTGAAGGGTGGCTTCGGAGGATCATGGTGAGGGAAGCCATTTCTTTTCTTAGAAAACGAAAATCCTTGGAATTTCCTACAGAGGAACAAAGCATTCCTCAGGAACATGTGTACAATACAACTTCAGGACTTGAAGTAAATGACATTCAGCAGCTCATTGATGAACTTCCAGAAGGATATAGAATGGTCTTTGTAATGTATGCTATTGAAGGGTACAAGCACAACGAAATAGCTAAGGAATTAGAGATTTCTGAGGGCACATCAAAATCGCAGTTGTTTAAGGCGAGACAGATGCTTCAGGAAAAATTGAACAGATTAAATAACACAAGTTATGGCGCCAATTAAGTTTGAAAATGACATAAAGGAGACCTTGGAGAAACGTGCCATCCAGCCGTCGCAAGCGTCTTGGGACAAGTTGTCCAGCCGTTTGGATGCAGAATCAGTTAAACATAAACACAGAAATAAAAGATTTTGGTGGATGGGCATTGCTGCCAGTTTCGTTGGGATCCTTTTGGTAGGCAGCCTATTCTTTAAAAGGGATGCGATAAATATGGATGCACCAACAATTGTTGATGTTGAAGAAGAAATTACGCCGAAGGAAAAAGTAGAAACAAAGGTTGCAGTAACAGTACCAAAAGTTAAGGAAAGTGTATCTGTTAATAATGAAGAAGAAGTTAATAGAGATTTGATTAAATCTGAAATATCAAAATCGGAAACTGTAGCAAAGGTTACTAAAAGTGAGCTTCCTTCCGAAAAGAATAAATTGGAAAATTCCTTACCTTTAAACGAATCGGCTATAGAACAACATGTGGCAGTGGAAGACCATAAAGAATTTTCTGAAAATTTAGAACCACTGGATGTAAAGGTTCAGGATGTCGTGACTCAAATTACCGAACTGGCAGCCCAAAATACAGAGGTAACCGATCGAGAAATCGACTCCTTGTTACAACTTGCGGAATTGGAAATTCAACAAAAAAAAATATATAATGAATCCACAAGAACGGTGGATGCCAATGCGCTCTTGGAGAGTGTGGAAATGGATTTAGAACACTCCTTTAGAGATAAAGTTTTTAAAGCCTTAAAAGAAAGTTACGTTACCGTGAAAACTGCAGTCACCCAACGTAATCAGTAAATAGTCCCGTGAGGAAATTCAAATTGAAATATACTCGGGCCAAGTATATGGAGATTACATAAATTAAACATCAATTAAAAAACAAACAGTTATGAATACCATTACAAAACATGTAGTGCTACTAATCCTATGTCTAAGTTTAAGCAACGTTTATGCACAGGATACCATTCCAAAAGCTGATAATAGCGTTAAAATAGAAGCTCTAAAAAAAGAAAAAACAGAAATTGAAAACCAGGAAAAGGAACTTTTGAAAGCCGAAGTCGAACGAATTAATCAGCGTCTTGATAACGGCGAAATTACACAGGAAGAAGCTAATCAACTCAAGAAGGAAGCAGCGCAAAAGCATGCTTTAAATATTGAAAATCGATTAGCAATCATTGACAATAAAATTGCGCTTTTAGAGCGAAATGAGGAATTGTGGTCTTCAGAAGATAAGGCAACTACTTTTGTGATGGAAATCGGAAAAGGAGCAGATGCAGACGAATATGACAGAGGTGTGATTTATATTGGAGAAAGGGCAGATTATAAATTAAAGCCTACTGTTTATGATAAACGTACCACTAGTGATTTAGTATTTGCCATTGGGTTTAACAACGCTATCATTGAAGGCGAATCGTTCGGAGATTCTCCATATAAGTTTGGAGGTTCTGGTTTTGTTGAATTGGGTTATGCCTGGAAAACTAGAGTCTTTGAAAACTCTAATGCCGTTAGGCTTAAATACGGGTTTTCATTCCAGTGGAATAAATTAGACATTAAAGACAATATGTACTTTACTGAAACTAATGATGTAGTGGAGTTAACTGAGTTTCCTGAAGATGTTAGAAAATCAAAATTCAGAGTGACCAATTTGGTGTTTCCTGTTCATTTTGAATTTGGGCCATCCAAAAAAATTGAAAGAGATACCTATTTTAGATACTCTACTTATAAAAAGTTCAAAATTGGAATTGGAGGCTATGCAGGTTTTAATTTGGAGTCTAAACAAAAAGTAAAATACAGAGTTGATGGGGACCGAGAAAAAGATAAATATAAAGGGTATAACGTTAATGAGTTGGTCTATGGGCTGAGTGGTTACCTGTCTTTTGGTAGTATTGGGTTGTATGCTAAGTATGATTTATCACCAATTTTTAAAGATCAACCAGTAGATCAAAACAACATTTCCTTGGGTATTAGGTTTGATATGGATTAAAAGAAATCGACATAATTGAAAGCTTCGGTCATGCTTTGATCTGAGCTTTTTTTGTTTGTAATAATGTCCTAAATTTACCTTTTCAAAAACGCATTCATTTGATTTCAAAATCCACTATAGAACATGTCTTTGAAACTGCTCGGGTAGAGGAGGTTATTGGAGATTTTGTGCAATTAAAAAAATCTGGTACCAATTTTAAAGGGTTAAGTCCGTTCAGTGATGAACGCTCCCCCAGTTTTATGGTCTCTCCCGTAAAGCAAATTTGGAAGGATTTTTCCAGTGGAAAAGGAGGTAATGCCGTAACCTTTTTAATGGAACACGAGCATTTTACCTATCCTGAAGCCATAAAATATTTGGCGAAAAAATACAATATTGAAATTGAAGAAACCGAGCAAACAAATGAACAAAAGCAGGAAGCCAACGAGCGCGAAAGTTTGTATTTGGTTAATGAGTTTGCTAAGGATTATTTTCAGAAAATTCTTTTTAAAAGCGATAAAGGTCAAGCCATTGGTTTAAGCTATTTTAAGGAGCGTGGGTTTACCAATGAAACCATCAAGACCTTTCAGTTGGGATATTCCCCAGATGAGTGGCAGGCCTTTACTGATGAGGCTTTGAAAAAAGGCTATCAGCTCGATTATTTGGAGAAAACGGGGTTGACCATTGTAAAGGAAGACAAGCGTTTCGATCGTTTTAAAGGTCGTGTGATGTTCCCAATACAAAGTATGAGTGGCCGTGTTTTGGGTTTTGGAGGAAGGATTTTGGTGACCGATAAAAAAGCAGCCAAATACTTAAATTCCCCTGAGAGTGAGGTCTACCATAAAAGTAAGGTGCTTTATGGTATTTACCACGCCAAGCAAAGCATTGCAAAGGAAGATAATTGCTATTTGGTTGAGGGATATACTGATGTTATTCAATTTCACCAAAGAGGTATTAAAAATGTGGTGGCATCCTCTGGGACGGCATTAACGGCAGAGCAAATTAGACTCATTAATCGGCTATCAAAAAATATTACTGTACTTTTTGATGGGGATGCGGCAGGTATGAGAGCTTCCCTTCGAGGAATTGACTTAATCTTAGAGCAAGGGATGAACGTTAGGGTGTGTACGTTTCCTGAAGGAGAGGATCCGGATAGCTTTGCAAGACAAAATACATTAGAGGAACTTAAAGAATATCTAGATACCAATGCAAAGGATTTTATCCAGTTTAAGGCTTCTGTGTTGGTTGAGGATGCCAATAATGACCCCATTAAAAAGGCAGAAACTATTAGGGATATTGTCAATAGTATCGCGAAGATTCCCGATAACATAAAGCGGGAGGTGTATATCCAGGAGTGCTCTCGTATTATGGATATTAGCGAAGAAGTGCTTTTTACTACCTTGGCGCAAATGGGTAAAAAGGAGCTTCAGGAGGCTAGCAAAGGTGGACGGCCGGAACACAAGGCCTTTGAAGTGGTGAAGAAGGAAGAGCCCAAACAGAAAATTGATTTGCAGTACGAATTGGAGCGAAAAATCATTGAAATTTTACTCCTATATGGAAGTGAAACTGAAGATTTTGATGATTTGGTTCTTAAAGAAGACGAAAAAACGGGCGATTTAAAATTGGAGCCAGTTATCAATACGACTAAAGTATTCGATAAAATTTTCCTTGATTTACAAGAGGACGAAATGCAGTTTGCCAATCCAACTTTTCATAATATTTACAATTCTATTATGGAGGAACTTCATAATGATAAACCATTTTCTACCAGAGAATTTGTAAATAGATTGGATCAGGAAATGGCAAGTGAAGTAACCAGTATCCTGATGGAAGATGAGCGTTACAGTTTGCATGATTGGGAACGTAATTTGATTGTTCCCAAACAAAAGAACGAATCTATAGCGCAGTTGGTAAACCAAACCATTTTAAGTTTGCGTTGCTTTTTGATTGATAAAAAAGTGGCGGAATACAAAAACGACACCTTGCGTGAAGATGTCGATAGAATGGCTATAATAGAGGATGTCAAGGACTACCTCGGTTTGAAAATGTTGTTATCTAGAAAACTTGGAAAAGTGGTTGGTTAACCGTTGGTTAATTCCAAGTGCTTTGCCTGATGGATTAAATCTACAAGATTGGTAACATGTAATTTTTTGAATAACCTTGCTTTATAGGTACTCACGGTTTTTTCGTTAATATCCAACTCTTGTGCAATTTCTTTATTCTTTTTACCGGAAGACAATAGTTTTAAAACTTCAACCTCTCGGGTAGAAAGGCGCTTGTACATCTTACTAGGAGACTTTTTAGTGTCGTTATAGTTAAGATGTTTGGACATATTACTGCTAAGGTAAATGCCGCCATTGTACACCTTTAAAATGGCCTCTTTGATTGTGTCGGTGTCTTCGGTTTTAGAAAGGTAGCCAGAAGCTCCCGCCTTTAAAACGCTGATGGCGTAGATTTCCTCGGGATGATGGCTAAAAAAGAGAACCTTTAAATTTTGATGTTCTTTCTTTATGGCTCTCAAAGCAGTGATTCCATTCAATTCTGGTAAATCAATTTCAGATACTACAACATCTACAGCATTTCGCCGGATGAATTCAAAAATTTCAATACCACTACCTACACTGCCTATAACCTGAATTTCTGGGTTAGATTCAAATAGCAGCTCTAACCCTGTTCTAACAATCGGATGGTTGTCAACGACTAATACTTTAATCATAATAGGAAAAAATTAGTAATTAAGTTAAAAATGCTATTAACCAGAGTTGAAACTCAAGACCAGATTAAGAGGTATATGGGGTAGTTCTTTTTGTAAATGTAATGAAAAAAATAACAGGTTTAATGATTTCTGGTTAAAAATTAATAAGAATTATCTTAAACTATCCGGAATTGTGCAAACAGGTATAGGGTTCATCTTGTGTTGGTTAGCTTTATTGAAGCGCATAAATATTTCAAAAACTTCCTTTTCGCGTCCTTCAAAATCATTGGCAGTTTTTCCTTCTTCTTTCATCGCCATGGCCCATTCCAATTCAGGGTAAGAAGCACCGATTTGGTCTTCGTCTGTGCGATCATCTCCCCATAAGCCATCTGTTGGAGCAGCGTCAATAATTTCTTGATTAACACCTAAATATTTGGCTATTTCGTAGACTTCGGTTTTCAATAAATCGGCAATAGGGCTTAAATCAACACCTCCATCTCCATATTTGGTATAAAAGCCAACACCAAAGTCTTCCACTTTGTTGCCGGTTCCAGCTACGAGCAGTTTGTCAAGAGCGGCAAAATAATACAGCGACGTCATTCTTAACCTAGCTCTAGTATTGGCCAATGACATAAAACGATCGGCCTCATTGTCTACAGGAGGCAAGGCCGCTACCAGACTGTCAAAAACAGGAGTTAAATTTACTTGCGTCATGCTTACTTTATCAAATTTGGATTGCATCCATTTTATATGGTTCAAGGCACGGCTTACCTGTGAAGGGGCTTGGTGGATTGGCATTTCCAGGCAAAGTAGGTCTAGGCCTGTCATGGCACATAGGGTAGAGGTTACGGCGGAGTCAATTCCTCCAGAAACCCCTATAACAAAGCCATTTACTTTTGCGTTGGTTGCGTAATCTTTTAGCCAATTTACAATGTGGTCAACAATTTTTTCTGTTTGCATTTTAGTTACGATTTAAATCTAAGAATAGTACCTTTGCAAACAAAAATAAACTAAACGGGTTAGGAATAAAAATAAACACAGTTTAAGTTTTATGAAGAAAATAATTTTACTTTTCACTGTTCTAATCACGGTGTTATCATGCGATGAAACTTCAAAAACAGAGCAGGAAATAGCAAAAATTGATATTCCATTTTCAATAGAGCGTTTTGATGAAGCTTTTGCAAAAGCCAGTCCGGTGGATTTACCCAAATTAAAAGCGCAATATCCGTTTTTGTTTTCAAAGAGAATTAGCGATTCTGTGTGGATTAACCGTATGCAGGATTCTTTGCAGCGGCAGTTATTTGAAGAAGTGAATGAGGAGTTTCACGATTTTGACGATGTGGAATTGGATATCGAAAAACTGTTCCAGCACTTAAAATATTACGATAAAACGTTTAGTGCGCCTAGGGTAATAACCTTAACCAATGATGTTGATTATCGTAACAAAACCATAGTAACCGATACCATAGCATTGATAGCGCTTGATACTTATTTGGGAGCAGATCATGAGTTTTATGCTGGAATCCAAAAGTACATTGCCCAAAACATGACTAAATCTCAAATTGTACCAGATTTGGCCAATAGTTATGCCGAGAAATATAGCTTTCAACTGCAACGAAAAACCTTGCTGGATGAAATGGTGTATTATGGTAAGCTATTGTATTTTAAGGACCTTATGATTCCCTTTAAGACAGATGCAGAAAAAATGGGCTATTTGCCAGAACAGTTAACTTGGGCTCAAAATAACGAGAGCTATATCTGGAGGTATTTTATCGACAAGGAAATGCTATATAGTACAGATGCAGCCTTGAGTGGGAGATTTATTGCACCGGCACCTTTTTCAAAATTTTATCTGGAATTGGATAGGGAATCCCCTGGGCGATTGGGGCAATTTATTGGCTGGCAAATTGTACGTTCTTACATGGAGCATAATGAGACAGATTTTAGGGATATGCTTCAAATGGAAGCCATCGAAATTTTTAATAATTCAAAATATAAACCACGTAAATAATGGCAGATAATATAAAATCAACAATCACACTTAATGTAGAATTGGACGAAAACCGTATTCCGGAAACTTTGAGTTGGACGGCTAAGGATGGCGGTATTGAAAATGAAGAGGCCAAGGCCATGTTGTTGTCGGTTTGGGATAGTAAAGCACAGGAAACCTTGCGTATCGATTTATGGACCAAAGACATGCCTGTTGATGAAATGAAAAAGTTTTTCCATCAAACCTTGGTGGCCATGAGTGATACGTTTAATCGTGCTACCCAAGATGAAAAAATGACGGCAACTATGAAGGATTTCTGTGATTATTTTGCGGAGAAATTGGAGTTGAAAAAGAAATAACCAATTGATTTTTAGTTTAATAATTAGGTAACCTTTAGATAACTTATCTAGATAGGGTTATTCCTATTTTTACAGGGCTATTAATCAATTATTTAAAAACATTAGTTAGGCTTTCACGGGAGAAAGCAACTAATGTTTTTTTTGTTTAAATTAGCCTTATGCGAAATATCCTTTTAGGCATTTTAATCACTTTGGCAGTACTTTTGGGCTTCAAATATTGTACAGAGCAAAAGAAAGACGAAGCAGTGCTTTTGGAAAGTTCTGCATTAATTCAGGAGCAGATTCGCAATGTTGGAAAATTGGTGGTTACCGAAGGTCATTTTAGTGAGGTATTTAACTATAAAAATTCCAAGGAGCTTTTCGGTTCCTACTTTACTTCAGATAAAAAGGCTTTGGTGGTGGTGAATGCAGATGTGACCATTTCCTACGATTTGAGCAAAATTGAATATGAAGTGGATAATGTGAACAAAATCCTGAGAATAAAAAGCATCCCTAAAGAAGAAATTAAGATAAGCCCAGATTTGGAATACTACGATGTGCAATCGGATTTCTTCAACCCATTCGAAGCCAAAGACTATAACATCATCAATCAAAAAGTAAAGGCCTCTTTGGCAAAAAAGTTGGAAGCTTCCCAAATGAAGGTTAATGCTAAGGATAGATTACTTAGCGAACTGTCCAAATTTTATATCCTGACCAATTCATTGGGATGGACGTTAGAGTATAATGAAACACCTATCTATGTGTTGGAAGAGTTGCAGAATTTACAACTATAAATGACTTTTTAAACTTTTCCATCCACCACCGTTTATAGCATCAATATTATTTAAATTGAGGTATTTGGCAGCTTTGGCAGATCTTACGCCACTAGCACAACAAACAACAATAGGTTTGTCCAGTTCCTTAAGGTCGTCAACATGGTTGCGCAAATCATCAAGAGGTATGTGTTTAGAGCCTTCAATAGCACCAGATTTGTATTCATCTTTGGTCCTTACATCTATAATAATTGCTCCTCTTTTGATATATTTTTTTATTTTGTACGAGTTGGACCCGAAAAGAAATGATAATAGTCCCATGGCTTTTTTCTTTAAATTTACGAAATTAACAACCATTCAACGAGTGGTAAAAACTTGAAATATTGAATACTACTGCCAGTACCCGAAAAGATGAAATTATTAAAACTGCCGCTAGACTTTTTAAAGAAAAGGGCTATAGTGCCGTAAGTATGCGTGATTTGGCTGCCACGATGGGAATCAAGGCGGCAAGCTTGTATAATCATATTAGTTCCAAGCAGGAAATTCTTAAGGATATCATTATTTCGTTGGCAGAAACATTTACGGCAGGAATGCAGGAGATTAAATCGGCCGATATTTCCAATATTGAGAAACTTCGCAAAATAGTAACGTTGCATGTGGATATCACTTCCAAGAATACCTCCGGCATGGCTTCTTTAAATAATGATTGGATGCATCTAGAGGAAAAGCTGGAGTATTATTTAACCTTGCGCACAGATTACGAAGAGGAGTTTCGAGATATTCTAATAAAGGGTATCGAAGCAGGCGAAATCGAGGATTCTAATGTCGATGTCATGCTGTTTTCCATGCTATCTACCTTGCGCTCTCTGTATTTGTGGATTCCAAAGAAAGAAGATTTGAACCCTGAAGAGCTTTCCGAAAATTTAAGTAATGTCCTAATCCATGGCATTGTGCAACCTTGAATTTATTGCAGTTGAACGCAATTTTTTAGCAACTAAATTTCGATATCAATAAATAAGAAGCGTTAAGCTTTCGAAATTAACATTTGTATCTCGAAATATTTTGTAAATTTGCTATCAAACTAACAAGTGTTAGTTAAAATGCATGTAACAAAATATGGCAGAGTTTTATCGAATAAAAGTTTCAGATATATACAGGGAAACCAAGGATACAGTAGTGGTGTCCTTTGATATTCCTGAAGATTTAAAAGACGTTTTCAAGTTTAAGCAAGGGCAACATTTAACCTTGCGCAAAGAAATAAATGGGCAGGATGTGCGAAGAAATTATTCGCTTTGCTCCAGTCCGTTGGACAATGAGTGGAAGGTGGCCATTAAAACCATTAGAGGAGGGCTGTTTTCCAATTATGCTTTTAATGAATTACAGGCTGGAGATGAGTTAGAAGTGATGCCGCCGCATGGGGAATTCTTTGTGGAGTGCGAAGCAGAAAGTGCTAACAACTACATTGCCTTTGCTGCCGGTAGTGGGATTACCCCAATGCTATCCATTATCAAGACCCATTTGCACAAAGAGCCACAGAGTACATTCAAGTTGTTTTACTTGAATCGCACCGTGAAATCCATTATCTTTAAGGAAGAAATAGAGCAGCTCAAAAATGAGTTTTTTGGACGTTTTCAAGTGTTTTACTTTTTAACCAAAGAACAGCGTGATATCCCATTCCTTAACGGACGTTTTGACCACGAAAAACTAGAGATTTTAACCAACAGATTTATTGATATACCAGATACGGCACATGCCTTTATTTGTGGGCCTCAAGACATGATCTTTTTGATTCGAGACGAGCTTCAGGCGGCAGGATTGCCTAAAGAGAACATTCATTATGAATTGTTTTTCTCTGGAAGTTCCGAAGAAGAAAACAAGCATATCGCCGAAGTTTTGGAAGAGAAAGTAGATGGTACCGAAGTGACCATTATAGATGGTGGAAAGGAATTCCATTTCATTATGGAAGATGATTTCGACAACATTTTGGATGGGGCTCTAGCCGCAGGAGCCGATTTGCCTTTCGCTTGTAAAGGTGGGGTTTGCTCTACTTGTAAATGTCAGGTGAAGGAAGGTTCGGTTAAAATGAAAATCAACTATGCTTTGGAAGACAAAGAGGTAGCGCAAAACTATGTGTTAAGCTGTCAAGCGGTACCAACGACAGATAAAGTAGTGGTTGACTTTGATGTGTAAGAATTCAGAAGAAGAGAATTCTTTAAAGTATTGAAACAATTAATTTAAACATACCTGTTTGGGCAGGCATAAATTATGAGTGAAGAACAAATTAAAAATTTAGAAGAACAATTCGAGGCACGTATTGCACGTGACGAGAAAATAGAGCCTAAAGATTGGATGCCGGAAAAATACCGCCAAACCCATATTAGGCAAATATCGCAACATGCCCATTCAGAAATTGTGGGAATGTTGCCAGAAGGAAATTGGATTACAAGAGCACCTTCGTTAAGAAGAAAAGTGGCGTTATTGGCCAAGGTTCAGGATGAGGCTGGTCATGGTTTGTATTTGTATTCAGCCTGTGAAACTTTAGGGATTTCTCGTGACGAATTGTATGAGCAGTTGCATTCCGGTAAGGCTAAATATTCCTCGATATTCAATTATCCAACTGTTACTTGGGCCGATATGGGAGCCATTGGTTGGTTGGTAGATGGCGCCGCCATTATCAATCAAGTGCCCTTGTGCAATACCTCATTTGGACCTTATGCTAGAGCTATGGTGAGAGTGTGTAAGGAAGAAAGTTTCCACCAACGTCAAGGCTATGAAATCATGCTGAAACTTTGTCAAGGAGCTCCGGAACAAAAAGAAATGGCTCAGGATGCTTTAAACCGTTGGTGGTGGCCTAGTTTGATGATGTTTGGTCCTACCGATGCAGAATCAACCCACACCGAACAATCCATGAAATGGAAGTTGAAGCGCAAAACGAATGACGAATTGCGTCAGCAGTTTATTGACCAAACGGTACCTCAGGCAGAAATTCTAGGTTTAACCATTCCAGATCCAGATTTAAAGTGGAATGAAGAACGCGGAAGCTATGATTTTGGTGAAATTAATTGGGATGAGTTTTGGCAAGTGGTAAAAGGGCACGGACCAATGAACAAGGAACGTATGAAAGCTCGTGTGGGAGCATGGGAACGCGGCGAGTGGGTGCGTGATGCAGCTATGGCACATGCCGAAAAGCAACAAGAAAGAAAAGAAAAACAAGCAGTTTAAAAATAATATTATGTCAACAAAAAACTGGCCTCTTTGGGAAGTCTTTGTAAGAAGTAAAAACGGATTGGAACACAGACATTTTGGTAGCTTACATGCGGCCGATGCCGAGATGGCATTGGAAAATGCACGTGATGTCTACACGAGAAGAAATGAAGGTGTGAGCATTTGGGTGGTAGAATCAAAGTATATCACTGCTTCAAACCCAGAACATAGTGGTGAAATGTTTGAGCCGGCCCAGGATAAGGTGTATCGTCATCCTACCTTTTATGACTTGCCGGACGAAGTAAAACATATGTAGTGGTTTCCTGAAAACGGGAAATTCGTAAGTAAAACAAATGTCACTTCGAGTAATTTGTACGATAGTAACAAATTGTATCGAGAAGTAATTAAACAGATTCCCACTTTTGTGGGAAAGAGATATGAAAGACAATTTATATAGATACATACTAGGCATTGCCGATAACTCTTTGATTTTGGGTCAAAGGTTGGGAGAACTGTGCGGACACGGGCCAAATTTGGAAACCGATATTGCCTGTACCAATATGTCCTTGGATTTGTTGGGGCAAGTACGCAGTTATTATCAATATGCCGCAAAAATAAAAGGAGAAGGCGCTTCCGAAGATAGTATCGCATTCCTTCGAAAGGAACGGGAATATTACAATGTACTCTTGGTGGAGCAGCCTAATACAGATTTTGGATACACCATGGCACGTCAATTTTTGTTTGATGTGTATCATTTGTTGTTCCTAACCGAATTACAAAAAAGTAGCGATCTAACCTTGTCGGCCATTGCTACAAAATCCATCAAGGAAGTAAGCTATCACCAACGGTTTTCATCCGATTGGATCAAACGTTTGGGGGATGGAACCGAAGAAAGCAATACACGCATTCAAACCGCCATCAACGATCTTTGGACTTATACCGATGAGTTGTTTCATCTAACGGATACAGATAAAGCGATGGTTGAAGAAGGTATTGGAGTGGATGTGACGACACTTAAGGAAGCTTATTACAAAACGGTTTCTGAAGTGTTGGAAGAAGCAAGGATAGAAATTCCAGAATCCAAGTATTTTCAAAAAGGAGGAAAACAAGGAATTCACACAGAGCACATGGGTTATTTGTTGGCCGATATGCAATACATGCAACGCGCCTACCCAAATATGGAGTGGTAAAATTCCTGCGAAAGCAGGAATCTAAAATTAACTGTAGTTTCGAGAGAAATCGAGAGGTTTAAAATGTTAGAACAACAACAACATATAGATAAAATTCTTATCCCAATTCTGGAACAGGTGTCAGATCCTGAAATTCCAGTATTGTCCATTATGGATATGGGAGTTGTACGTTCTGCCATTATTGAAAATAACCTTGTCAAGGTTAAAATCACCCCTACCTATAGTGGTTGCCCTGCCATGGATGTCATTGGAGGCGATATCAAAGCTGCATTAAAAAAGGCTGGTTATGAATCGGAAATAGAATTGATTCTAGCCCCAGCTTGGACAACCGATTGGATCACTCCTAGAGGAAGAAAGGCGCTGGAAGCGTATGGCATTGCAGCTCCTTTGGAAGCTGAAGCCGATAAAGATGTGCTTCTTCATGGCAAGCGTATTGTGAAGTGTCCTCAATGTGGTTCAACCAATACCCGGTTGGTAAGCCAATTTGGTTCTACGGCCTGTAAGGCCCAGTTTCAATGTGATGATTGCCATGAACCTTTCGATTATTTTAAATGCTTGAAATAATAAAACATAATGGAAAATAAACAATCACCAATGTTGGGTCTTCGTACGGTGGTATACATGGTGGAAGACCTTGAAAAAGCCAAGGCATGGTATGCCAAGGCCTTCAATGCGCAGCCATATTACGATACCCCTTATTATGTGGGATTTAATATTGGCGGCTACGAATTGGGCCTGCATCCCAAAGAAAAGGTACAAGGCACCGATAATGGTACTGTGCAAACCTACTGGGGTGTTGAGGATATTCAAAAGGTGTATGGTTCCTTAATTGAAATGGGTGCTAGCAAGCATGAAGAACCTAATAATGTTGGAGGCGACATAGCCGTAGCGAGTGTGTATGATCCTTGGAAAAATATCATTGGAATTATTTATAATCCAGAATTTAAACTACCAAAATAGATATGAGTTCAATTGAATTGAAAATTGAAAATAATATAGCCTATATCACACTTAACCGTCCAGAAGTATTCAATAGTTTCAATCGCGAAATGGCCTTGAAACTTCAAGAGACTCTGGATAATTGTGAAACAAATGAAGAGGTAAGAGCCATTGTGTTGACTGGAAACGGAAAGGCATTTTGTGCGGGACAGGATTTAAAGGAAGTTACTTCACCAGAATTGAACCCTGGCTTCAAGAAAATATTGGAAGAACACTACAATCCAATCATCACCCGAATTCGACATATAGAAAAACCGATTATAGGTGCTGTAAATGGCGTAGCTGCTGGAGCAGGTGCCAATATAGCTTTAGCTTGTGATGTTGTGGTAGCCCATGAGCAGGTAAGCTTTATTCAGGCTTTTAGTTTGATTGGTTTGATTCCAGACAGTGCCGGGACTTTCTTTTTACCAAGATTGATTGGCTTCCAAAAGGCGTCTGCCTTGGCTATGTTGGGAGATAAAGTGCCTGCAGAAGAAGCCGAGCGTTTAGGGATGATTTATAAAGTATTGCCATTAGAAAGTTTTGAGGAAGAAGTATCCAAACTGGCCTTAAAAATGGCAAACATGCCAACCAAAGCTTTGGGATTGATCAAGAAAAGTTTGAATCAATCCTTGACCAACAACTTGGAAGAGCAGTTGGCTTTGGAATCAAAATATCAAATTGAAGCTGCGGGAACCGAGGATTATGCTGAAGGGGTTTCTGCATTTGTAGAGAAAAGAAAACCAACTTTTAAAGGAAAGTAAATGAACGTAGGAATCATAGGAAGCGGCACCATGGGGAGTGGCATAGCACAAGTGGCGGCCACTGCAGGATGTACCGTTAAATTATATGATACCAATGAAGCAGCTTTGGAAAAAGCAAGATTGTCATTGGAAAAAATATTGACCAGATTAGTGGAAAAGGGGCGCATTGATACTCATGAAAAATTGAGGATTCAAAGCAATATACAATATGTGGATACCTTAAAGGAATTGGCAGATTCCAACCTTACCATTGAAGCGATTGTTGAGAATTTGGACATCAAGAAAAAGGTTTTTTCAGAATTGGAAAGCTATGTGGCAGATGACTGTATCATCGCCTCAAACACTTCTTCTTTATCCATAGCTTCCATTGCGGCCTCGCTTCAAAAGCCAGAGCGTTGCATTGGAATTCACTTTTTTAACCCAGCGCCGCTGATGAAGTTGGTAGAGGTGATTCCTGCCGTGCAAACTTCCAAGGACGTTTTGGATTTGGCGGTAAAAACCATTTCCGATTGGAATAAAACCGTGGCGGTTGCTAAAGATACCCCAGGATTTATTGTGAATCGTGTAGCCCGTCCATTTTATGGGGAAGCCTTGCGAATTTATGAAGAAGGGATTGCCGATTTTGCAACCATTGATTGGAGCTTAAAAACCACTGGAGGTTTCCGTATGGGGCCTTTTGAGTTGATGGATTTCATAGGGAATGACGTTAATTATACCGTAACAGAAACAGTATTTACATCTTTCTATTTCGATCCTAGATACAAACCGTCTTTTACGCAAAAGCGTTTGAGTGAAGCAGGGTATTTAGGTAGAAAAACCGGGAAGGGTTATTACGATTATTCCGAAGGAGTTGAAATGCCTGCTCCAACAGAGGATAAAGCATTGGCCCAGCAGATTTTTGACCGTGTCTTGGTGATGCTGATCAACGAAGCGGCGGATGCTTTGTTTTTAAACATAGCCTCTGCAGAAGATATTGACAATGCCATGACCAAAGGGGTAAATTATCCTAAAGGTCTGTTGGCATGGGCCCATGAAAAAGGAATCGCTTGGTGTGTGGCCAAGTTGGATGAGCTTTATAACGAGTATCATGAAGATCGTTACAGGTGCAGTCCATTATTGCGTAAAATGAACAAAGAAAACAAAAGCTTTTTTTAATGCAGGGCGAACAAATACCGCACAAAATGTTGCACCAAGATCCGTTTAGTACTTGGTTGGGCATAGAAATTTTGGAATGCGAAATTGGTCGCTGCAAAGTAGGGATGACCGTTAGAAAGGAAATGCTCAACAGCATGGGCAAAGCACATGGAGGCATTAGTTATTCGCTTGCAGATACAGCCTTTGGCTTTGCAGCAAATACCCATGGTAGATTTTCGGTTTCCATTGAAACCAGTATCAATCATATCGAAGCCTTAAACGAGGGTGATTATTTGGTAGCGGAGTCCGTGATAGAAAAAGTAAATAACAAATTAGGCTTCAATATTGTTGAAGTAAAGCGAGGCGATGAATTGGTAGCACTGTTCAAAGGTGTGGTGTATCGCACTCAAAAAGAATGGGAATGAATTCCTGCAAAGGCAGGAATCTCTTAATTCAAAAGAAATATCGAAACCTAAACAGAACAGTATTGTTTAGGAATGAGAAAAAATATAATAGTAAATAGAATTCACACTTTAGTGAGAATTAAACTGAAAAGATACCCACTTTTGTGGCCATAAATATGAAAGAAGCATATATCATAGATGGAGTTCGTACTCCAATAGGAAGTTACAAAGGCACTTTGTCGGCTGTGAGAACGGACGATTTAGGGGCTTTGATAATTGAAGAAATAGTCAAACGAAATCCAAACATTCCAAAAGAGGCTTACGATGATGTGATTTTGGGCTGTGCTAATCAAGCCGGGGAAGACAACCGCAACGTCGCGAGAATGTCTTTGTTGTTGGCTGGCTTGCCATATACGGTGCCGGGAGAAACGGTGAACCGTTTGTGCAGTTCAGGATTGTCGGCGATTATTCATGCCAATAGAGCGATAAAAGCTGGAGATGGCGACATTTTTATTGCAGGCGGTGTTGAAAATATGACACGTGGACCTTTGGTAGTTTCAAAGCCGTCATCAGGTTTTGGAACGGATTCCAAAATGTACGATTCCAGTTTTGGATGGCGTTTTGTAAATCCAAAAATGCACGAGATGTATGGAACAGATGGTATGGGAAATACGGCAGAAAACTTGGTAGAACTGCACGGCATTTCCCGTGAAGATCAAGATAAGTTTGCCAACTGGAGCCAAATGAAGGCGACCAAAGCCCAAGAAAATGGGAGATTGGCAAAAGAAATAATGACGGTTGAAATTCCACAACGCAAAAAGGACCCGATTCTGTTTTTAAAAGATGAATTTGTAAAACCAACAACCACTATGGAAGTGTTGGGAAAATTGCGTCCGGCCTTTAAAAAGGATGGAAGCGTCACAGCTGGGAACTCCTCTGGATTGAATGATGGAGCAGCTGCAACAATCATTGCATCTTCAGAAGCGGTTGAAAAATACAACCTTAAACCATTGGCTAGAATTGTAAGTTCGGCAGTGGTCGGCGTTGAGCCCCGCATTATGGGCATTGGTCCCGTAGAGGCTTCCAATAAAGCTTTAGAAAAAGCAGGTTTAACCATGGACGATATGGATATTATTGAACTTAATGAAGCTTTTGCAGCCCAAGCCTTGGCATGTACACGTGCTTGGGGATTGGCTGACGACGACCCTAGATTGAACCCAAATGGAGGCTCTATTGCTATAGGACATCCACTGGGAGTGACAGGCGCACGTATCGCTTATTCGGCAGCATTGGAATTACAGGAACAAAATAAGCGTTACGCTTTGGTGACCATGTGCATTGGTGTCGGGCAAGGTTACGCAGCAATTATTGAAAGAGTGTAATATGAAAAAAATACAACATTACGTTCAAGGTCAATGGACCGAAGGTAAAGAAGAAGGAATTCCGGTTTTAGATGCTATTACAGGGGAAGCTTTTACCAGTGTTGCCATTGAAGGTTTGGACATTCCAGAAATATTAAACTACGGAAGAACCAAGGGGGGGGAGATTCTTAGGAAAATGACGTTTCAAGAGCGTGGGAACATGCTTAAAAAGTTGGCCTTATATCTTACCAAACGCAAAGAGCAATTTTACGAATTAAGTTACCGTACAGGAGCTACTAGAATAGATAGTTGGATAGACATTGAAGGAGGTTTTGGGAATCTTTTTGCTAATGCGTCTTTAAGAAAATTATTTCCTAATCAACCTTATCACGTTGAAGGGGACCCAATCGATTTATCTCGTGGAGGCCGTTTTATGGCACACCATATTATGGTTCCTAAAAAAGGGGTAGCGGTACATATCAACGCCTTTAATTTCCCAGTTTGGGGAATGTTGGAAAAGTGTGCGGTAAATTGGATGGCAGGGGTTCCTGCCGTCGTGTTGCCAGCCCCATCATCATCTTATTTGGCAGAGGCTGTAGCTAGAGAAATCATAGCCTCTGGTATTTTGCCTGAGGGAGCCTTACAAATTATTAACGGAACCGTAAAATCCATATTGGATACGGTAGAGTCTCAAGATGTGGTGACCTTTACAGGGTCTGCGGCAACGGGACGTTTGTTAAAAGCCCATCCTAGATTGATACAGGAGGCTGTGCCATTTACTATGGAGGCAGATTCTTTGAATGCTTCTATCCTTGGGGAAGATGCTGTGCCAGGGACTCCAGAATTTGATCTGTTCATAAAGGAAGTTCGAAATGAAATGACAGTGAAAGCAGGACAAAAGTGTACGGCTATCCGTCGTATCATTGTGCCTGAAGGTATTGTGGAGGATGTGCAGATTGCCTTAGGAAAAGCGCTGGATAAAGTTACCATAGGAGACCCAAGGTTGAAAGACGTGAGAATGGGATCTTTGGTGAGCAAACAACAGGTGGAAGCCGTGAAGAATTCCATTTCGGATATTGCCAAGGAAGCAGAAATGGTATACGGGAATTTAGATACATTGGACACCATTGGCGCCGATGCCCAGAAAGGAGCGTTTATTAGCCCAGTATTGTTCCGTACGGATAATCCGTTGCAAAACACGGTGGTTCACGAACGCGAGGCTTTTGGTCCGGTAAGTACCATAATGCCATATAAAACTATGGACGAAGCGGTTACTTTGGCCCAAATGGGGAAAGGATCTCTTGTGTCTTCCATAGCGACAAATGATGATAAGATTGCGAAGGAATATGTGATAAATGCAGCTTCGCATCATGGCCGAATATTAGTGTTGAATCGTGAAAGTGCCAAACAAAGTACGGGACACGGTTCTCCATTACCATATTTGGTTCACGGTGGTCCAGGACGTGCCGGAGGTGGCGAAGAAATGGGAGGTATGCGAGGTATCAAACATTATTTGCAGCGTACCGCAATTCAGGGCTCACCAACTACTTTGACAGAAATAACAGGGATATATCAGCAAAAAGCGGCCTATAAGGAAGCAGAGCAGCATCCGTTTAAATACCATTGGGAAGACATCCAACCAGGAATGTCACTTAAAACCCATAAACGAACCTTTACAGATACCGACATTATCAATTTTGCGAATTTGACTTGGGACCATTTTTATGCCCATACAGACATCACCTCGCTCGATGGAAGCATTTTTGAAAAACGCACGGCCCATGGATATTTTATCATTTCCGCAGCAGCGGGATTGTTTGTGTATCCAAACAAAGGCCCTGTGGCAGCAAACTACGGTTTGGAAGAATGTCGCTTCCTACGCCCCTTGTACCATAACGATACGGTATATGTTCGCTTGACTTGTAAGCAAAAAGTAGATCGCGATGTGGCAGGAGCCGAGCATCCTAGTGGGATTGTAAAATGGTTTGTTGAGGTATTTGATGCCAATAATGATGAAATGGTGGCTTTTGCAACCATTTTGACCATGGTTCAGAAGAAACAAGAAACTTTGGTGGAAATGACCGAAGCTAAAATTGCAGAATGTATCAATAAGCTTACCGAAGAGGATAAAGCAAAGTGGGGGAATTTAACACCTCAGTTAATGTTGGAGCATTTGGAATATACCTACAGAATTGCTTCTGGGGAAATTCAGGATTTTGATATAGCGACACCTGAAAAGATTTTGGAAAAAGTGCACGCCACGCTATATAATTATGATAAAATGCCAAGTGGTTATGATTTTCCATTGGCAGAAAGATCTCGAATTACCGATTTAAAATATGCCAGTTTAGAAGAGGCTAAAGATAAATTGAAAGAAGCTCGTGAAGCCTATTTGGCCTATTTTAAAGAACATCCAGAAGCTAAAACCAAAAATGTTGTTTTTGGAGAGTTGAATAGATACGAGTGGTATTTATTGGAGAGAAAACATTTAAATCATCATTTCGAGCAATTCGGATTGATATAATTATAAAAGAAATTGAAGATGGAAAATAGTCCATACGTAAAGTTAAGCATCGAGAATCATGTAGGGTATGTGGAGTTTTTTCACCCAGAACATAATTCGTTGCCAGGAAATGTATTGGCCGATTTAGCCCAAACTATTACCGATGCAGGAAATAATGATGATGTTAAGGTCATCGTTCTTAAAAGTGGAGGCGATAGAACCTTTTGTGCTGGAGCAAGCTTTAAGGAGTTGATCAATATCAATGACGATGCCACAGGAAAGGTATTCTTTTCTGGCTTTGCCAATGTAATCAATGCCATGCGCAAATGTCCAAAGTTTGTCATTGGGCGTATTCAAGGGAAAACCGTTGGTGGTGGTGTTGGTCTGGCAGCAGCAACTGATTATTGTATGGCGACCAAATTCGCCGAAATCAAACTAAGCGAACTTAATATCGGGATTGGTCCGTTTGTGGTTGGTCCTGCCATAGAGCGTAAAATGGGCGTGAGTGCCATGTCGCAAATTGCTATGGATGCTAATAGTTTTTATTCTCCAGAATGGGCTACAGACAAAGGTTTGTTTACTCAGGTTTTTGATACGACTCAAGACATGGATGAAGCGATAAAAGCTATGGCTGAAAATTTGTGTACTTACAATCCAGAGGCCATGAAAGAAATGAAAACTATGTTCTGGCAAGGAACCGAGCATTGGGATGAATTGCTTTCGGAACGTGCTGCGATTAGTGGACGTTTGGTGTTGGGCGAGTTTACAAAGGAAATTTTGAAACGTTTTAAGTAAACCATGATTTACAGTTTTAAAGGATATACGCCAGTAGTACACGAAAGTAGTTTTGTGCACCCTTTGGCTGCCGTAACCGGAAACGTTATCATTGGGAAAAACTGCTATATAGGTCCTGGAGCTGCCATTCGTGGCGATTGGGGACAAATCATTTTGGAAGATGGTGTGAACGTTCAGGAAAACTGTACGGTGCACATGTTTCCGGGGAAATCAATTACACTTAAAGAAAGTGCCCATGTTGGTCATGGAGCCGTGATTCATGGTGCTAATTTGGGACGAAATTGCTTGATTGGGATGAACAGTGTCATTATGGACGATGCCCAAATAGGGGATGAATGCATCGTTGGTGCTATGGCCTTTGTAAAGGCAGAAACCATCATTCCAAACCGAAGTCTTGTTGTTGGAAACCCAGCCAAAGTTGTCAAGGAAGTTTCCGATGACATGATTGCATGGAAGACCAAAGGGACGCAATTGTATCAGCAATTACCTGCAGATTGCCATGAGAGTTTGAAGGAGGTTGCACCTTTAAGGGAGATTCCAGAAAACATGAAAGTTCAGGAGGGTGCCTATGACACGCTTCGTGATTTTATGAAAAAGTAAGTTTAATAAACTAACAAACATTAGTTCATAAGAATGTCGAAATTCGAATTGAAAATGCCCAAAATGGGCGAAAGTATAACAGAGGGAACCATTATCAATTGGTTGGTGAATGAAGGGGATAGCTTTGAGGAAGGGGATATTCTTTTAGAAGTTGCTACAGATAAGGTTGACAATGAAGTGCCAGCAACGAGCTCGGGGACTTTGGTGAAAACCATGTTCCAAGCTAAAGATGTGGTGCCAGTCGGAGAGGTGATTGCTGTTTTGGAAGTTTCCGAAGCGGTAAAATCTTCTGAAAATACGAAGAGTACATCTGATAAGCCAAAGACCGTTACATCCAAAAAGGAAACGAATTCTCAACCTAAAAAAGTAAAGAATATACAGCCATCAGTAATTGATACGGCTAGTTTTTCGGTCAATAACACCAATACATTTTTTTCGCCTTTGGTAGAAAAAATTGCAAGGGAACACCATATCAGTTTTGAGGAACTCTCAAGAATTCCTGCTACTGGTCATGAAGGCAGGTTACGAAAAAGTGATGTCTTCAATTATATCCAAGAAGGCAGACCTTATAAGTTTGCGCAGCCTGTAGTTCAAGATCCAACAGCGTATCGCATTCCGCAGTTAAGTTTTGACAAAGGAAAAGGAAAGATTGTTGAAATGGATCGTATGCGTCAAATGATTGCCGACCATATGGTGTATTCAAAGCACACGTCCCCACACGTGACTGCCTACGTAGAGGCCGATTTGACCAATATGGTGCAATGGCGCAATGACAATAAAAAGGCCTTCCAGGAAAAGTACGGAGAGCGATTGACCTTTACACCTTTGTTTGTGGAAGCTGTTGCCAAGGCTGTTAAGGATTTTCCAAATATCAACGCTTCGGTGGATGGTAAAAACATCATTGTAAAGGAGGATATCAATATTGGGATGGCAACTGCACTGCCTTCAGGAAATTTAATTGTTCCTGTAGTGAAAAATGCCGATACCAAGGATTTGCAAACGCTGGCTCAAAACGTCAATGAAATGGCAGGCAAGGCAAGAGAAAATAAGCTGGGAGGTGACGATATTAAGGGAAGCACCTTTACGATTTCCAATGTGGGAACCTTTGGAAGCGTTATGGGAACGCCAATTATTAACCAGCCAGAAGTAGCCATTTTAGCTTTGGGGATTATTAAAAAACGTCCTGAAGTCATCGAAACCGAAAATGGCGATGAAATTGCTATTAGAAGCATGATGTACCTTTCCCTGTCTTTTGACCACCGCGTGGTTGATGGCTATTTGGGAGGTAGTTTTGTACGTCGCGTAGCCGATTATTTTGAACAGTTTGATACGAATAGAAAAATATAAGTCATGTCTTATAACATACATATAACAACAGTAGAAAAGTCGAAAGTTGATACGGTAGACTTTAACAATATCCCTTTGGGAACCACCTTCACCGATCACATGTTTATCTGTGATTATGAAAATGGGCAGTGGGTTAACCCAAGGATAGAGCCTTTGGCTCCCATAGCAACTCATCCAGCCGCTATGGCCTTGCATTATGGACAGGCCATTTTTGAAGGTATGAAGGCAACAGTAGGCGCCGATGGTTGCCCAAGATTATTCCGTGCCGACAAGAATGCCGCTCGTTTAAATACCAGTGCCGATAGAATGGGAATGCCTCATTTTCCTGAAGATTTATTTATTGAAGGTTTGAAGCAGTTGGTTGCTTTGGAACATAATTGGATTCCGCCAGCCGAAGGAAGCGCTTTGTATTTACGCCCATTTATGTACGCCGATGAACCTTTTATTGGAATGCGTGCCGCAAACCATTACAAGTTCATTATCATGGCATCGCCGTCAGGTCCGTTTTTTAGCAAACGTATCAAGTTGTGGGCAGAGAAAAAGTACGTGAGAGCTGTTGAAGGGGGAACGGGAGAAGCCAAAGCCGCGGGTAATTATGCTGCGGCGATCAGGCCAACAGAACTTGCCAAGGCTAAAGGTTACGATCAAGTACTTTGGTTGGATGCTGTGGAGCATAAATATATTCAGGAGGTGGGTACCATGAACATCTTCTTCAAAATAGATGGGAAATTTATCACACCAAAACGCGATGGAGCCATTTTGGACGGTATCACCAGAATGAGTGTGATGGATGTTTTAAAAGCTAAAGGTTTTGAAGTGGTGGAGCGTCCAATAAGCATAGATGAAATCAAGGAAGCTGCGAAATTAGGAACTTTGGAGGAGGCTTTTGGAACAGGAACGGCTGTAGGAATTGCCTATATCCAGGAAATTGGAATGGGAGATGAGGTAATCCATGTTTCCGATGAAAGCCCTGTTGGTTTGGATGTGAACGATACGCTTAATGCTATCAAAACAGGAAAGATTGAAGATCCTTTTAACTGGATCATTAAAATTGAAAAGGAATTAGTTTAATGAACAAGGATATTTTAGAAAGAGGATTTTCAAATTTATGTACGGCCAAAGCCATGGCCGAATTGTACGAAGCCAATTTTAAGGTCGTTTCCAAATATGTACATGCAACATCAAGAGGGCATGAGGCGGTACAGACGGCTTTAGGGATGCAATTATTACCGCAGGATTATGCCTTTCCATATTACCGAGATGATGCCATGTTGCTTTCGTTTGGATTACAGCCATACGATTTAATGCTACAGGTACTAGCCAAAAAGGACGATCCATTTTCTGGGGGAAGAACTTACTATTCGCACCCTAGTTTAAAGGATTTGGATAAGCCCAAAATCCCTCACCAGTCTTCGGCAACGGGTATGCAGGCCATTCCTGCAACAGGTGTTGCTATGGGGATGCAATATTTGGAAAAGCAAGGGTTGAAAAATCCTGTTCTTGGTGATGTAGAGCTTTCGGATGACGCACCTATTTCGGTATGTAGTTTGGGAGATGCCTCGGTTACCGAAGGAGAAATTGCCGAAGCCTTTCAAATGGCAGCTTTAAAGCAAATGCCAATTCTGTATTTGGTGCAGGACAATGGTTGGGATATTTCCGCCAATGAAGCGGAGACCCGTGCCCAAAGTGCTTTTGAATATGCCCAAGGGTTTAATGGTTTGGAAGCCATTTCTATTGATGGCGCCAATTTTATTGAGAGTTACGAGGCTATTGAAAAGGTAATTGCTACCATTCGTAAGGAACGTAGACCTTTTTTGGTGCACGCCAAAGTACCGTTGTTGAATCACCACACATCTGGGGTGAGAATGGAATGGTATCGCGATGATTTGGAAGAAGCCAAAACAAGAGATCCATACCCTGTGTTGAAACAGCAATTGTTGGATCATGGATTTTCTGCAGAAGAAATTGAGGAAATAGAAGCTGCTGCGAAAGCAAAAGTTGAAGCCGATTATGAAAGAGCCCTACAAGCCGAAGATCCGCAACCGGAAGACTTGTTTACAAACGATTTTGCTGCCGCACCAATCACCGAAGAAAAAGGAGAGCGTACACCAAAAGGGGCCGAAAAGGTTGTGATGGTAGACTGTGCTTTGTTTGCGGTGGAAGAATTGATGAAACAGCACCAGGAGTGTTTGTTGTACGGACAGGATGTTGGAGGAAGATTGGGAGGTGTGTTCCGTGAGGCTGCTACCTTGGCTCAAAAGTTTGGAGACGATCGTGTGTTCAATACGCCTATTCAGGAGGCCTTTATTGTGGGATCTACGGTTGGGATGAGCGCCGTTGGTTTAAAACCTATTGTTGAGGTTCAGTTTGCCGATTATATCTGGCCAGGATTGAATCAGTTGTTTACCGAAGTAAGTAGAAGCTGTTATTTGTCCAATGGAAAATGGCCTGTAAGTATGATTTTACGGGTGCCTATTGGAGCTTATGGTAGTGGAGGACCTTACCACTCGTCTTCTGTGGAGAGTGTGGTAACCAATATCCGTGGGATTAAAATTGCCTATCCAAGTAATGGTGCCGATTTAAAAGGGTTGATGAAGGCAGCCTATCACGATCCAAATCCAGTGGTTATTTTTGAGCACAAAGGATTGTATTGGAGTAAGGTAAAAGGAACGCAAGGAGCTACTTCGGTGGAGCCTGCCGAGGATTATGTGTTGCCTTTTGGGCAAGCTTGGGTACTTCAGGAAATATGGAAACAGGAGGAGGTTGAAACCTTAACAATTGTGTCCTATGGAATGGGAGTGCATTGGGCGATGAATGCTTCGGAAGAATTGGGGATGCAAGACCAAATTGAAGTGATTGATTTACGTACGCTATATCCTTTGGATGAAGAGACCATCATGAAATCGGTGAAGAAGACCGGTAAGTGTTTGGTGGTTACTGAGGAGCCTTCCAACAATAGTTTTGCTAGGGCTTTATCAGGGAAAATTCAGGAGGAATGTTTTAAATTTTTGGATGGACCTGTGATGACCATTGGTAGTGAAAACATGCCAGCCATTCCATTGAACAGTACTTTAGAGCAGACCATGATTCCGTCTACAGAAAAAGTGAAAGAGAAAATTATTCAGTTATTGGAATATTAAAAATAAAAAAGCGACTCGATTGAGTCGCTTTTCTTTTATAGGTTGTATTCTGAGAGTGGTTTAGTAAATTTCTCTGGATCGGCGGCCAGATAATATCTAGGATCGTCGATGTCTTCAATCACCACATCTTTAAATTTAGGATTGGCTTTATATAGCAAGGTTTTGCAATCTTCGCTTAAGTGTTTTAGTTTGATGGATTTCCCTTCAGCTTCATATTTGTTCACCAAATTTGTGATGGCTTCCAAAGCAGAGTGGTCGCTTACTCGAGATTCCACAAAATCAATTTCTACGTTATCAGGGTCGTTTTTTACATCAAACTTCTCGTTGAAATTTTGAATGGACCCAAAGAATAAAGGTCCCCAAATTTCATAAGTTTTGGTACCGTCCGGTTGCATGCGTTTACGAGCTCTAATCATGGTGGCATTTTTCCACGCAAATACCAAAGCCGATAAAATAACTCCAATAAATACCGCAATTGCCAAATCAAAAATAACGGTTACCGCCGATACAATAATCAATACAGCGGCATCTGCCACAGGGATTTTTCTGATAATTCTAAAACTGGACCAAGCAAAAGTTTCAATAACCATCATAAACATAACCCCTACCAAAGCAGCAATTGGTACTTGCTCAATATATTGCGCGGTAAATAGGATGAAGGTCAACAATGTTAAGGCCATCATGATTCCGGAAAGTCGTCCTCTTCCGCCTGCATTAATGTTAATGACAGTTTGTCCAATCATACCACAACCCCCAGTGCCTCCAAACAGACCACTTACAATATTCCCTGCTCCTTGAGCTACACATTCACGGTTTCCGTTTCCTCTGGTTTCTGTAAGTTCATCCACCAAGTTCATGGTCATCAATGATTCAATAAGCCCCACAGATGCCGCTAAAAAAGCATATGGAAGGATAAATTTCAGAGTGTCTAAATTGAAAGGTAGGTTTTGCCAAAGTTCAAGATTTGGAGTCGGGAACTCGCCTTTTAGGCCTTCACCTCCCCCTTCTACGATATAAGAACCAACAGTACTCACATCAAGGTTAAAGAACACTACAATACCCGTGGTAACAAGAATTGCGGTTAGGGCCGCTGGGATTTTGGAGGTCACTTTAGGCAACAACCAAATAATGGCCATCGTAAGTCCAACAAGGCCTAGCATCGTGTAAAGTTCCATGCCTTGCATTGGGATGTCAATATATTTTTTTAGGCCATCGGCCCCAATTTCCAATTGTTTGTGAGAGAACATGCGGACTTGTGCCAAAAAAATTACGATGGCTAATCCGTTTACAAATCCCATCATTACGGGGTGCGGTATCAAGCGTACAAAACGCCCCAATTTAAACACACCAGCCGCTATTTGGATAATTCCCATTAAAATGACGGCAGCCAATAGATAGAAATAGCCCATATTTTCAACAGGCGTATCAAACAACATTCCTTTGGCATGTCCTTCAGAAATAAGATGAACAAAAATAACGGCAACAGCTCCCGCTGCGCCAGAGATCAATCCTGGTCTTCCACCAAAAATTGCGGTGATCAATCCAATAATGAAGGCACCGGACAATGCTACCAAGGGGTCTATCTGTGCCACGAAGGCAAAGGCAACCACTTCGGGAATCATCGCCAATGATACTGTAATACCAGCGAAAATGTCGTTTTTAGGATTTTGGGTAAAGTTCTTGAACATCTTTAAACCGAGTTTCTTGATTTGTTTCTACTAAAAGTCGGCAAAGATAGGGTTTTATAAACGAACACTAAAATAGCTTGTAGAACCCTGATTCATAAGTTGTAAAAAAAGGCGCTGATTATAAATGTCAGCGCCTTTAAGTTTTGCGTGAGGTTATCTTACTTAATCATTTCCGGAGGATATTTTTCCATGATTTTGGCAACAAACTCATTGATGCGTTCTTCTTTTTTATTGATATTTTTAGATAGGTATCCAGTGCCTTGTCCTTGCCAAACTAACTCTTTTTTGGCGTTATCAATAAGATCTATGTACAAAACACCTTCAGTGTTAACAGAGACAGAGTTGTAATTGTTCCAATAGTAAGGGCTCCACCCCCAGCCATAACCGTAAGGTCCAAAGCCATTATTATAGACATTTACTTGTTCCCTCGATTTGGTGAAAATGCTTACCAGCATATCTGGATTTTCAGATTTGGTATAGCCCTTGGCCAGGAGTTCGGCTTCAATGGCTCTTAGGATGCGTTTTTTGTCCAAATCGTTAATTTCGGCTTTGTCAATCCCTGTTTTGAAAAAGGCAAAGGTTTTGTATTGTGCGAAATCTACCTTTTTATCGTAATCGGAAGCAACCTGTACAGAACTACAGGAAGTCGCTGTCAATACTATAATGGCAAGTGTGAGCGTAGTTAAAAAATTTTTCATAGTGTTCTCAATTTTAATTTGGTAATATGGTATTTTGAATGTTCCCAAAACAGAGTTAGTCACTTTTGGTTCAACATTAAACTAATCAATAATCATACCAGTATTTTAATGCAAATATTGGAATATTAGTGATTTATAAAACTAAAATTACGAAATAAAAGGATTTATTTTTTAGTGGTCCCCGTATTTTTATTGTAACCATAGGGGCAGTGTCTACAGCCACTTTGGCAGCAGTAGCCACGTTTTAGATGGTATTGTTCTGTAAAGCAACGGTAGCCTTCCGGGGTGAGGTAGTAATCTCCTTCTTCAATAGGAATTATTTTCTTCATGTGGCAAAGATAATGTAATTTGGAGTGATTTTTGAAAGGGTAACTTCTATGATTTTTGTTTCCAAATATTTAGTTCCGAAAGGTTATACAGGGATGACAATGTACCCTTTTGTATTTTTGAAGGAGAAAGCCTTGAAGTCCGATATAGTTTTGATTAACCATGAATATATTCATTTACGGCAGCAATTGGAATTGTTGATTTTGCCTTTTTATGTATGGTATTTTTTGGAGTATGTGTTCGGATTGATAAAATACAGAAACCACAGAAGAGCCTACCGGAATATTTCTTTTGAACGCGAAGCCTTTTCACAGGAATGCAATATGGAATACCTTAAGACAAGACCTTTTTTCGCCTTTTTGAAGTACCTTTGCAAACATGAAATTTAAACTGGAAGATGCCGTGATTCAAAAGGTGCTGTTGCCACCCGAATACGGTTCTGTTCAATTGTTTGTAAAGCGTGAAGATAGAATTCATGAGCATGTTTCTGGCAATAAATACCGTAAGCTTTTATATAATTTGAAAGCTGCTAAGGATGGGGGATTTGATACCTTGCTCACCTTTGGAGGTGCCTTTTCAAACCATATTGCTGCAGTTGCGGCTGCTGGACAAGCACAAGGATTTAAAACCCTAGGGGTGATTAGGGGAGAAGAGCTTGCCTATAAAGTTGCCGATAACCCCACCTTAAAATTTGCTGAGGAATGTGGCATGCAGTTTCAGTTTGTCACCAGGGAGGATTATAGGTACAAAACTTCCCCTGAGTTTATTCAGCAATTAGAAACTAAATTTGGATCGTTCTATTTAGTTCCAGAGGGAGGTACCAATGAATTGGCGGTGAAAGGCAGCGAAGAAATTTTAAAGGACGTCCAAGAGGATTTTGATTATATCTGTTGTGCCGTGGGCACAGGAGGCACTATTTCGGGTCTCATTAATGGCAGCACTTCAACCCAAAAGATTCTGGGATTTCCCGCCTTGAAAGGTGGTTTTTTGTCCAAGGATATTAGTAAGTTTGCAAGAAATACAAACTGGTCGTTGATTGAGGATTACCATTTTGGAGGATACGCCAAAATAAATGAAGATTTAATCAGTTTTATTAATCAGTTTAAGAAACAATATCAAATTCCTTTAGATCCTGTTTACACGGGTAAAATGATGTATGGTATTTTGGATTTGATCAAAAAAGGATATTTCCCAGAGCCATCCAAAATATTGGCCATCCATACGGGCGGTTTACAGGGCATTGAAGGAATGAACATTAATTTAAAGCGAAAGCAATTACCGATAATAGATTAAATAGTATATGAAGCGCATAGTTTTAGTAGCCTTGACAGGAATGTTTTTAGTAGGATGTGGGTCCAAAAGGACTGTGGTTACCAAAAAGAAAGATGTACCACCAAGAACCGTTTCTGTTCAGGTGGATGTGAAACCTGAAGAGCCTAAAAGTACTCAAGAAACCAGTACCAAGACTCCTCCTAAAACCTACGCCAGTGCTACCGAAGCTTACATAGCTAATTTTAATGCCATTGCTATGGAAGAAATGCGTAAGTATAAAATTCCAGCAAGTATCACCTTGGCACAAGGTATTTTGGAATCTGGTTCCGGTCAAGCACGATTGGCAGTTGAGGCTAATAACCATTTTGGTATCAAATGCCACGGATGGAAAGGGCCAAAAATTTACCACGACGATGATGCTTCACAGGAATGTTTTAGAAAGTATTCGCATGCGGAATCTTCTTTTGAAGACCATTCGGCGTTTTTGACGTCTAGAAGTCGCTATGCCAAATTGTTCGACTATAAACAGGACGATTATAAATCTTGGGCAAGAGGGTTGAGAGCAGCAGGCTATGCTACTGATAGAAAATATCCAGAGAAACTGATCAGTTTGATTGAACGTTACCAATTGTACAAATATGATGAGCAAGTTCTTGGGAAAAGAGGGAGTTACGCACCTCCAACCAAAGAGGTTGTAGCAAGCAATGACAATGTTACCACTCATGAAGTGGTAAAAGGAGATACCTTATATTCAATTTCCAAGCGTTATAATACAACGGTGGAATCCATCAGGGAATTGAATGGTATGAGAAGTAACGATTTAAGTATTGGTCAAATGTTAATTATAAAAAATAACTAAAGATGTTATATCAACGAAGCAGTACACTGTTTAAATTGGCGGAGGAAGTAATTCCTGGTGGGGTGAATTCCCCAGTACGGGCTTTTAAAGCGGTAGGAGGAACGCCAATTTTTGCCAAATCCGCCAAAGGTGCTTATGTATATGATGAAGATGACAATCGTTATATCGATTATATCAACTCATGGGGGCCTATGATCTTAGGGCATGCACACCCACCGGTAGTTGAGGCGGTCATTGACAAAGCTAAAAAAGGGACTTCTTTTGGGATGCCCACGGAGATAGAAACTACAATTGCTGAATTGGCAGTTTCTATGGTGCCTAATATTGATAAAATTCGTTTTGTAAATTCTGGAACCGAAGCTTGCATGAGTGCGGTGCGTTTGGCAAGAGGGTTTACAGGAAAGGATAAGATTATAAAATTTGCAGGTTGCTACCACGGCCATAGTGATTCATTCTTGATCCAAGCAGGAAGTGGTGCAGTCACTTTTGGCAGTCCTAACAGTCCAGGAGTAACGCAAGGCACGGCAAAGGACACGTTGCTGGCAAAATATAATGATATTGAGAATGTAAAAGCGCTTATTGAGGCCAATGCAGGAGAAATAGCCTGTATTATTTTGGAGCCTGTCGCCGGAAATATGGGCTGTGTGCCACCAAGGGATAATTTCCTTCAGAAGTTGAGAGCACTTTGTGATGAACATGGAATTCTGTTGATTTTTGATGAGGTCATGACTGGTTTTAGATTGGCCAAAGGAGGCGCTCAGGAATTATTCAATGTAGATGCCGATATCGTGTGTTTTGGTAAAGTAATTGGAGGTGGTTTGCCGGTAGGTGCCTTTGCAGCCAGAAACGAAATTATGAATTACTTGGCGCCGTTGGGAGCCGTTTATCAGGCTGGAACCTTGAGCGGAAACCCGCTGGCAATGGCTGCTGGTTTAGCTATGCTATCGGAATTGAATGGAACCCCAGAAATATTCACAAGATTAGAAGAAAAGACGGCCTATTTACATAAAGGGATAGCCGAAGTGTTGGAACAACATGAAATCGTGCATACCATCAATAGAGTGGGGTCTATGATTTCGGTGCATTTTGCGGAAGATGCTGTAGTGGATTTTGAATCCTCTGCTAAGGGCAATAACGATACGTTTAAGGCCTTTTTCCATGGAATGCTTAATGAAGGGGTGTATATAGCGCCTAGTGCCTTTGAAACATGGTTTATAAGTGATGCACTTTCTTATGAAGATTTGGATGCCACTATAAAAGCGGTGGATAAAGTAGCCGCAACATTAAAATAAAGCACAAAAAAAGCGATTCAATTTGAATCGCTTTTTTTTATAAATATTCTTGCGTGAAAATTAATTAGCCGAGAGATTTTTATATTGGAAATATTGATCTTCGGTTAATAAGTTCTTCATAGATTGATCCAATTCTTTGTCAATTTTAACTTTAGCTTCCCAGTTGGCTTTCAGGTCGGAACTGATAGCTTGGTACTTAGTCTCATAATCTTTATAAGCTTGGTATACTTCTTCAAGTGTGTCTGTATCAAACTTAATAACCTTTCTAAGGGATTCTGCTTTTTCAGAGGCTATTTTATTAATTTCAATAGTGTTTTGGGCAGCAAGATTTCCTGCTCCAAATAATAGGGTGCCCATAAAAAGGCAAAGCGTAATTATTTTTTTCATAGGTGTGTTATGTTAGTTCAAAATTGAAAATCTAAAGTAATAAAATTTCAAACTTAAAAACAAACAAAAAGCATTGACTTTAAAATCAATGCTTTTTCACTAACTAAAACTAATTAACCAACCAAAAATTATCTATTCCTAGGGGATTTTCCTCTTTGAGCGAGCATTTGTTTTTGATTTTGCCCTCTAATGGTTTCCCATTTTTCATACTGTTCATCGGTCAAAATGCGCTTAACTTTTTTCTTATATTCAATTTGACGGTCCAATCTTTCGTTCATTCTAGCGGCCATGACATCACTGGATGGGCATTGGCCTTGTTGTCTCATGCTTTGTCTGGCAGTCATTTTAGCCTTTCTATATTTGGCTTCTTCCAGATTTATAGCTTGTAGTTCTTTTTGCTGAGCTTCTGTTAAGTCCAAATTAAGGGTCATTCTTTTGGTACGTAATTCTGAAGCCTGCTCGGGTGTTAAATCTTGTAACATGCCCATGCGGTCTCCTCGATTTCCGTTTTGGAAGTTTCTAGGGCCTTGTTGTGCGCTGACCTGAAATGCAATGATTGCAAAGGCCATTAAGAATATTGTTTTCATGGTATTACGTTTTTACGTTACTCTGCTTTTTAGACTTAAGGGTTGGTGGATGGTTTAATGGAGTTGTCAATTTTAACTACTTGTTAACATGTTGGGCCTGCGCTATTAAGTTGAGTGTTGTAGGGTAGAGCGGGGTGGTTTCCATTTTATAATAAACTGTTTCAGACTACACTTTAGAAACGAGAAGCTGTTTTGGACAATAATCAGCCAATTGCCAATTATGTTGAAAACTAATCAGTAATTAGCTAACTTTGGCAGTAAATAAATTCTCTAAACTATATGAAAAACATTGTTACAATGTTAGCACTTATGGTGTTGGCATCCTCATGTAAAAATGAAAAAACAAAAGAAGAAGTAGTCCAAGAAGAACCTCAGGAAGTTACTCAGGTTGATATGACTAAAAAGTTGGGTAAATATGTTTCAGTGAAACTTACTTCGGATATTTCCAAGCTTACCGAAAGCGAGCAAAAAATGATCCCTATTTTAATTCAGGCAGCTGAACGAATGAACGACCTGTTTTGGTACGAAGCCTATGGTGACAAAGACGCTCTACTTAATTCCATTTCAGATGCCGACACTAAAACCTTTACTATTATCAATTATGGGCCTTGGGACCGTTTGGACGGTAATAAGCCTTTTGTAGAAGGTGTTGGGGAGAAACCTTTAGGAGCAAACTTTTATCCGAAGGATATGACGCCAGAGGAATTCAAGGCAGCTCAAATTGACGATAAAAATAGCATTTACAACTTTGTACGTCGTGATGAGAATGGGAAGTTGTATTCCATTCCTTACCACCAACAGTTTGAAGCCGAGTTGAAGGACGTGGCGGCTTTATTGATGGAAGCATCAACATTGGCCGAGGATGAAGGTTTGAAGAAATATTTGGAGTTGAGAGCCGATGCCTTATTGACAGATGACTACCAACCAAGTGATTTGGCGTGGATGGATATGAAGTCCAATACATTGGATATCGTAATCGGGCCTATTGAAACTTATGAAGATCAAATGTTCGGGAACAAGGCGTCTCACGAGGCTTATGTGTTGATTAAAGATCAGGATTGGAGTGCTAAATTGGCGCGTTTTGCAAGCTTTTTACCGGAACTACAAAAGAATTTGCCAGTGGAAGAAGCCTATAAAAAAGAAACTCCTGGAACCGATAGCGACCTTAATGCCTATGATGTTGTTTACTACGCTGGTGATTGTAATGCCGGTAGTAAAACCATAGCAATTAATTTGCCAAATGATGAAAAGGTGCAATTGGAAAAAGGAACAAGACGTTTACAGTTGAAAAATGCTATGCGCGCCAAATTTGATAAGATTTTGGTTCCTATTTCAGAAGTTTTGATAGACGAAAGTCAGCGTAACCACATCACTTTTGATGCCTTTTTTGCCAATACGATGTTTCATGAAGTGGCTCATGGATTAGGAGTTAAAAACACCATTAATGGAAAAGGGACCGTGAGGGAGTCGCTTAAGGAGTTGTCGAGCGCCTTGGAAGAGGGAAAAGCTGATGTATTGGGATTGTATATGGTTCAACAATTGCATGAAAAAGGTGAAATTGATGGGGATATGAAAGATTATATGACCACGTTTATGGCGAGTATTTTCCGCTCAGTGCGTTTTGGTGCATCCTCGGCTCATGGAAAGGCTAATATGATTCGTTTTAACTTTTTTAAGGAGCACGGCGCATTTACAAGGTCGGAAGATGGTACTTATAAAGTAAACTATGACAATATGATTGTAGCTATGAAAGACTTATCTGGTTTGATTTTGAAGCTTCAAGGTGACGGAGATTATGCTGGAGTAGGGGCTTTGGTAGCTGAAAAGGCTGCTATTTCAAACGAGCTTCAAAGTGATTTGGATAGATTGAGTGCTTCCAATATTCCTGTAGATGTTATTTACGAGCAGGGAACTGATGTTTTAGGATTGTAGAAAACAATTTATATAAACAAAAAAAAGCTTCAGAATTACTTCTGAAGCTTTTTCGTTTTGAAGATGTTCTTCGTTTAAGATTGTGGATTCACAATAGCATCGATACGTTCAAGCGCATCTTGCAAATGAATTTTGCTTAATTGGTCACTTGTTCTGTTTAAGCCAGATTTAATAGCGCTTTCCAAAGACTTTAATTCTGCTCTAACAACCGCTCTAATATCCGATTGACTTGTCGTTACAGCAGTCGATTTTTGATAGCCTCCAAAGGAAGGTGCTTTCTTTTGACTGTCGGCCGTCATTAAATAAGCCAATCTATCAATGTGCGCACGTTGTAAGTTGCGTCGGTAGGTTTCAATGGACTTACCGCTTCTTAATTCGCTCCAAACACCGTTTCTTAGATCCTTCATCATGTCGGTTAAAGCATAGGCAGAATTTCCATATAGCGTTTGTGTTTCAATCAAGCGTTGCATTCTACCCAAACTTAAAATGTCATCTAGGATGTCTGATTGCAGTTTTCTAATGCGTTCCACAGCTCCAGAATATTCTATTCTTCCAAAAATATCAGTATCAATTAGCCACTCAGGGGTTGCAAACAGTTGCTCGTTTACAAACTTAAGGGCGTTCTTTTGGTGTTCCTTAGGAACTGGAATGTACACGGGACCTTCTTGTTCTGAAGTTTTGTAGTATTCGTAAATACCTCCAATATTAACAGACACATGGCCCATGTAACGCTTAAACTGCGAAACCACATGACCGTACATTTCATCCAAATCGGAATAATTCTCGCCTGGTTCTGAAGTCCATTTAATTAAGTTAGGAACAATTCTTTTTAAGTTTTTGATTCCGTATTCACTAGCTAAAATTGCATCATCTCCCAAATCTTCTCTTTGCGAACTTGGGTCTACAATATCTCCTACTTGTTGGTGACCAAAACGGTATAAAGGATCACCTGCGTGCTCTAAAATCCATTGGTCTAGGGTTGCTTTTTCTTCCTCGGCAGTTTTGCCTAAGATTGGGCGGTACCCCCAAGAAATAGCATATTTGTCATAGATTCCAATATTAGGCATCAAGGCTACATCTCCGTCCTCTGGTTGTGCTACATAATTGAAACGTGCATAGTCCATAATGGAAGGTGCAGTGCTGTATTTTTTGGTGAATTCTGGATCTCTCAGTTTTTCAACTGGATAGGCTACACTGCTGGCCCAGTTGTGAGGTAATCCTAAAGTGTGTCCAACTTCGTGAGAAGATACAAAACGGATTAAACGTCCCATGACTTCATCTTTAAATTCTGGAGACTGGGCGTCTGGATTGATGGCTGCTGTTTGGACAAAAAACCAACCTCTCAACAGGGACATCACGTTGTGGTACCAGTTAATATCGCTTTCCAAAATTTCACCAGTTCTAGGATCGCTTACGTGTGGTCCGTTGGCGTTTGGAATAGGAGAGGCTAAGTAACGCACTACAGAATAGCGAACATCTTCAGGGCTCCACTCTGGGTCTTCTTCAGGCGTTGGAGGGTCTTTGGCAATGATGGCATTTTTAAAACCAGCGGCCTCAAAAGCTACTTGCCAATCTTCAATTCCTTGCTTGATGTATTTTCTCCATTTTTCAGGAGTGGCACGATCGATATAGTATACAATTTGCTTTTTAGGCTCCACTAATTCACCACGGTTGAATTTTTCGATGTCTTCATCTTTTACCTCCAATCTCCATCGGTCTAAAAACTCCACATCTTTACTTCTTTGTGCTTCTAAACCATAATCGGTTTGTGAAGAAGTAAACCAACCAACACGCTCATCAAAATAGCGACGTTTCATAGGGATTTCAGGCAACAGAATCATCGAATTGCTCAATTCAATAGAAATGGTTCCTGTGCTTGAGTTGGAAGGAGGGTTTCCTGCGTTATAGGTTTTTACATGTCGTACCTCTACGTTTTGCGGGTAACTTTTAACACTTTCAATAAACGATTTGTCGCCTTCTAATCTAGACACCTTATAGCGTTTCCTGGTCCCTTCAGGAAGGCCAAGGGCTTTTACATCCTTGTTGAATAGATCTGTTACATTGATTACTGTTGAGGTAGAGTCTTTTCCAATTGCTTTTATTGGAAATGTGTAAAGGATGGGTTCAAAATTGGAGTTCACAACTGCTTCGTGGACAGGAAGTGAATCAGCAGCCACTACATTGTACGAAACAACACGAAGCAGTACCTTATTGTCTCTTTTTTGCCAACGTAATACTTGTTCGTTTTGCTTACCGCCACCGAAGCCCAGGCCGCTAGCGGTTTTTGCAATACGGGTTACCATAAGCATTTCACGTTCAAATAGCGAATCTGGAATTTCGTAAAAATAGTCCTCGTCTATTTTGTGCACAGCAAAAAGACCTTCGTCTGTTTTTGCACTGCCTGTGATTACTTTGTCGTAAGGTTTCATGTCTCCATTGGATTTTTCCGGAGACGATACTGGCCCAGAAGATACTGTAGCCTTAGATTTACTAGCTTCTTTTGTGGAAGAACATGTCAAGACCATAAAGGCCGACACCACAGGAAGTAGTTTAAGGTAGAAATGTCTCAAAATATAGTTGTTTTAAATTGATCGTGTGAAAATAAGGATTAGCTTATAAAGTGTTAAATGCCAATAGGGTTTTAATATTTTTTTAACGGTCGAAAACTTTGGGTTTTCAAAGGTTTATGGATTCCTTTCAATTCAAAAATCACTCCATTGATTCCAAATATGGAATGATAAGGTCTAAAGCTTCCTGATGTGGTAATGATACGCCTATGTAAGGCATGCTGTATTGTGGTATGGAAGAAGGCAATCTTGTCATGATGCCATAACGTGATTCATATATCCCGGATTCTTCAAAAGAGGTTTCGTACCTAAGATCCATGGCTGCAAAGAAGTTGACGTTGTGGTAAGTGCCTGGCGAATGACAATGTGCACAATTCATATCGAAATAGGCTCTAACCCGCTCTTCTGTGGGGTGATTAACATCGGTCCAATCAATAAGCTGACCTATTTCAGAAGGTGAAGGTGATCCTGTTAATAACCCTTGGGAAATCATGTTCTGAAGTTGGTTGTTGCCAGCGACATCAAAATTCATACTGCGTAATTTGGGACCAATTGGCGTAATGTCTTCATAGGTTTTGTGACACATTACGCAATCTGTACCTGCAGGAATTTTATAATTGATGTTTTGCGGCGTTCCGTTTTGATCCACCCAAGTAATGGGGAGTTCTAGGCCGTTCCCATCCAAGGTGGCCTCTGTTTGGCTTTCGTTCCAAACGTAATTTCCTGTTAGCCATTCTCCATTTGCTTTTATTAGGATTCTTGTTTCTACGATTTGTTTGCCTAAGGATTCGTCCATTTCATTATTGAAGTAATAAAAGGTTTTGGCAATAAGCGTATTGTCTGGAAAAATGGGAAGGCCATCTCCGTCATATACCATACTTTCGCCTTCAGGCAATGCAATTAAACGTTGTTTATGCGCATAGTCGGTATATAACGGGGTGTTTAATTTGTATTCAAAAGTATACATGCTAGGGACGAGGTCTGTTAGCGGCCCACTATATAGGTTTAGCTCGGATAAGGTGGGTTTAAACTCTGCCACAACAAGAGGAGGAAGCGTTGTAAAGCTTTTAACCGTGGTTGGTAAACTAGAATTGTCCTCGGAACAGCTGGCCTCCAAATAGTAGTCGTATGTAGTATTGGCTTGAAGGTTGCTAAGTTCTATTGAAAGTCCATTTGAAGTTATTGTGGTTCCGGTACCCATTTCAAAGCCACTTGGGCCATATTCTAGACTAATGGAAGCACTTTCATTAGGATTGTTCCATTGCAGGGATGCGCTGTTGTGGGTAAGGTTGGTTTCGGAAAGGTTGGTCGGTTTTAAGCATTCTGCCACAGTTGGGGTATCATCATCTTTGCTACAGGCTGCACACAACATGACAAGTACCATCAAAAGAGTAAGCTTTTTCATGGATTTGGTTTTAAATTACTGATTAATAGCTGTTACTAATGTAGTGAAAATGTTGTTTTGGAGTGCAACTTATCGATATGCGGTCAATTTTTTTCCGTGTACAACGGAGATAAGACGCATTTAAATGAATTTCTATTTAGGATAGAGCCTTGAAATAAAGGCATAAAAAAAGAACCGCATTGGGGAACGGTTCTTTTTCGTGGACATTTTGATGTTGAAGCCGGATGTTAGCTAACGGCTTCTACAAAAAGTCCTTCTTCAGTTTTGTTTACTTTGGCCACGCCATGTTTGGTAAGACCTTTAATGGTTTTGTCCCATTTTTTATTGCTCAATCCAGACTTTACTTTTAAAGCGTTTAAATCTATTGGGGTTTCCTTTTTAAGGAGTTCCAATACGGCTTTTTCGTCTTCGTTCATTTCTGGACCTTTCTTCTCTGGTTTCATTTGCGGGAAGAACAATACTTCTTGAATGGATTGGTTGTTGGTTAAGAACATGATTAAACGATCCATTCCAATTCCCATTCCTGAAGTAGGAGGCATTCCGTATTCCAAAGCTCTTAGAAAGTCGAAATCAATAAATTGAGTTGCTTCGTCGTCTCCTTTTTCAGCTAATTTCAATTGGTGCTCAAAACGCTCTCTTTGATCGATCGGATCATTCAACTCTGAATAGGCATTGGCAATTTCCTTGCCACATACCATCAATTCAAAACGCTCCGTTAATTCAGGGTTGTCTCTATGCTCTTTACATAAAGGGCTCATTTCTTTTGGATAATCTGTAATGAAGGTTGGCTGGATGTATTTACCTTCACATTTTTCTCCAAATATCTCGTCGATAAGCTTGCCTTTACCCATGGTGTCATCTATCGCAATGCCCATGTCTTTGGCAGCTGCTCTTATTTCGTCTTCAGATTTTCCTGTAATGTCAAAACCGGTAAATTCCTTAATGGAATCTGCCATGGTAACACGTTTGTAAGGTGCTTTGAAATCTATTTTGTGTTCCCCGAAAGTAGCTTCGGTAGTACCGTTAACAGCAATGGCACAGTGTTCCAACAATTGCTCACAGAAATCCATCATCCAGTTATAATCTTTGTAGGCCACATAAATTTCCATAGCCGTAAATTCTGGGTTGTGGGTTCTGTCCATGCCTTCGTTACGGAAGTTTTTGGAGAATTCGTATACGCCATCAAAACCTCCAACAATTAAACGCTTAAGGTAGAGTTCGTTGGCAATTCGCATGTAAAGTGGAATATCCAAAGAGTTGTGGTGCGTGATGAATGGTCTAGCTGCAGCGCCACCCGGAATAGGTTGCAATACAGGAGTTTCTACTTCAAAATACCCTGAGTCATTAAAGAATTGACGCATGGCATTGAACAGTTTGGTTCGCTTCACAAACACATCCTTTACCTGTGGGTTTACCACTAAATCGGCGTAGCGTTGTCTGTAGCGTTGCTCTGGATCACTAAAAGCATCGTATACTACTCCATCCTTTTCTTTTGGAAGGGGCAACGGCTTTAGGGATTTGCTCAATATGGTAAAGTCTTTTACCATAATGGTTTTTTCACCTACTTGGGTAAGGAACAATTCGCCTTCAATTCCTATAAAATCTCCAAAATCCAATAGTTTTTTGAAGACGTCATTGTATTTGCTTTTGTCTTCACCAGGACAAATTTCGTCCCTGTTGAAGTATACTTGTATTTTGCCTTCAGAATCCTGTAACTGTGCAAAGGAAGCTTTACCTTGAACTCTCATAGACATTAATCTACCGGCCACTACGACTTTCTTGCCTTCTTCAAAATTGTCCTTCACCTGTTTAGAGGTGTGGTCTACAGGGTAGAGGTTGGCAGGATAGGGATTGATTCCCAATTCACGAAGTTTGGTTAATTTCTCTCTTCTTACGAGTTCTTGTTCTGAAAGTTGCATGCTAATAAATTTAGAACTGCAAAATTACATTATTTGTGAAAATTAGCATACAACTTTCAGTTTGATTTTTGTGAAAGGAAAATTTATGTAAATATTAAGAAATTAATGGGTAATGTCTTGTAACAAATAGCTTGTCTGTTAAGACATATAGTTGTAATAATAATAGTTTTTTAATGAGTATTTGGAGAGTTTTGGTATCTATAATTTGCCCTCCCTTGGCTGTTTTAGATAAAGGATGTGGTTCGGTTTTAATTGTCTTTTTGTTGTGGTTGTGCGGTTGGGTTCCAGGAGTGATTGCGGCTTTGGTAATTGTAAATAACCCTAAGCGGTAGTGCTATATTGTGGTGCTTTGGCTTGAAGGTATGTGCGATTTATAACGTATCTTTGTAGGGTAATCTAAATTTTCACCAATGAACAAAATTGTTTGGATCCTTTTGGGGATTCTTTTGACCACCGCAACCAGCTGCGAGTTTTCTGAGAACATCTACATCAATGAAAATGGTTCGGGGAAAATGGAGTTTACTTTTGATGCTTCTGAAATGATGAAAATGACGGGAGACGAATTGGCAAAGCAAACGGAGGAAAAGGTAGATTCAACATTCACGTTTAAGGAATTTTTTGAAGAAAAAAAGGATAGTATTTCACAGTTGCCTAAGGAAGAACAAGAGGCTTTGAGGAGTTTGGAGAATTTCTCTTTGCACATGCTTATGGATCCGGCATCCAAAACTATGGCGTTTGATTTGTTTACGGATTTTAAGGATGTAGACGAATTGCAGGATATGTTATCTGCTATGACCAAAATACAAAGTTTAGGTGATAAGGAAGCTGCAGGAGGTAGCAACAAATTTGCGTCCTTGGGTCAGGAAACTTCAGAGTTGAAATACAGTTTTAACGGACGAAAATTTACTAGAAAAACAAAAATTATCGATAAGGATTTATATCAGAGAATGGTTGATAGTTTAAGCGAAATGGCGATGATTTATGAATCTTCAACCTATAAATTAAACTATCATTTTCCAAGACCGATAAAGTCGGTTTCCAATGAAACAGCATTGTTTAGTGAGGACCGAAAAACAGTTACCGTTGAGTTTGGTTTTATGGAATATATTAAAAATCCAGAGGCCTTGAATTTAGAAGTAATATTAGAGAGATGAGTTTGAACAAAGTTGTACAAATACAGGATTTAGGATTAAAGGATTACAGAGAGACTTGGGATTATCAGGAATTGCTTTTTAAAGAGATTCTTGATTTAAAAATAAAAAATAGGCGGGAAGGGACCAACCAACCTACACCTAATTATTTTGTGTTAGTTGAGCATCCACATGTATATACTCTAGGGAAAAGTGGCGACTTGTCTAATCTTCTGTTAAATGAGGAACAGCTCAATGCAAAGGGAGCTACTTTTTACAAAATTAATAGGGGAGGTGATATTACCTATCACGGACCAGGACAAATTGTAGGTTACCCTATTTTGGATCTGGATAATTTCTTTACGGATATTCACAAATACCTAAGGTTTCTTGAGGAAATGGTGATTCTTACTTTAGATGAATACGGATTGAAAGCAGAGCGTAGTGAAGGGGAAACTGGTGTTTGGTTGGATGTTGGAACCCCGTTTGCTAGAAAAATTTGTGCTATGGGAGTAAGGGCTAGTCGTTGGGTGACCATGCATGGATTTGCCTTAAACGTTAACGCAGATTTGGGATATTTTGATAACATTATTCCATGTGGTATTAGGGGCAAGGCGGTTACTTCTTTAAATGTTGAATTGGGAGTAGATACAGTAGATGAAAATGAGGTAAAGGAAAGTCTTCTTAAGCATTTCAAACAGCTTTTTGAAGCTGAATTCGTCAGGGAGCAGCATACCGTTTGACAGCAGATAAAATAGAAGGTCTTAAGAAATAGAAAACCCCAAAGTATTAAAAAAATACTCTGGGGTTTATATATAGATAAGGGGCCTAAATTATAAGCTTATTTTACAATGCTTAATTCTCCAGATGCTAGTGCATTGTCCAAATTTGCAGATACTTCTTTGTATTGATTAAAGAACTTTTTGCCGTCCTGTCTTTTCAATACAGCAATAGTGTTGCCATTGCTATCTTCCTTGATTTCAGAAATTACAACTGCAATGTTATCTACACTATTATAGGAGGCAACTCCACCACGTTTAACGATAAGATTAAGTTTAGGGAAATCGATGTCCTTAAAGGATTGGTTGTCAGGTGTGTTGATGGTTAAAACATCTCCAACTGCCATGGAATCTTGAACATTAGACGTTGTGCTAAAAGCGTTAAAATTTAAAAATAACGCAAAAATTAGGGTGTAAATTGCATTTTTCATAATTAAAGTATTAAAATCGAGTGCAAATTTACAGAATATGTATTAATAAAAATCAGAATTCTTTGTTAAAAAACACTTTGTAGTAGTGCATTTTTTTTGCTTCATCATATCCGCGTTCTAAGTAGTCTTCGGAAGCATCTGGGGCATCAATGTCCAGTTTAATTTGAATGTTGGTGTCCAGTTTGATCTCACTTTTAATTTTTTGTTTCTGCTTTTTTAGAACTACTTCCGAAATGTCAAATTGATTGCGAATCACGATGTTGTGATCAGATTCGTAGTCCTTTTTAAAGTCGTCAAACAAAGTTTTGTGCTTTTCTTCTTCAAAGACTTCTTCTTTAAAGTTTTCGACGTTTGCAATTTCCCGCTCTTTAAAAAAATCGACAGTTTTTGCTAGAAAATTACTGTGTTCTTGGCCACCAAAATTAGGCTGTACCACTTCCTTTGAAAATTCACGGCACATCTCGATGTAGTTTTTGGTGTGTTCATTGGAATCGTCAGGATATTTGACGTTTAAAAAACTTTTGATCCAGTATTGAGTATCGTAGTTGTTGTGGTCTACGCTTAATACAATTTTGCCTTCTGCGTCGGCAGCATTAAGAATCAAGCAGCCCTTGTCTACTTTTTTGGTCTGAATTCCAGATTGCACGTAAATATCGTAGCTGCCATTTTCCATATAGGTCTGGAAAAAGTTGGTTTTATTCTCAATTTTGAAAATCCCAACAGCATCAGTCGTATAATCTTCGTACTGAATGTCGTGAAACATGCATACAATTACATCTCCTGTTTTTATTTGAGCAGAATTTGATTGTTCGAACAAGTGATTAACCACGTGTTTTGAAACGTCAATAAAGTCAGTGTCATCAACTAAAAGTTGAGAGGCATAACTGTTTATTTCGTTTAGCTCTATGTTGGAGTGATGGTTAAAGCGGTAGGTTTCGGCTATACTTCCAAAAGGGCGGAGCAAATAGGGAAGCAGAAGTTCGTAACTAGCTTCGTCAAATTCTAAAAGGCTTTCTGAAAAGGCATTTTTGGTGCTGTTAAACTTGTTGCCCACTTTGTGGATGATGCATTTGGATATGGATGCTTTTGTGCGTTTAATCATGATTTGGAACTCTGAATTTTCAAGCTGCAATACTACTAAAATTTGAAGAGATTAGGTCATAAAAAAACGCCAAAGCTGACTTTGGCGTTTGATTTAAGGGGACTTGTAATTTGGCTGCCTTGGCGTATATTATAGTGCTCTAGGCAAGAGGTGTGTCATTTTGTATCTACTAAAGATACTTAAAAAATATCTCTTTTCAAAACCGTTGTAGCTATGGTTAATGGATATTAACGGGTTTTTTAGTTTATTTTATAGATAATTAAACTGTTCGATTCTCCCTTTGTAACGATTTCAACATTTTTATCCTTGTCAATTGAGTCTAAATCGATGGTTGAGTTTCCGTAGATTGGAAAGTTGGGTATAGATTTTCCTTGGCTATCAAAAAGGTAGATTTTTTTGGATTGTAAATCTGTAGTGGAAACATAGATCTTGTCGTTTACGTAAAATATTTTTGGTTCGGTATAATCACCATAGTCCAATTCAATAGAATGGGATTTAATGGTCAACTTATTTTCTGAAAGCGTTACCAGGGTTTTACTAGTGGTTGTTAAATGATGCGATTGACTTAGGTTTAAATCGGCACTATTTATTTTTCCGCTTTGATTTACTTGAAGCAGCACTCCTTTGTTTGTAGTGGTTGTGAATTTATCGTCATAGAGATAAATGTTGTTGCTTGAAAAATTTATAGCATCGTTTACTCGAACCCTTGTTTTGCCTACTCTGTCCAATATTTGGAGTTTGGTTCCTTCGGCAAATACTATGTAGTCCTTTCTGCCTATCCTAAAGTGTTGGGGTTGTGTGTTTATTGTATGAGCTGCTTTCTTAAATGTAAATCCCTTTACGGTTTTTCCTCTTTGGTCATACATCAACACCTCTTTGCCTTGGGTTACCAATAAGCGATATTTTTTCTTTTTATCATAATCAAAAACGGAGAGGGGTTGGGTAATTTCATCTTTAAAGTTTAATGGGAATGGCGAAACATCTTTACCGTTTCTGGCAATAACATATACGCGGTGGGGCGTTGCAAAGGCCAGTTGCAAACGTCCGTTTTTATAAATGTCAATTTGTTCAATTTTGCCTAAAATTTTTCCTTGAAGTTGTTTTTTCCAATGAACTTTCCCCTCATTGGAAATAAGGTATAAATTGTTTTTTACGTCCTGAACCACAATATCCTTTTGTTTGGTAATGTGATTGGTTACAAATTGAGGCGTTGTTAATAAATCATTGTCCAGGGTAATGGTGAACTCTTCGGAAACGGCATTGGAACTTTGTTTTGCTTTGTGTTTTTTGATACTGGCATTTACGTGTGCAAAATCTGAATCGTAAATGAATTGCATGGCGGAAGCTTTGTATTCATTGGTATTGAATTCAATGTCGTTGGTAAAGTTTTGTTTCAGGACAGAAAATAGTTCTTCATTATTACCGTAAATGAGCAAAGAAGATTCATCACTTAATTGTTCAGTTAAATTTTTGTAGTAACCCTGAGAGGATAGTGTATGATCATTTTGGTAGTTGGAGATGATGTCTTTTAAAAGCTCTAGGTTATCGCTAAACACAAAGTAATCGTCAAGAGTGATATAGTGGGAAGCATTTTCAACGGTGATAAGCGGTGAAAATTGCTCCTTAAAAATAGTTTGGAAATCAAAGTTGTAAATAGAAATGTCTCTATAGGTTTCTATGGGATTGCTCTCTTTTAGCTGCTCTAGGGTAGAAGTCTGGTCGATAGAATTAAGAAAGATAGCTTTTGAGTCCTTATTATATATAAGGCCAATTTCGTTGATGTTTTCAAAAAGGGCGTTTGGTGCAGTAAGGGAGTCTTTTTTATTAAAGCGATTGAGTTGTTCTTGAAACGTTTTGTAATTATTGTAGGTAAAACTTAAGAATGCTTCCGTGTTTGGCGGACATACATTACTAATTTTATTTTCTTGGGGAACTGTGTTCTTGAAAATGTTAATTAAACTTTTTGAGGAGTCAATCGCTTTCGTAATTCCATTAAGGGAAATGTCGTCCTGTGATAGCGTGACATCCAACATTAAGTAATCGGATAATTTCGCGCTAGATAATTCTTCTGTTTTGAAAACCTTTGGGAATTGATCATTGGATTTGTAAATAACGGAAAAGGTTTTGTCTGAAGAAGAAGCGTTAAGGGCTTTTTGTAATTCCAAATCTGTTGAGATTTTTGGTCTAGCCAATTCCACCAGGTGTTTTGAATTGGAGGCAAAAAATATGCTATCTATAATGGTGCTGTAGAAAACTTGATCCTCTAAGGTTGTTTTGTAGATGGATTTACTTTTGGTTTTTATAATGTCCTCTGTGTGTTTGATAAGCGAATCAAATTTTATTAAGGATGGCAGGTTTTTGGTAATTACCGCAAATTTCAAACTGTCGTTTTGATTCTGGCTGAAAGCTATGTAAACAGGGTGGTCTGTATTTAAATATGATAAAAAACCGAGATCTTTAAAGTTGGCAGCGGCATTATTGTTTTTTGACAGCGCTTTAATTAAATCATTATTATTTAAACTGCTTCTCAGGTTTTCTAGATTCGAAGTTTTTAAAATAACTTCAGTTTCTTCCGGAATTAATTGGTTGGGTTGGGGTTGTTCCGTATAGTTGGTGTTGCAGCTAAATAGAAGAGCTATGAAGAAACTTGCAAAAAAGTATTTCATATATAAAGAGGGGTTTTGATAAAATGAACTTTGCAAGGCAAATATACTTAATCGGAATCAAAAAAATGAAAAGAGTGTTAACGGTTATAGCTCTAGTTTTAATTGTTCGGGGAGTAACCGAAAGGATTTACGGTGGTATTTGGTAATGCCGTATTTTCTTATCGCTTCCCTATGCTCTTTAGTGGGGTAGCCTTTGTTCTTTTTCCAATTGTACATTGGGAATTCTGCATGAATTCGTTCCATATAGGCGTCCCGCTCTGTCTTGGCTATAATTGAGGCCGCTGCAATACTCAGGTATTTACCGTCTCCTTTAACAATAGTTTCGAAAGGGATGTCATTAAAAGGCTTGAATTTGTTGCCGTCCACAATGATAAATTCCGGTTGAGGCTGGAGTTGAAGGATGGCCTTGTGCATGGCAAGTATGGAGGCGTTTAATATATTGATATTGTCAATCTCTTCTGGCCAAATATGTGTAAATGCATAGGCGGTAGCTTTGTCTTCTATAACAGGTTTGAGCAGTTTGCGCTTAAGTTCTGTAAGCGCTTTGGAGTCATTAATTAAGGTGTTTTTTAGTTGTTTAGGAAGGATTACTGCAGCGGCAGTAACGGGGCCTGCTAGGCAACCTCTACCTGCTTCGTCAGTACCGCATTCTATTGAGAATTTCGAAAAATTGGATAAAAGCATTAAAATGTTAAATTTTCAGCAAAGTTAAAATTTTAACGCAACCAAATTGAATTTTATGCATCTATTGGTTGTTATACCGTGTTGAAACAGCAATTATTGCGCCTTTTTTTAGCCTGTTTTGCGTTAACACTTTTTTAATAAAATAACTTGCTTATTTAATATATTATTAAGATGTTTGCGCAAGACTAACTCAAATAATTGTTTTATGAAATTAAAGTTAACATGGTTAATGACGCTGTTTATGGCGTTAGTGATGCAGTTTTCCTATGCGCAGGAAAAAACGGTCACAGGAACAGTTATATCAGAAGCGGATGGTTTGCCTCTGCCTGGTGTAAATGTAATTGTAAAAGGAACTACCAGAGGTGTTCAAACTGACTTTGATGGTAATTATACTATCACAGCGAGTACAGGAGAAACTTTGGTGTTTTCGTTTGTAAGTATGAAAACTGTTGAGATGAAAGTAGGCTCAAGTAGTTCTATAAATGTTTCTATGCAGGAAGATGTTGCTGCTTTGGAAGAAGTAGTGGTTGTAGGGTACTCTTCAAGAGATGAAACAAAGGTTTCTGGAGCGGTTTCAGTTGTAAAGGCTGAAGCTATCGAGCAGGTGCCAATTGCTTCTTTTGATCAGATTCTTCAAGGTCAGGCTCCTGGGGTTCAAGTGTCTGCAGGGTCAGGTCAGCCAGGGCGTTCTGCAAGAGTAAGAATTAGAGGTAACGGGTCTATTAATGGTAGTAACACGCCATTATATATTGTGGACGGGATTCAAGTAGGTGCAGGTGATTTTGCAGCATTGAACCCTAATGATTTTGAAAATATTTCGGTGCTTAAGGATGCCAGTGCTACTGCACAATATGGTTCTAGAGGTGCGAATGGGGTTATTGTAGTAACAACTAAAAAAGGTGCTTTTGGAGAGAAGACAGAGTTTAAATATAGAACTCAGTATGGTATCTCTAAAGTAGGAAACTCGCGTTTTTCTATGATGAATTCACAAGAATTATTGAATTTCCAAAGGTTGATTGGTAGTGGTTTAGGTGCCGATAAAACGGATGCTGAAATTGCGGAATTGGCTCAGGTAGATACTAATTGGGAGGATTATTTCTTTAGAACAGCACAAACTGTTTCTCATGAAATTTCTATGACTGGAGGTTCTGAAAAATCAAGATACTACAGTAGTTTGAGTTATTTTGATCAAGAAGGTATTTCTGTGAGATCAGATTTTAAGCGTTTTACATTTAGAAATAACTTCGAGTCAAGACCTAATGACAAGACGAAAATTGGATTCAACTCTTTAGTGGCTTATTCAATTGATCACGGTGTGGATTCTGAGGCATCGGTTACATTACAAAACCCTTATGCTGCGGTGTATTTAGCCTCTCCTTACGACGCCCCTTATAATGCCGATGGAACATTTGCTACTGGTAATGGAAGAGTAGGAGCAAATGCATTGGAAAACCTATACGATAACGGTAGAGAAGGTAAACAAATCAGATTTACTGGGTCTGTTTATGCCGAGCGTGAATTATTTAAAAATATTAGCGCTAGAACTGATTTAGGTGTTGATTTTACGCAGGATAATGCTTTTAGATATGCTGATCCTAGTACGCATTATGGAAGTACAACAACTCCTGGTAATGCCGGTTTTTACACGGAGTCAAATAACTATTTCGCAAACATTACGTCTACTACAAGATTGGTATATGACAATGTGTTTGCAGATAAGCATAGCTTAACTGCTGGAGTTTATATGGAGTATGTTAAAACACACTCTAGATCTAGTGGATTTACTGGTTACGGAATTAATCCTACTTTGCCAGGTGTACCTGCAGGGATTAGTGAAGGAACACCAGATAACGAATTAATTCCAACGGTTTCAGGAAGTGTTCTAGAGCGTGGTTTGTTCTCATATTTTGGATTGGTTAACTATGATTTTGACGGACGTTTTGGTATAGATGCTTCTATAAGACGAGATGCTTCTTCTAAGTTTGCTGATGAAAACAAATGGGCTACATTTTACTCTGTTGCTGGTAGATGGAACATATCTAATGAGGAATTCCTTGCAGGAAACAAGACTATTAATAACTTGAAACTAAGAGCGAGTTACGGTACTTCTGGTAACCAAGATGCTGTTGCGGATTATTCTGAATCTACGGCCTATGGACAAACTTCTTATAATGGTAACACTGGAATTGCCTTTGGAAGAATTGGAAATCCAGAGTTGAAATGGGAGGTGTCTAACCAATTTAATGTTGGTTTGGATTATGACTTGTTTAATTATAGATTATCAGGTTCTGTTGAATATTATAACAATAAAACAACAGATTTATTTGTAACCTATAATTTATCTCAGGCGTCTGCTGGTGTAGGAAGTATCCAAGCAAATGCTGGATCTATGAGAAATGCTGGTTTTGACGTTAGCTTAACTGGAGTTTTAGTGCGAACTGACGATTTCCAATTTGAATTGAATGGAAATTTCAACTATAACGAAAATGAAATCTTAGATTTAGGACAAGTTAATGAATTTGAGCAAGGAACCTCTATTATTAGGGAAGGTTTGCCTCTTGGGTCTCATTATATTGTTGGTTGGGCAGGTGTAAACCCAGCGAATGGACAACCTTTGTACTATGATTTGGATGGTAATGTTACTAATGTATATAGTGAAACTAATTCTGTTGCAAAATATGGAAGTTTTAACCCTGTTTGGACTGGTGGTTTTGGAGCTAGAGTGACTTATAAAGCTTTTGAATTGTCTACATTATTTACTTTTGCAGCTGATTATTACAGGTTTAATAACCAAACGTTTTTCCAAGAAAATCCTAACTTTGCCCAGTACAACTTGTCTACAGCAATGTTAGATATGTGGCAACAACCTGGCGACATTACTGAAATCCAAAGTAGTGATTTCAACAGAGAATTCTCTTCTAAAGATATTGAAGATGCCTCGTTTACTAAGTGGAGAAATTTGACAATAGCCTATAATCTTCCTCAAAGATACATTGACAGTATCGGTTATATCAGTGGCTTAAGATTATATGCTCAAGGACAAAACCTTTATACTTGGACTGAGTTTACCGGTTTCGATCCTGAAGATGATAATAATATTGCTCAGTACGAGTATCCTACACCAAGAACGTTTACGATTGGTTTGGATGTTAAATTTTAAAAAAAAATGACTATGAAAAAAATATCAAAATATCTATGCATGGCCCTATTAATGGGTGGTATATATTCTTGTGATAATGCCATTAATGTAGCGCCAGACGATGAGATTTTAGAAGAAAATGCCTTTACCAATGTTGATGATTTAGAAAGAGGTATCTATGGTGTGTATGCCGGTATTTCAGGTTCTAATATCATTCAGTGGTCATCGCGCTTTACTGATGATTTAAGAATTGCTGAAACAAACAGAGGACAGGGAATACAAGTTCACAGATGGTCTATTAACCCAGGTACTGATGAAGTGGGTGGTTTATGGGGCAATATGTACAACGTTATTGCTAGAGCCAATAGAGTTTTAGACGCAATGGAAAGCATTACGCCTCTTAATGAAGAGGAAGAGGCAACTATGCAACGCATTAAGGCAGAGTGTTTGGCGATTAGAGCTATGGAGCATTTTGATTTGTTGAGATTGTTTGCTCAAGATTATGAAAATGGGTCTTTAGGAGTGCCAATCATTGACGATGTATATGTATTCGAGCAATTTCCGCGTAACACTGTAGGTGAAGTATTTACTTTTGTGAATGCCGATTTAACAGAAGCATATAATTTATTGAGTGCATCGTATACTGACAATACTCGTTTAACAAGGACTGGTATTAATGCTTTGAGAGCGCGCGTTGCTTTATATCAAAAAGATTATGCTTCAGCAATAAGTTATTCAACACAAGTTATTAATGCATCGCCTTTGGCAATGGGTGCAGAATATTTTGGAGTTTGGACTGATGAGGTGGAAACAGAAGTTGTATTTAAATTAGCCAGAACTTCAGGAGATGGTGCTGTTGGTACTATATTTACTGATACGAATGACGATCGTTTCTTTAATATTTCATATAGCTTATTTGACTATATGGCTGCTAATGGCTGGACTAATGACATCAGAACATTCATTACAATTGACACTGATAATTTTGATGTTGATGATTTAAGAGTTGGTAAATATTTAGGAAGTGATGCTAATCCTGGCTTAAATGATATCAAAGTGTTCAGAACAGGGGAGCAATACTTAATTAGAGCAGAGGCATATGCTAGGACTGGATCTTTGGATTTGGCAGCTCAAGATGTTGAAGCGTTACAAAACGCTCGTGTGTACCAAGGAGGTCCTGTAACGCCAGTATCATATGGTAGTCTTAGCAATGCTTTGAATGATATTTTAGCAGAAAGACGCTTTGAATTGGCGTATGAAGGACATAGATTCTTTGATTTGAAAAGATTTGGATTAGGTGTAAACAGAGGTGCTGATGATTGTGCAGATTCTGCAGATCCTTGTTCATTGGATAGTACTGACTACAGAATGGCATTACCAATTCCTTCGGCTGAAATTTTTGCCAATGACGTAATCCAACAAAACACTCAATATTAATTTTTGAAATTATAAAAAAATGAAAAAGTATTTATTTATACTGTCTATATTTACGCTTTTCTTGACATCGTGTGATGAGCAAGATCCGGAATTATACGACGGGCCTAGTTTGATATATTTTACAGAGGGGACTTCAGGTAGATTTTTCGTAGAGGATACTCCTGAATCAAGCACACAAATTGTGGTTGGAGTTACGAAGGCAGCCTCTACTGATAGAACGTTTACTGTGGCGGTAAATGAAGAGCTAACTACAGCTACGCCTGATCAATATGAATTCCAATCTTATACATTTACAATACCTGCCAATGAGTATCTTGGTTATGTTGAAGTGTTTGGAAATTTCGATGCCATTTCAACGCAAGGTTCTACTTTAGCAATTGAATTGGTAGATATTCAAAATGCAGAAGTTGCTAATTTTGATACTACATTCCTTTTAGGATTAAACCAATATTGCCCTGTAGATTTGCCAGGTACCTCATTTAATGGCTCTGCTTTCATTGGTACGTCTTTGGTAAATAATTTCCAAGGAGAATTGGTACCTACCGGAGGATTGAATGAGTATTCAATTGCTAATGCTTGGGGAGAGTTTGTAGCGGCTGCTACAGGTGATGACTCATACCTTGGTCAATATTATTACCCAGTGGTTATCCAAATTGGTTGTGATTATAATGTTAGTCTAACTCCGGCTAATACTAACGGTATCCCTGGTGCTGGTGGTACTGGTGTTTATAATGATGGAGCTGGAGTAATTAGCTTGAGTTTAACTCAAGGTTTGTTTACAGAACCTTTTAATGTTGAAGTGGACTTGGTTTTAGTACCATAAGCATATAAAATTCATTTAAATTAAAGGCCAGAAAGTTTTAAATTTTCTGGCTTTTTTTATGGAATTTTTTTGTCCTCATAAAGATAAATTGTTTAGTATTTGTGTCTTTAATTAAGATATTTTCTAAGAAAACCTCAAATAATGTTAAATGGAGTTGTGAAAGGAAGAGTTAAATGCTGTTCCTTTTTTGTTTTATATGCTGTATAATGCTATATTTGGCCGCGATAAAAAAATCACAATGAAAAAAATTACAATAATGTTGGCCATGTGTTTGACCATTAATGCAATGGGGCAGACTAAAAATCAAGTGTCGAAGTATATAAGTGACGAAGACAAAGCTAATCTTACGCTGTTGTCAGAACGATTCCAGGATGAGTATGAAAAGTCTTTGAAAGCGGCATTGGAAAAATACCCTAGGATTATTGAACATGATGGGAAAATTAGTTACTTACAAGGTTTGAGAATGGATGGCTCTCCTATATATGTTACTTCTTACAATGCGGGAGCTGCGGAAACTGTGCAAGCCGATGATTTGTATACTGGAGGTGCTTTAGGTTTAGATCTTTCTGGTGCAGGTTTAAACTTAGGATTGTGGGAAGGTGATGCTGTTAGAAGTAACCATCAAGAATTGACGGGAAGAATTGATCAGCAAGATTTTCTCATTTTCTTTAATTCTAATGATGAAACAAACCATGCAACTCACGTAGCTGGGACTATGATTGCTTCGGGAGTAGATCCTGAGGCTAAGGGTATGGCTTACGGGGCCTCTATAATAGCTTATGATTGGGATGGTGATTTGCCTGAAATGGCTAGCGAAGCGGCTTCAGGAATGTTATTGTCAAATCACTCTTATGGATTAAATGTGTTTAATGATGATGATGAGCTTGTAATTCCAGTTTATTGGTTTGGTAAGTATGATAATAAATCTAAAGCTTTGGATGAATTATTATATGAAGCTCCCTATTATCTACCGGTGTTAGCAGCTGGAAATGATAGACAATTGGCCTCTGCTGCGACAAATAAAGGAGGGTTTGACATGCTTCAAGGTTTTTCTAACGCTAAAAATGCTATTACCGTTGCTGCTGTAAATGAAGTTATAGATTATACCAGCGAATTTAGTGTTCAGATGAGTAATTTTAGTAATTGGGGGCCTACAGATGACGGAAGAATTAAGCCGGACATTTCCGCTAAGGGGGTAAGTGTGAAATCTTCAGTATCTACAGCCAACAATGCCTATGCTTATATGCAAGGAACTTCCATGGCCACTCCAAGTGTTACTGGAACTTTAGCCTTATTACAAGAACATTATAATAATGTAAATGACATTTATATGAAGGCAGCTACCGTAAAGGCTCTTATGGCTCATACTGCCTTGGAAGCTGGTTTTAATGATGGTCCTGACTATAAGTACGGGTGGGGATTGTTAAATGCTAAAGATGCTGCAAATTGTATTACCAATAATGGAGTGTCATCTATAGTTGCGGAAACAGAATTGGCTAATGATGAAACATATACTACTAATGTAACGGCCGTTGGAGGAGAACCTCTAGTGGTTACTATTAGTTGGACTGATCCAGAGGGGACTGTGTATACATCTTCTAATCCTGATGATTTGGAAGATAATCCAATCGCTATATTGGTGAATGATTTAGATGTTCGTGTAACAAATACAGACAACACATATCTGCCATGGAAATTGGATCCCGCTTTTCCAAATGGAGGGGCTACTAAAGCCGATAACACCGTAGATAACATTGAGAAAATTGAAGTAGATAATCCTTCAGGGGAATACACTGTTACCGTATCGCACAAAGGTACATTAGAGGGGGATGTACAAGATTTTTCTATTGTAATTACTGGAATTGACGCCACTTTAGGAGTTGATGATAATCAAGCACAGAATGTTGCTGTTTGGCCAAACCCAGCTAAAGATGTTATTAATCTTAAATTAACATCCGTAGAGAATAATTCTAACGTTAGCTTGTATGATATCCATGGACGTATGGTATATCAATCTGAATTAAAATCATCTAGTTTGTTGCATACTATAAACGTTAAGGAATTTGCTTCAGGTGTTTATTTCTTGAATGTTGAAAATGGAGCACAAACCTTTAACAAGAAGATTGTTATTGAATAATATTTAGTTGTAATTAAACTTATCTACTTACTTAAGATAGGTTTTATTAAAATGACCGCAATAAGGATTCCTTTATTGCGGTTTTTTTATGATATATTTTCTCGTAATCATGACTTTTGGTATAAGATCAAGCCTCTATTTTAAGCTTTTTTTGCATATAATAATCTCTCATTAGTTTCGTTTTAAATACTTACTTTTGCTGCATATTTTACAATAGGTATGAGGAAATTACTTTTGCTGGTTTTTATTTTTTTTGTTCAATTAATGACCGCTCAAATTAAAAAATTTGATAAGCCATTAGGGAGAGAACGTAATACCACTATTGATACCACTTCACAATCCTCGAGTGTAAGGGACAGTAAAAGAACTTCAAAGGATAAAAAGGCAACCATTGATATGTATAAAATGGTATCTCATGATTTGGACACGACCTTGGTGGATACTTCGCTTACCATAAAAAAGGATTATAAATTTAATTACCTTAGAAAAGATAATTTTGAACGGATTGGTTTTTTAAATACAGGCCAAACATTTAATTCCTTAAGTTACGATCTTTCCAATACGGATGTTATGCCCATGTTTGGAGCTAGAGCAAGGCATTTTAATTACATGGAAATAGAGGATATTTATTATTACCAGGTTGCTACGCCGTTTACAGAACTTTTTTACAAAACAGTTTTTGAACAAGGACATCTTTTGGATGCACTGTTTAGTGTAAATACCTCTAAGCAATTTAATATGACTATTGCCTATAAGGGATTGCGTTCGTTGGGGAAATACCAACATCAACTTACTAGTACCGGTAATTTTAGATTTATTACTAATTACACCACCAAAAATAATAGGTATAAATTGAGAGGGCATATAGTTATGCAAGATCTGCTTAATGAGGAAAATGGAGGTTTAAGGGATATTGACTTGGTAAATTTTGAATCAGGAAACAAGGAGTTTAAAGATAGGTCTGTGTTTGATCCAGTTTTTGAAAATGCCGAAAATATTTTGGAAGGGAAGCGATTTCATTTAGAACACCAATACCAAATTACCAAATCAAATGATTCTTTGCAGAAGGCTGTGCTCAATGTTGGACATGTTATTTCTTTTGAAGATAAATACTATCAATTTGTTCAGAGTAGACAAAATGAATTTTTTGGCGAAGCTTTTCTAAGTAACCAAATCAACGATAAGGTTACACTTGAGGATTTTAGGAATCGTTTTTTTGTCAACTTCAAGGAGCGAACTTTGGGAAATATTAAAGTAAACTTGGATTATTATAATTATAATTATGGGTATAATGCTTTGGTAATCTTGGAAGGAAGCACTATTACCAATCGCTTAAAGGGTGATGTAGTAGAAGCAGGAGGGGCGTATGAGAATACTTTTGGAAAGTTTCAAGTAAAAGGAGAGTTTGGTATTAATGTGGCAGGAGATTTGAAAGGCAATTTTTTTAAGGGTTCTGCAGGCTATAGTTTTTCAGATGATATTAAATTGGGGGCTACTTTTAATTCAAGCTCCAAGGTGGCAAATTACAATTACCTGTTGTACCATAGTGATTACCTTAATTACAATTGGGATAATTCTAATACATTTAACAATGTTCAAACACAACAATTAGCTGTAGAATTGAAGTCTGAGAAGTTTGCTACTATTTCCTTGGACTATTCCAATATTACAAATTACACATATTTTGCGGAAGATGATACCTCCGGCGGTATAAAACCATTTCAAACAGATAATATAGTAAATTATTTAAGGTTGAAATTAAACAAAGAAATTGGGTTCGGTAAATTCGCTTTGGATAACACCATCATGTATCAAAATGTGTTGAATGGCGATAATATTTTAAATGTTCCTCAGTTTATTACCAGAAATACCTTTTACTATTCCAATCATTTCTTTAAAAAGAAGGCATTGTTTTTACAAACAGGGATCACTTTTAAATATTTTACCGAATATAATATGAATGGATACGATCCACTGCTTGCAGAATTTTATGTTCAAAATGACACGAAAATTGGAAACTTTCCTATGTTGGATTTTTTCGTGAATGCAAAAGTGAGAACAATGCGAATATATTTGAAGGCCGAACATTTCAATTCTGCATGGACAGGTTATAAATTTTATTCGGCTCCCAATTACCCGTATCGTGATTTTATAGTTCGTTTCGGTTTGGTCTGGAACTTCTTTTTGTAGCAGGCTATAGAATTTATATTAAACAGAAGACATGCCAAGGCATGTCTTTTTTGTTTTGGACTATCCTTTATATATATGACAAAGGGCTATTTTGTATTTATGCAGGCTGTACACAATATATATAGTATGTATTCAAAAAGGGGGTGTCTAGAACAGCTCAACACACCACTTCCTATAAACCATGAAACATTTCCACAATCAAACACTTCAATTTCAGACTTCTAAAATTCCTATCTCAAAATATTTTTCAAAAACACAAAAAAAGAGTTGCACATATCCAAAAAGGCGGTATATTTGCACCCGCAAAAACAGCGAGTGCTGTTGTAGCGGAAGGAGTTCATTGAGAGTATCGGTTATAGGGGTTTTGAGAGGTGATTGCGCCACGAAAAAAAACTTTTTAAAAAAAAAAACCGAACTGTTTGTGAGACTCAAAAAAGGGTTCTATATTTGCACCCGCTTAAGCGCTGAGCTTAAGAAAAACAAAGAAGACAAGTTCATTAACATATTGAATTGACAGCGTAAGATTGGATCTTTAATAAGATTTGGTCGAACAAAGAACAAGCCATTTTGAGAACCAAGAAAATTCCGTTTCGGGAGTCTGAATAATATTTAAGATTTAACGATGAAGAGTTTGATCCTGGCTCAGGATGAACGCTAGCGGCAGGCCTAACACATGCAAGTCGAACGGCAGCGGGGAAAAGCTTGCTTTTCCGCCGGCGAGTGGCGCACGGGTGCGTAACGCGTATGCAACCTACCTCTTACAGGGGGATAGCCCAGAGAAATTTGGATTAATACCCCGTAGTATACCGATGTGGCATCACAATGGTATTAAAGTTTCGGCGGTAAGAGATGGGCATGCGTTCTATTAGCTAGTAGGTGTGGTAACGGCACACCTAGGCGACGATAGATAGGGGCCCTGAGAGGGGGATCCCCCACACTGGTACTGAGACACGGACCAGACTCCTACGGGAGGCAGCAGTGAGGAATATTGGACAATGGGCGGGAGCCTGATCCAGCCATGCCGCGTGCAGGAAGACTGCCCTATGGGTTGTAAACTGCTTTTGTACGGGAAGAAACACTCCTACGTGTAGGAGCTTGACGGTACCGTAAGAATAAGGATCGGCTAACTCCGTGCCAGCAGCCGCGGTAATACGGAGGATCCAAGCGTTATCCGGAATCATTGGGTTTAAAGGGTCCGTAGGTGGACCGGTAAGTCAGGGGTGAAAGCCTGCAGCTCAACTGTAGAACTGCCCTTGATACTGTCGGTCTTGAGTCGTTGTGAAGTGGTTAGAATATGTAGTGTAGCGGTGAAATGCATAGATATTACATAGAATACCGATTGCGAAGGCAGATCACTAACAACGTACTGACACTGATGGACGAAAGCGTGGGGAGCGAACAGGATTAGATACCCTGGTAGTCCACGCCGTAAACGATGGTCACTAGCTGTTCGGACTTCGGTCTGAGTGGCTAAGCGAAAGTGATAAGTGACCCACCTGGGGAGTACGTTCGCAAGAATGAAACTCAAAGGAATTGACGGGGGCCCGCACAAGCGGTGGAGCATGTGGTTTAATTCGATGATACGCGAGGAACCTTACCAGGGCTTAAATGTAAGTTGCATGATCTGGAAACAGACTTTCTTCGGACTACTTACAAGGTGCTGCATGGTTGTCGTCAGCTCGTGCCGTGAGGTGTCAGGTTAAGTCCTATAACGAGCGCAACCCCTGTTGTTAGTTGCCATCGAGTAATGTCGGGAACTCTAACAAGACTGCCGGTGCAAACCGCGAGGAAGGTGGGGATGACGTCAAATCATCACGGCCCTTACGTCCTGGGCTACACACGTGCTACAATGGTAGGTACAGAGGGCAGCCACTGCGCGAGCAGGAGCGAATCCACAAAACCTATCACAGTTCGGATCGGAGTCTGCAACTCGACTCCGTGAAGCTGGAATCGCTAGTAATCGGATATCAGCCATGATCCGGTGAATACGTTCCCGGGCCTTGTACACACCGCCCGTCAAGCCATGGAAGCCGGGAGTGCCTGAAGTCCGTCACCGCGAGGAGCGGCCTAGGGTAAAATTGGTAACTAGGGCTAAGTCGTAACAAGGTAGCCGTACCGGAAGGTGCGGCTGGAACACCTCCTTTCTAGAGAAAGACGACGAAACTGGAAAAAGGAGCTTAAGGTGCGCCTGTTCTTTTGCTGTTAATTTAAAAATGACCTATTAAGTAGAGTCTCATAGCTCAGCTGGTTAGAGCGCTACACTGATAATGTAGAGGTCGGCAGTTCGAGTCTGCCTGAGACTACAAATTAATAAAGGAAATTCTGGAGGTTGAGCAGTGGTTAGTCACTAACTACTAACTACTATGTACTAACATCTGGTATATGGGGGATTAGCTCAGCTGGCTAGAGCGCCTGCCTTGCACGCAGGAGGTCATCGGTTCGACTCCGATATTCTCCACGAGTCCCATAGGGACAGAAGTTCATTGACATATTGGAAAGATATACATGAAAAATAAAATGTTATTGTAACGAGCAATAACGTAACTCATTAAAAAGACAAAAAGTACAATAAGCTAAACAAGGG